>JAZRZY010000072.1:0-5290 GCA_045601605.1 Eubacteriales bacterium
GCCACCCAACCCAAGTCCGTCACCGTGGCCTACGGCAAGACCGCGACGGTCACCGTGAAAGCGGAGGGTGAGGGCCTGACCTACAAGTGGTACTACAAGAATAAGGGTGCTACGAACTTTGTCCGCACCACCACCTTCTCCGGCGATACCTACACCGTGGAGATGAACGCCTCGCGCTCCGGTCGCCAGATCTACGTTATCGTGGAAGACCAGTTCGGCAACCGCGTGGCCTCCAAGATCGTCACGCTCTCCATGGAGGTGCGTATTGCCACCCAGCCGAAGTCCGTTACCGTCGCCTCCGGCAAGCTTGCCAAGACTACCGTGAAGGCACAGGGCGAAGGCCTCACCTACACTTGGTACTACAAGGACAAGGGTGCCTCGAAGTTTGTGAAGACCTCCTCCTTCACCGGCGCTTCCTACTACGTGTATATGAACAACGCCCGTAACGGTCGTCAGATCTACTGCAAGATCACCGACAAGTTCGGCAACACTGTGACGACGAACACCGTTACCCTGAAGATGAAATAAACGCATCTGAAAAAGAAGCACGCGAAAGCGTGCTTCTTTTTTGTTTACGGGCGCCCTTTTTTGATCAAAAGAGGGGTGCAAAGGCGCAAAAAGGCAAGCGGACTGCCGCAAAGGAAAACGGTGCCCGAACCTCGGGCACCGTTTGCGGTGTTTGTTAAGCGCCTTTTTTCAGGCATTGTACGAAGCCGTCGGGGGCGGCGCTGCACACGTCTCCTCCGACAAATTCATCCAGCGAGAAGAGAAGCGTGGCATAGACCGTGCCGCTGTCGGGGTGGTTTGTGAGCACGTAGGTGTAGCGGCGAAGCGTGCGCCCCCGCAGGGGATAGAGATCCAGTCCGAGCGGCTTTTGCAATTCGTTGTAGGCCTCATAGACGGAATCGAATTCCAGGGGCACAGAGACCTCCGTCATCTCGTGGGGCGTCTCTTCACACTTCCAGCCGAAGGAGGCGATGAGCGCGATGCGTTCCTCGTTCGTTTCGATGCCGAGATAGTCGGGATTCGTCTGCCGCGCGGCGGGCGCGCTTCCGCCGAAGACGACGGCGATGAAGACGAGCACCGAAAAAGAGAGAAACAGAACGAGCGGCAGAAGAGCCCCGCCGCTTTTTCGAGTATCGGACACGGAAAAAGCCCCCTTTCGCAACAGGCTATGCGCGGGGGCTTCGTTTTATGCTTGCAGCTCAAACAGGGTCTCGTACAGACCCTCAAGACGCTCCTCGGTCGCAGTGCGGGCGTCGTAGAGCTCTTGGAGCTTTTGGTAATCGTTGCAGTGGCGCGCGCAGTCTTGCTCGAGCTTCTCCAGCTGTTCCTCCAGCGCGCGGATCTCCTGCTCCGTGCGGCGCAGTGCGGCGCTTCGGCGGCGCGCTTCGGCACCTTTTTCCTTTTTTGCGAGGTAGGTCTCCTTGTTTTCGGAGATGCCCTCTTCCTCGGCGGGGGCGAGCGCCTTGCGGTAGAGCTCCTCCAGATTTTCCACTCCGCGCATCAGGCGCAGAGGGGCGCATCCGCGCTCCACGAAGAAGACCTTGGTGGCGAGCTTTCGGATGAAATAACGGTCGTGACTCACGATGACGCAGGTGCCCGTGTATTGCAAAAGCGCCTCTTCAAGCGCCTCCTTGGAATCCATATCCAGATGGTTGGTCGGCTCGTCGAGAAAGAGCAGATTGTGACGGCGGCGCATCAGCTTCGCCAGTGCGAGACGGGCGCGCTCACCGCCCGAGAGGGTATCCACTCTTTGGAAGACTCCGTCGCCCGCAAAGCCGAAGGCGGCAAGATAGCTTCTCAGCGCACCCTGACTGTCTTCTCCGGGAAGGCTCCACAGCTCGTCGAAGACGGTGCCGCAGAGGTTGAGATCCTGGTTTTCCTGATCGTAGTAGCCCGCATCCAAGCCGGGACCGCGGCGCACGGAGCCCGACGTGGGCCTCAGGCGGGAGGCAAGCACCTTTAACAGGGTGGATTTTCCGCTGCCCACGGAGCCGATGAAAAAGACGCGCTCGCCCGCGTCCACCTCCGCATTGAAGGGGGAGAAGATGGGCGCGTCGGGATAGGAGAAGGCAAGCGAGTGGACGCGTAGCACCTCCTTGGGGCTCGGCAGGGAATCAAAGGCAAAATTCGGCGCCTCGTCTTCTGCCTCGGGGCGTTCCAGACGCTCGACCTTGTCCAGCGCTTTCTGGCGGCTCTCGGCACGGCGGATGGATTTTTCGCGGTTGAACTCCTTGAGCTTGCGGATGACCTCCTCCTGACGGTGGATCTCCTTTTGCTGAAGGGCGTAGTGCTTTTCCTCCACCGCGCGGCGTGCGCGCCGCTCTTCGCGGTAGGCGGTGTAGGAGCAGTTGTAGATCTCCGCCTTGCCCGCGAAGATCTCGATGACCTTCGGGAAGGCGCGGTCCAAAAACATACGGTCGTGACTGACGCAAAGCACCGTGCAGGAGAGGTTCTTTACCGTCTCCTCAAGCCACGAGAGGGCGCGGATGTCCAGATGGTTGGTCGGCTCGTCGAGGAGCAGAATGTCGGGAGGGGAGAGCAGGAGCTTGACGAGAGCGAGCGTCGTCTTCTGCCCGCCGGAGAGCGTCGCCACACTGCGCTCCTCCATCTCGGAGAGGCCCACGGCGGCAAGCGCGGCGCGGGTGCGGGAGCGATAGGTCAGTCCTCCGTCGCGCTCAAAGGCACGGGAGAGGGAGTCGAACCGGTTGGCGGCTTGCACGTCGCCCGCCTCAAGGCGCGCCTGCAGGCGTGCAAGCTCCTCCTCCGTCTCCATAAGGGCACGGTGGGCGTCGAGCGCTTCGGCAAGCACGGAGCGCGTACTGCCCTCAAGAGCGTGCTGTGCCAATACGCCGACCTTCTTTGAGCCTGCGAGGAAGATCTCGCCCGAATCGGGGGAAAGCTCGCCCGAGATCAGGCGCAAAAGCGTGGTCTTTCCCGCGCCGTTTTTGCCGACGAGCGCGGCACGTTCTCCTTCGCCGAGAGCGAAGGAAACGTCTTTTAAGATCACGTCCCCCCCGAAGGAGAGGGAGACACGCTTGAGATTCAGGGCGATCATGCAGGCTCCTTGTGTATTCGTTGCATTTAGTATAACACACAACAAATCAGCCCGCAAGAAGAGAAAAACACCGGATTGCCGGAGAATCGGCTTTCCGAGCGTTCGATCATCCCTCTTTGTTCCCATAAACCCCCGTGAATTTTCACAAAACCGCGCATTTCAATTTGTGCGGGGCGACAAAATCAAGCTTCAAGACGGATTTTACCTTGACTGTTCCCATATTTTCCCATATAATAAACGTAGCAAATCCCCCCGCGATACCCGAAACGAGTGTGCGCGCGAGGAGATCTTCGTCCATCGTTCTTTTCGCAGATTCGCGGCTTGGAGTTGTCCGAGCCGTTTTTTGTTTGCGGCAGTCGATACTATGACCCCGAGACGTGCAGATGGATCAATGCGGATAATCAGCTCTCAACAGGTAGTGACTTGACAGGGATGCAATTTGTTTGCATACTGCTTAAACAATCCTGTAAACATTACTGATACAATGTATTCCAACTTAAGTATCAGCGGATGGTCCATTCTAATGGCGTATGCGTTGGTAACAACAGGCCAAGCATTTCAATCTTCGGCGTATGCATATTGATACAAGAGCAAAGAAGGGAGGATTAAGATATGTTTGGTATTGTTCGTTCTGTTTTTTGGTTGCTTTTGCTTCTTGTCGTAGCCGTTTGGATTTTCACAAGCAAAGTAAGACGAAAAAAACAGGCTATTATCGGAGCAATCGTTTTGGTTTTGTTGGGAGGGACTGCCTCTTTCTTTGTTCCGATTGAAAACGCATTTGTTACCTTTGAGTCTCCGGGTGCGGCATATCAATATACGAATATAAACGGATATGAAGTTCAACTCGTCTTGGAAGGCACTGACAGTGCTATGGTCGTTGGCGGAAAACAAAACACGACGAATAATTTGATCATCCCTAAAAAAGATGGTGGTTGGGGCGTGGGGTTAAGTATTCATTCTGAAGAAATCTATAAAGACTTTGTTGGAAAGGGGAAAGGCATTCTTGAGATTTGCCGCTTGCGAGAATCGGATGATTATTATTTGATTGCTTTTGGCATTCCCGGGAATAACACGGTTTCCGACAGTCAAGGCTCAAAATTTGTTTCTTTGCCAAACAGTGGAGCAGAGAACAACACCTACTATGCACTGATTGAAGAACCCAATGCACAGTATGAGGTATTCATCGCTGGAGAAAGCATCCGCCCTTTAGATTGTGAGAGATAAAACCCTTTTACGGCGAAACGCTCTACTACTACGATGCCGACCTTGACCTGTTCTACTACGGCAGTCGATACTATGACCCCGAGACGTGCAGATGGATCAACGCAGATAGTCAAATAGCAGGTGTTGGCGTAGAGGTTCCTGTTAACCAAATGATAACAGAGCCCTTGTTTCAATCTTTAAGCAAAAAAAGCACCACATATAACAAATTAACATTAGATGAAAAAAGAGTATGGGGAAAACGATGAACGTGTTAAGGTTCAAAAAAGAATATTCGCTTATTTCGCAAGATGATCTTGTGATGCGTTTGTCAAAAACACCTTTGGATATTGGTTCATTTTCATATAATATTTCGATGCCGAAAAAGAATGAGGTTCTATTAACGCCCCACAAAAAATTCGGATGGTTTCATAATTCATTTGTGCCGCGGATTTGTATTGAATGCAATGAGAGGACGACCGCTACGTTTTCGCCGATGAAAGCGGTGCGTAGGTTTTATTTGGGAGTCTGCCTTTTGCTGTTGATCGGATCAGGAGTGGCGGCAGGCGCGGCAATCTGCAACCGCGTCGCACCGTGGCCCGCCGTTTTTCCCTTCCTGATCATAGGAGTTTTCAGCTTCCTGTTCTTTGTGATCGGATTTCAAATCTTTGCAAGAGCTGCGGCAAATGCGCTGGAAAAGAGAATAGAAGAAAGTCGAGATGCGTAAACGCACAAAAAGCTCCGAGGAATTCCTATTTCAGCCGGAACTTTTATAGGAAAAGTAGGTATGACCGGAAATACAAGCGCGGCACATGTTCATTTTGAGATGAGAGTGTATACATCGGGAAGCGAATATCGTACAGTTGACCCCAAGCAATTTTTCAAATAAAGGAGAAACGGCAATGAAGAAAGTTTTCATTTTTATTTTGATAACATTATTCTTGTTTCTTTGTGCGTGTCAACCTTCAATTGTTCAACCGGAACAAACGCCCGACCGAATGCCAAACGAAAGCGAAAAAGAACCTCAAA
>JAZRZY010000073.1:0-6187 GCA_045601605.1 Eubacteriales bacterium
ATCGGGCGGCTCTTTTCGTTTCGTTTTTATACGGATGCTTTGACGGTGTAGGAGGAGACGTTTTTGTAGGTCTCACCGTCGATCTGCAGGGCGCAGGGACGGTCGTAGGAAACGGAGATCTCCTTTCCCGTGAAGATCTTGACGAATTTTTCGTGTTTAATATGTTCGCCCTTGAACAGGGAGGGGAAGATCATAAGCGTTCTCAGCGCACTTGCGCCGTGGAAGACCATCAGGGAGACGGTGCGCTCTTCGTTCAAGCGATCCTGTGCCGGTGTGGGCATCATCCCGCCGCCGAAGAAGCGTCCGTTCATCGTCGGAGCAAGCCATACCTTGGTGAAGCGGTGTTCCTCGCCGTCCACCGTAACGACGGCGTTTTTGGGCTTGAAGTGGAAGAGCAGACCCTTGATGGCGATTGTGGTGTAGTTGATCTTTTTGAATTTGTTTTCGCGGATGTTCTTCTCGCGCTCCTCGTCGCCCACCTCACAGCAGTAGCCGTCGATGCCGTAGCCAATGCCGTTGACGAACACGCGGCGCACGTCGCCGACCTGCACCTGCGGGAGGTTTACGAGATATTGGTTGATCTCAAAGTTCGGCTCGTCGGCGCGGTCGTGGCCGAGGTCGTGGGCAAAATCGTTTCCGCTTCCCACGGCGTAGTAGAAGACGGGGCAGGGGACCTTGAGGGAGGCGATGTTGTTGGCAAAGTGATTGACGGTGCCGTCTCCGCCGCAGAGGATGATGCGGTCGCTTTCATCCAGATCGCCGACAAAGGTCTCGTAGGAGGAGATCTTCCGCACGTCGATCAGACGGGCGTTTTCTGCGTTTGCGGAAAGCTTTTTTGCATCTTCTTTTCCGTTGCGGTCACCGGAGAGGGGGTTGAAGAGAACGTAGAGTTGATTCATGGGGATATCTCCTTTTGCTTATGCGGGGGTGAGTCGGTTTGCAACGGATTCTTCGCGTTTTTTCGTGATGCGCTGTTGCAGACGCATCAGGCGCGGGCGATTGTACCGTTGAATGAAAATGTAGGGCAGATTGAAAAGCAGATTGTAGATCGCCCAAAGGAGAACGCCCGTGATCCCCGGCATCCAATACAGGCAGGGCAGGCTGAAAAAGATGAGAGCCAGATGCACCGCTTCCGCTATGCAGGTCTCCTGCAGCATACGCTCCAAATTTTCGTGGAAGCCCTTTTTCAGCGCCTTCTCCGGCATTAGCTGCGGGAAGAGCTTGCTCATATCCGGAACCTTCTTTTGCCAAAGCCGGATCCGAAAGCGCTCGTAAAAGGCACCGTCCTTTTCGAACGGCTTTGGTGTGAAAAGGGGAGATTCGGGACGGAAGAGATGCTTTGGGAGAACTCGGCCGAGAAAGAAGGAGAAAACGCCGATCGTGCAAAGATAGCGCATGCATTTGAAAAATGCCATAAAGACTCCTTTTTTGCCGAAATACAATACTACGGTCGTATTATAAAAGGAGAAAATGAACCTTAGTTCAACTGAAGTTCAACAATCGTTGAGGATTTCCGACACGGATCTGTCTTACGTCTTCGGAAGCGTGACGCAGAAACGGGCGCCCCCTTCGGGACGATCCTCGGCGCAGACGGTGGCGTGGCAGAGTGTGCAGATGCGTCGCACAAGCGAAAGGCCGAGCCCGTTGCCTTGACGGCGGTGGGAGTTGTCTGCCTGATAAAATTTATCGAAGATATGCCGTTTTTCTTCGGCGGAGATGCTTTCCCCATCGTTTTCTATGACGAACAGGAGCGTTTCGCCCTCGTCGGTCAGACGCAGGCGCAAAAGCCCTCCCTGTCGGTTGAATTTGATGGCGTTGGAGATCAGGTTATCCCACACGTGAAGCAAAAGCCCTTCCGCGCCGAAATATTCCGTGTAGCACAGATCCACGTCGAGTTCAAGATCCTTCTTGGTCCAGCCTTCTTCGGCGGCGACGAGCGAGGTGCGGATCTGCTCGTCGAGTCGGAAGTGGACCTTGGTGCCCTCCACCGTTTGATTTTCCAACTTTGAGAGCAGGAGGATGTTTCCGACGAGGCCCGAAAGACGGGCGGTGTTAAACAGGATCTTGTCCACGTAGCCTGCCGTTTCCGCTTCTAAATGCTCGCTGCCTTGCAGCAGCGTTGCGTAGCCCTCGATGGCGGTGATGGGCGTTTTGAACTCGTGGGAGACGTTTGCCACGAAGTCGCTTTGCAGCAGCTCGGTCGATCCAAGCTCCTCTACCATCTGATTGAAACGGGCGTAGAGACGGCGGATGTCGGCGGAAGTGCTTCGCTCCTCCAGACGCACGGAAAAGTCGCCTGAGGCGACGGCATCCATTGCGCGTTGCAGTCTGTGGATGGGCGCAAGAAACACGCGGGAGAGAAGAAGCGTGGTAATGAATCCCACGCAGAGGGCGATGAGGATGATTTCCAAAACGAGCGGGATCTTGATCGATTCGGGCAGGATGAGGTTTAAGACCTCCGTGCCGCCGAGCGCCACGAGCACGCTGAGAACGAGCTCGCCCGTGACGAGTGTGACGAGCTGCCAGCGCAGATCAAAGGTCGATTGCTTTTTCTGTTTCATGCTTTCACCACCTTGTAGCCGACGCCGCGCACCGTGACGATTGAGAAATCGGGGTTTTGGCGGAAGCGCTCGCGCAGTCTGCCGATGTGCACGTCCACGGTATGCGTATCGCTTTCGGATTCATATCCCCAGATCTCGTCCATCAGCTGTTGGCGGGTAAAGATGCGGGAGGGGAAGGATGCCATCTTGTAGAGGAGCAGAAATTCCTTCTGCGGCAAGACGGTGGTTTCTCCGCTGGTTTGAACGGTGAAGGAGTCGCACTCCATCACCGTGTCGCCGAGCACCAGACGGCGCTCGTTGACCATGCGGGCGCGGCGCAAAAGCGCGCCCACGCGAAGGAGCATTTCGTTGACGTTGATGGGCTTGACCATATAATCGTCCGAGCCGGAGAGAAAGCCGCGACGCATATCGTCGAAGGAATCCTTTGCCGTGATGATGAGCGCGGGAAGCTTGATCTGCTGTTCGCGCAGACGTTCCAAAAGCTCAAAGCCGTTCATCTTCGGCATCATTACGTCGGTGATGAGCAGATCGTAAAAATCCGCCTCCAAAGCTTCCAAGGCTTCCAGACCGTTGGAGACACCCTTGACGGTGTAGCCGTTTTTGAGCAAGACGTGGGAGAAGAGGTGCCGCAGTTCGCGGTCGTCTTCTGCAATCAGAATTTTCAGCATAGGAGCCCCTTTTTCGTTGGAATTTCCTTTATTATAACACAAAAGGCAGGTTCTTGCACCCGTTTTTCGCAAAAGGCGATTTTCCGAAAGACCGCATCGGCGGCGCTCTCGTGCGTTCTGCGGGGGTGGAACGCTTTTGTGTTTGCACGCGTTCAAAGCGGGAAAAACGGTTGTGTAAAAAAAGCCGATCCAAAGAGGTCGGCTTTTTGCTTTTTACATTTGCAGAGCTTCGCGGATGGCCTCGGTCAGGCGTGCTTCGCTGCCTTTGGCAAGCGGGCCGCCGCGGTTGTAGTACATATAGGCGTCGCCGCGCTCGTAAGCGGCTTGGTCCCAAAGCTCGTCGGAGGGGAAATAGCCGTAATCGCCGCCGCAGAGTTCCCAGACGCAGGCGGGGAAGAAGGCATCCTTCAGACGCAGGGCGACGTCCGAAAAGAGCTCGAAGGGTACGCCGATGACGGTGAGGGTACCGAATCTTAAAAGCGTGACGGTGGCATCAAAGGCGCGTTCACAAAGCCCGAGAGCCGACAGCCTCTCGTGGGAGAGTGCCCAGAGGTAGTTTGCCTCCTCATACTTCTGCTTCTGCGCCTCGACGGCGTTGAGGCGGCCGACGGCCGCTCGATTTTTGGCGAGCGCAAGGTTTGCACGCGGGTGCGCCTCGGAGAGCGGCAGATGCACGCGGATCTTTTTTAAGGTAAAGCCTTCCGTTTCCATCAGAGAGCCGGAGTCTAAGATCTCACGCACGCCTTGAACGATCTTTTCGGCATATTCGTGCATCCGCTCGTGGGATCCGGGCTCGTCCTGCAGGACGGGGTTGAGATCGCCGCAGGGGGCGGTGGCGAAGATGACCTCGTCAAAGAGGCGCTCTTTGCGGAGCGTGTCGCAGACTACGCCGGGATAGTCGCGGGAGTAGAGGCGGTTGTCTGCATTCTTTGTCACGGGGTGGCAGGCGTAATTGACCAGCGCGATCTTGTCGCGTGCGTTTTCAAAGACGGTCAGAGTCAATTCGGGATCGACGTCCGTTTCGTTTCCTCTCACACGGTTGCGGGCGACGCCGAAGACGTCCGTTTTGGCGCTGAAGATGCGGGTGGGTGTGGCAGAGCTCTCAGAGACCTCGCGCACGGCATCGCAGATCGTTTCCTCCAAGGCCTGCACGAAGCTCTCTCGGCATTCGCCGAGCAGGAGCAGGCTCATCGCCGCAGGGGCGGAATGCGTGTGCGTGCAGGTGATGACGACACGCTCGGGAAAGGTGCCCGCTACGCGGGCGAGGGTATGCTCCAGCCGTGCGGTGTGCGCGGGGGCGAGACCGAGCAGGTCGCAGAAAACGAGGATGGTCGGTGCGTCCATCGTCTCGCGCAGGAGCAGGACGCGTACCTCGGGGGTATCAAGCGTGCCGATGCTGCCGCCGAAGCGTGCGATGTAGCCCGTTTGGTCGTATCCCTCGGGCAGGGGGATGGCGCGGCGTGTAAAAGCGGAGAGTGTCAACGGTCTTCCTCCTTGGAAAGGGTGATCTCGCTGAGCTCCGACAGGCGCAGAATGTCGTTTTCCGTGTGAGCGGGAAAGACGCGCGCGGCGTTGCACTTCGGGCAGGAGAAGGCGATGCCGTCGGGAAGCAGGTGGAAATCGACGTGCTTTTCGCCGCATGAGCAGGAGATCTTGCCCTCTTCGGCAAGGTCTCGCACCAGATAGAGCATCTGCCCCATCAGGTGTGCGTCGAGAAGCGGCGGATGCTCCTTGAGTTCGTTTAACTCCTCTTCGGTAAGCGGCTCTTCCTCGTCGTCAAATTCGTCGTCCATCCATTCGCCGCCGGTGAGCTCCAACAGCTGCTTGCGGTTTTCCTCCAGCGCTTCCTCCACCTTCGTCTCTTCTCCGATGAAGCAGAGATCGAGCGCGGTCATCGGGCATTGGAGCACGAAGAGATCGCGTGAGAAGACGACCTGCGTCTCCACCGTGAAGCGATGCGGATTCGGGCAGGTGAGGCAGGGGATGGAGAGGGAAAGCTTGTTTTCTGCCGTCAGCGAAGCGCGCAGGGGAGGGATCTCTTCGCCGCACTCCTTGCAGGAGAGGGTGAGCTCCTGACCGCCCAGCACGAAAAGATTTAGATCTCCCACGATGGCGGTGCCGCAGACGGGACAGCGGAAGGCAATGATGCGTTCGGTGTTCATTTTTTCTTTTCCCCCGTATCTACGCCGAAGAAGGACAGAGCGTCGTTTACGGCATTTTTTTCTTCTCCCCACGCTTCTCCGGCGTGATGGTAGTCAAATTTTTGACAGTAGCGGCTGACGAGGTCGCCGAGCTTTGCAAGATAAGCCTCCTCCACCGCGCGCACGTCGTCGGTAAACTCTGTGTAACGGCGCTTGGGAAGTGCCGCCTTCGCCGCGGAAAGATAGCGCGCGTAATGCTCGGGGCAGAAATACGGTTGATTTTTCAGCTTCTTGCGGAAGTCTGCGTCCTGATCGTAGAGCAGGCAGGCGTTGGAGAACATTTTCTCAAAGTGGAACTCGATGCGGTCGCAGACGTAGCAGGAGTCGGAGAGCTTTTCGGCGCTCTGTGCGATCGCCTCGCCCTTGTCCTTCAGCGAGAGGGCGGGAGGCTTGAGCATCTTTTGTACCTCGGCGATGTGGCTCTCGAGCATCAGGGCGAGCGGCAGACGCTTTTGCGCCTTGTGCATCTTGAGGTAGTGGTCGTGACAGAAGCCTTTTTTGTTCGTGACCTCGCGCACGTCGGGCTCCATCATGGAGGCGCCGAGGATCAGGGAAAGCTCGTCGCCCTCCAGCTTTTTGTACAGCGCGCAGAAAGGACAGCCGTCGGCTGCCTCAAAGGCTTCGTTGATCGGGATCGTATAGAGTTTTTCGAGCATAGGCGCTCCTTTTTGATTGTTCTTCTTCTTTTCTTTTCACGAGAAAAGAAAAGAAGCAAAAGAAAAGCGATGTGAAAAGGACGGAAGGGAAAGTGTTTCAC
>JAZRZY010000074.1:0-5398 GCA_045601605.1 Eubacteriales bacterium
TACGATCCGACTTCGGGCGGCGGGCTTATCCGTTTTGTTTTTCGAGCAGCTCGATGCAGAAGCGCGCGTAGTCCGTAAGGTGTGCGCCGCGTCTGCGAACGATCACGGGATGGCGGGTTTGTACGGTGCCCTCCAAGGAGAAGAGGCGCACCGATTGCGTGCCGCCGATCTCTTCGATGAGGCGGCGGGGCAGAAGCGCGGCACCGACGCCGGCGCGGCACATGGCCCAGGCGGTGGTCAGTCCGACGACCTCCACGGCACAGCGCGGGTGGAAGCCCGCGTCTGCGGCGGCGCGCTCAAGCAGACGGCGCATTTCCTGCGATTCACCGAGCAGGACGAAATCCAATGCGCGGCAGTCGGAGAGGGCGAGGCTGTCTGCCTCTTTTTTTTCGGCAGGCAGAGCGTGCAAAAGCCCCTCCGGAACGGCAAGGCAAAGCGTGTCGTCCTCCAGCGGCGTGACGGAAAGCTCGCTCTCGTCCACGGGCAGATTGACGATGGCAAAATCGTACTTTCCCTCTGCGGCTTCGCGGCGCAGGGTTTCGGAATCCTCCTCGTGCAGGATGAGGCGCACCTCGGGATAGGCGCGCTTGAGCTCGCGGGCGATGCGCGGCATAAGGTACTGACTGCGGAAGGGGGAGATGCCCACGGAAAGCGTGCCGCGCTGACCGGCCTTGAATTCTTCCATAGAGCGCAAAAGCTGTTCCTCCCGCCACAGAAGCTTCTCCGCCTCGCGAATGAAATATTCCCCCGCGGGCGTGAGCGTGAGCGGGGTGGTGCTGCGATCGAAAAGCTTGAGATCCAGCTCTTTTTCCAAAGCGAGGATCTGCTTGGAGAGTGCGGGCTGGCTGATGCCGAGGCGGCAGGCCACCTGCGAAAAATTCAAGGAGCGGGAAAGCTCCACGGCGTATTGCAACTGGCGAATGTTCATAAGCGTCCTCTCGGTGTGATGTAACATTCCGATTTCCTTATATCTATCATAACCGCAGAGCGTCTTTTTTGCAAGAGAAAAGTACAAAAATGCCCGAAATGCGTTTTTTTGAAATGGTACTTGACAAGCGCGGGGAGATGGTGTAATATAACCCGTAGCGAATAGAACCTATAACCAAAAAGGAAAACAGAACGGAAAGGAGGGTTGCAAAGTGCCTTCTTCGCTGATTTATCTGGGCGTGATGCTCGCGGTGATCGTCATTTGGTTTGCGCTTTTGAAGCGACCGGTGTACGAGGCCGTGCTCGTCAGCTTTCTCTTGCTTCTGACGATCACGGGAACGTGGGGCAACGTCTGGACGTATATTGACAAAGCACTTTCCACCTCGCTTTTGTATTCGATGGTTGCCTTTGTTTCGATGTCCATCATCTTGACAAAGACCAAGATCATCGACGCCTGCATTGCCATCATTCTCTCGGTGATCGGCCGTTTGCGCGGCGGCGCGGGATATGCCGCCGTGATCGGAAGCGCCTTTATGGGTGCGCTGTCCGGATCCGGCCCCGGTAACGTCATGGCAACGGGCGCCATCACCATCCCTGCCATGAAGCGCAGCGGATTCCCTTCGGAGCTTGCGGCAAACATCGAGTCAAACGCAAGCTATATGGGCAATATGATCCCGCCCTCCTCGAACATCGTAGCCGCCTTGGGCGCCTTTACCGCTTTTGTGGAAATGTGGAATCTTTCCCATCCGAACGAGCCGATGGCAGAGGTTTCGCAGGGCACCTTCTGGATCATTCTCTGGGGGATCGCTTTGTGGTTTATCCTCCAGCGCCTCGTGATGGTTTGGGGCTTTTGCAAATATTACAAGGTCGCGCCGATGAAGAAGGAGGATCTGCCGAGCCTGAAGGACACGCTCAAGAACGGCTGGCAGGGGCTTCTGCTCCCCGTCATCATTCTTCTCCCCTTCGTGCTGGACGCCCTCTTCAAGGACAACTTCTTCACCTCGCGCCTCGGCGCGCAGGGGGCAAAGCAGCTCTCAAGCGCGACGTTGCTTTTCGTCGGCGGCATTTCCGCCTTCTACGCCGTGCTGGTTGCGCGCGATAAGCGTGTCGTCACGCCCAAAAACCTCGCCAAAATGTTTTCCGACGGCGTCAAGACGATCGCTCCGGCCATCGGCGTGTGTGTGTTCGGCTATATGATCGGCAGTCTCTTTGCCGAGCTCAACGTGGCGGAGGAACTCGGCCAGATCATCAATGCTTGGAACTTCGGCAAATTCGGCACCGTGGTTGCCGTTTGCCTCATCACCTGCTTTATGGGTATGGTGGTCCCCGGCTCCTCGCTTGTGGTCATCTTCGGCACCACCTTCATCACGGTGCTTGCAAACGTCGGCTGCGATCCCGTGCTGGTTGCGGCGATGCTGCCCTGCATCTGCGGCGTGATGTGCGGCATTACTCCCCCGCTCGGACTCGGTATGTACGCGGGCATGACGCTGGCGGAATCCGATTTTTCCAAGACCTTCAAAAACAACCTCTTTTGGGTTGCCGCGCAGTTTGTGTTGCAGGTCTTGGTGCTGATGGGCTGGATTCCCGTCCTCGGACTGTAAGGAGGTGCGCGAATGAAACGGATCAATCAATTCCTTGAACACGGC
The DNA here is from genome assembly GCA_045601605.1 of Eubacteriales bacterium. Taxonomy (GTDB): domain Bacteria; phylum Bacillota; class Clostridia; order Oscillospirales; family SIG627; genus RUG14179. The sequence goes on from JAZRZY010000074.1 coordinate 2,574, forward strand.
ATTTTGTATGCCCTGCTTTCCCTCGTCTGCGGGCTCTTCCTTTATCTTGTCGGCTTGGGCTCGTCTCTTCTCGTCTCGTTTATGACGCAGGACTTTGCCGTTTACGATGCTCTCTATTACAGCGGTATTTTTGCGGTCTTCTTTTTGGCGCTTGTTTTCCTCGGGATCTTCCTTGTGCTGCGCGCGCTCGGCGTGTTCTCCGCGCGCAAATTCTGCCGCAAGATCTCGGATGCGCTCAAGAGCGTGTTCGGCTGGGGAATTATGCTCTGCCTGTTTGCGGGCGGCTTGACCTTCTTCGGTTACCTCGCCGCGCTCGTCATCGGCGGAGACGTGGCTGCAGAGATCTGCCGGGTCCTCTCCGGCGAGATCTTCCCCGTCATCATCTACGCCTCCACCGTAATGGTGTTGCTCGGCCTTACCTCCATGTATTTCGGCGGAGAAAAGGCGCTGACCTCCGAAAAGAAGGAAAGCGCGAAGCACGAAGGCGAGCTGTAAAAATCACGGCAAAAGGAAAACTCCTTTTCGCATGCGCGAAGAGGAGTTTTTTCGTGGGGCTTTTCAGATGCGCGATTTTGCAGTATGATGAAAAAAACAAAGGAGAATGAAGATGAAAACGATCACACTCGGAAAAAGCAAGCTAAGCGTCCCGCGCATCGCGGCGGGCTGTATGCGCCTTCACCAAAAGAGCGAGCGGGAGATCGCGGAGTGGATCGATACCGCGCTTTCACTCGGCATCTGTTTTTTCGATCACGCCGACATCTACGGCGGCGGGGAATGCGAGCGTCTTTTCGGGCGCGTCCTCACGCCCTCTCTGCGTGAAAAAATGATCCTGCAGTCTAAGTGTGGGCTGTGCGGCGGAAAGCTGTATGATTTCTCCTGCGAGCATATTTTGGAGAGCGTGGACGGCACGCTTGCCCGTCTCGGAACGGAGTATCTCGACGTGCTTCTTTTGCATCGCCCGGATGCTCTCGTGGAGCCGGAGGAGGTTGCCCGCGCCTTCGAGCGTCTGCTTCGGGAGGGGAAGGTGCGTCATTTCGGCGTCTCCAACCACAGCGAAAACCAGATCGCGCTCTTGCAAAAGGCGTTGGATATGCCGCTTTTGGCAAATCAATTGCAGGTGTCTCTGATGCATACGCCTCTGATTTCGGCGGGCTTTCACGTCAATCGGGAGAACGAGTTCTCCGCCTCCCGAGACGGCTATCTTTTGGACTATTGCAGAAGGGAAGAGATCACCGTGCAGGCTTGGTCGCCCTTGCAGGCGGGACACACGAGAAGGTGCTTCATCGACAGCGAGGAGTTCCCCGAGGTCAACGCGGCGCTTCGGGAGGCGGGGCAGACGTATTCCGCAACGAAGGCGCAGATCGCCCTTGCATGGATCCTGCGCCATCCCGCAGGGATGCAGGTCATCACCGGCACGACCTCGCCCGCGCGCCTGAAGGAGGCTGCCGCCGCCTGCGAGATCTCCCTGACGCGTGAAGATTGGTATGCGCTTTTGCGTGCGACAGGGGTCACGCTCCCGTGAGCGGAGCGGCTCTTTTTCAAGAATTGTTGAACTTCAGTTGAAAGAGACTTGAAGCTGAAACGCTATACTGTATGAGAAAACAGACATCGTTTGACTTCTTCGGGGGGACTTATGCTCATCGTTCGCATCGTGGTTGGATTGGTTTGGGGACTGTTTGTCCTCCCCTTTGTTGCACTTTGCTCGTTGTTTGTCAACCCGAACAGGGAATATGAAAAAGAGAGCAAGTTTTATCGCCGCCTCTTAGAGGTCAGCACCGCTTGGGCGTTGTTTGGCCTCGGCGTGCGCGTGCGCGTGGAGGGGGAAGAGAAGCTGCCCGAGGGACGCTTTCTCTTCGTGTCCAATCACCGATCGTCTTACGACCCGATCTTGATGTGGCACGTTTTTCGCGGCAGACAGCTCGTGTTTGTTACCAAGCCGGAGAATTTCGGCGTTTTTGCCTACGGCAGGATCATCCATCGCCTGCGGTTTCTCGGCATCGACCGCGAGAACGCCCGTCGTGCCATCCGCACCGTTTACCGCGCCGCCGACCTGCTGAAGCAGGATGAAGCGACCGTCGGTGTCTATCCGGAGGGCAAGCGAAGCAAGAGCCTGAAGCTTTTGGAGTTCCACGGCGGCGTCTTCAAGATTGCTCAAAAGGCCAAGGTGCCCGTGGTCGTTTTGACCGTGGAGGGTACGGAGTTCATTCACAAAAACGTCGTCCTTCGCCCGACGGACGTTGTCTTCCGCATCCATTCGGTGCGCTCGGCGGAGGAGGTCTCCTCCCTGCGCTGTGAGGAGCTCAGTGAGAGCGTGCGAGAGGAAATGCTTTCTTATCTCGGAGAATAAAACATACGAAAACAGAACACCCCGGCGTCTCCCTCCTTGCGGAGGGGCGCCGGGGTGTGTTTCAGTTTAACTTTTCCTTTAGGCAGGCAAGCGCGTCTGCCACGCCGCCGAGGCGGTCGATGAGCCCGCGGGTGACGGCTTCTTTTCCCGTGACGATGGTGCCCGTGTCGTTTGCGAGGTTTCCGGTTGCGAGAATGAGGGAAAAATACTCTGCCTTGGGAATGCGGGAATGGGCGCAGACGAAGGCGGCGATGCGCTCTTGCATATCGCGGAAATAATCGAAGCTCTGCTCCACGCCGAGCACCAGCCCGTGGAAGCGCACGGGGTGCAGCGTCAGCGTGGCGGAGGGCACGACGAAGGAGGTGTTGGCGCTCACCGCAAGCGGAAGCCCGATGGAGTGCCCTCCGCCGAGGATCAGCGAGACCGTGGGGGTGTGCATCCCCGCGAGCATCTCCGCAATGGCAAGCCCCGCCTCCAC
>JAZRZY010000075.1:0-15856 GCA_045601605.1 Eubacteriales bacterium
GGCGATGATTTCCGCAATGGCAAGCCCCGCCTCCACGTCTCCGCCGACGGTGTTGATGAGAAGGAGCAGTCCTCGGCAAGTGCTGTCCTCCTCCCATTCGGCAAGCAGGGGAAGCACCTCCTCGTAGCGCGTGCTTTTGACCGATTCGGGTGCGGCGGTGTGTCCTTCGATCTGCCCGAATAGCGGCAGGATGCGGATGCCTTGGGTGGGTGGTGTGCTTTTCGACTCGTCCATTGTGACCTCCAAAAAAATAAACGCGATTTCTCGCGTTTATTCTTTGGAGTTTTTTTCGTTTTATCCCACGCAGTAGGTGTCCATATACGCCTTCATCTTTTCCGCCTGCTCGGTCTGTCCCTTTTCGAAAAGGTAATCGTAGAGATCGCGGGCGGTGACGATCGCGGAAAGGGAGATGTCGAAGGCTTCTTTGAGCTCTTCCTTCGCGCTCTTTTCGGTCTGTCCCTTTTCCATACGGTTGACGGAGACGATCATGTGCTTGACCTCGTAGCCCTGCGCCTGCAGGAGCGGAAGCGTCTCGCGCACGGCGGTGCCGGCGGTGACGACGTCCTCCACGATGACGACGCGCGCGCCGCGCTCGGGCAGCTTGCCGACGAAGCTTCCGCCTTCGCCGTGATCCTTCGCCTCCTTGCGGTTGTAGAAGAAGGTGCGGTTCTTTCCGTGTACGCGCCAGAGCGCCTCGGCGGTCAGAGCGGCAAGAGAAATGCCCTTGTAGGCGGGCCCGAAGAGCGCGTCGAAATCCTCGCCGATGTGCTCCAGGATCGCCGCGGCGTAGAATTCGCCGAGCTTCTGTGCGGCTTCACCCGTGCTGTAAAGTCCCGTGTTGACGAAGTAGGGAGAGAGGCGGCCGGATTTGGTGACGAATTCACCGAAGCGCAAAACACCCTGCGAGAGCATAAATTCAATAAACTGTTCTTTGGCGTTCATAAGAGTTGGTTTCCTTTCCGTATTGAAATATGAGTTGTGCGTTTATTTGGCATCCAGCCAGTTTTGACCGCGCCCGACCTCTGCGACGAGCGTCAGCGAGAGGGAGGCGGCGTGTTCCATTTCTTCCTTCAGGAGTTTTGCGACGAGATCGGCTTCCTCCAAGGGGCATTCCAAAAGAAGCTCGTCGTGTACCTGAAGAAGGATCTTGGATCTTAAGTGTTTGGCGTGCAGTGCGTTTGCCACGCGCACCATGGCAAGCTTCATGATATCGGCGGCGGTGCCCTGAATGGGGGTGTTCATCGCCACGCGCTCCCCGAAGGCGACCATCGCCTTTTTCGTGGCGGAAAGCTCGGGCACGAAGCGGCGGCGTCCGTAGAGCGTGCTTACTTCGCCCGTTTTTTTGGCCTCGGCAACGGTGCGCTCCAGATAAGCCTTGACGCCGGGGTAGGAGGAAAAGTATTTCTGAATGTAGTCTGCAGCGGCGGCACGCGTGATGCCCAGATCCTGCGAGAGGGAGTATTCACCGATGCCGTAAACGATGCCGAAATTGATGGCCTTGGCGTCCTTTCGCATCTCATCCGTCACGGCTGAGAGCGGCACGCGGAAGATCTCGGCGGCGGTTTTTCGGTGGATGTCCTCCCCGCGGCGGAAGGCATCGAGGAAGGCCTTGTCTCCCGAGAGGTGGGCAAGGATGCGAAGCTCCACCTGCGAGTAGTCTGCGTCGAGGAGACAGCACCCCTCTTTTGCCACGAAGAAGCGGCGGATCTCACGTCCTTCGGGGGTGCGCACGGGGATGTTCTGTAAGTTCGGGTCTTGGCTGGAAAGCCGCCCCGTCACGGTCTGCGCCTGCAGGAAGGTGGTGTGTACGCGCGGGGTGTTTTCCGTCTGCTTGAGCAGTCCCTCTACGTAGGTGCTGTACAGCTTTTGAAGCTTGCGATACTCCAGAATGTCGCTCACGACGGGCGAGAGGGGACGCAGCTTTTCCAACGTTTCCGCATCCGTGGAGTAGCCCGTTTTCGTCTTTTTCGCGTGGGGCAGGCCGAGCGTCTCAAACAGAAGCACGCCGAGCTGCTTGGGCGAATTGAGGTTCAAAGGTGCGCCTGCGGCCTCGTAGATGCACGCTTCCAGCGCGCGGATGCGCGCGGTCAGCTCCTTGCCGTAGTCGGCAAGCCCCTCACGGTCGAGCAGGATGCCCTCTCGCTCCATTTCAAAGAGCACGCGGGACAGCGGAAGTTCGATCTCGCGGTAGAGCTCCTCCATCCCCTCGGCACGCACGCGCTCAGGCAGGGTGCGGGCAAGCTCGGCCAGAATGCCGAGGCGCACGCAGACGTCGGCGTCGGGTGAGAGCAGACGGGAAAGAAAGACCGTGGCGGCGCGGGTGAGGGAGGTGGCGGCTCCGCCCGGATCCAAAAGATAGGCCATCAGCTGCAGATCCTCGCCGACCACGGGCGTCTCTGCGCCCTGCCGCGCGAGAAAATGCAGGTAGCGCTTGGAATCGAACACTGCGGGACGGAAGCTTTTGGCAAAGCGGAGAAGCTCGTCGCCCTCCAGGCAACCCACCGTCTCGCCTGCGCGCACGTAGAGGCGATCTTCTTCGATCAGGGCGCAGACGTCGGCGGCCTTGTCAAGATCTGCCGCGCGCAAAAGCGGAGGGGGTGCCGCCTCTTCCAAGGGCGCGGCGGAAAGATCCAAAGAGAGCTGTCCGCCCTCGGGGGGGACGGGAGCGACGGGGGCGGAGAGGGTGAGACCGAAGGTCTCCGCCATCTTGGTAAATTCAAGTTCGATGAACAGCTCGGTCAGGGCGCGCGCGTCCTGTTCCTTGCGGGCGAGCGCGTCCGGATCCGTCAAGTCGGGCAGCTTCCGCAAAATCTCGGCAAGGTAGCGGGAGAGATAGGCATCCTCTTTGGAGTCGAGAAGCTTTTGCTTCACCGAGGGGGTGAGCCCGAGCGTTTCGAGGTTTTCGTAGATGGCGTCAAGACTTCCCGCCTTGTGCATCAGGTCAAGGGCGCCTTTTTCGCCGATGCCGCGCACGCCGGGGATGTTGTCCGAGGTGTCGCCCATAATGGATTTTAAGTCAATGAGCTGGTGCGGGGTCAAGCCGTATTTTTCCGCAATGGCAGACGGGGTCATTTCCAGATCCTTCCCCGTGGTGCAGAGCAGAACGGTGGTCTGCTCGCTGACGAGCTGTAAGGCGTCCCGATCTCCCGTGACCAGCACGGCACGCATCCCCGCCTCTTCGGCGAGGCGGCTTGCGGCGCCGAGGATGTCGTCGGCCTCGTACCCTTCAAATTCTAAAACGGAGAGCCCGAGCGCTTCGGCGAGGCGGTGTGCGTAGGGCATCTGCTCAAAGAGCTCCTCGGGCATTCCGCGACGTTTCGCCTTGTAGCCGTCGTAGGATTTGTGACGGAAGGTCGGTGCGTGCACGTCGAAGGCGACGGCGCAGTGCGTCGGGCGCACGTGGTCGAGGTGCTTTTTCAAAATGTTGAGAAAGCCGAACAGCGCGTTGGTGTGCAGTCCCGTTTTCGTCGTCAGGGGACGCACCGCGTAAAAGGCACGGTTGATGATGGAGTTGCCGTCAAAGACAAGCAGAGTTTGGTTCATACATCCTCCTCACAGAACAGGGGGCAGGTTTCGCAAAGCGGGTTTTGTGCGCGGCAGAATTCGCGGCCGAAGAGCACGGCGCGGTGGCAGAAATCGGCGCGGTCGGAAAGGGGCGTGACCTTTTCCAACGCGGCCTCCACCTTGTGCTGATCCGCCGAGTCGCAGAAGCCCCAACGGCGCGAGAGTCGGATCATATGCGTGTCTGCGACGATGGCGGGCTGGCCGAAGACGTCTCCGAGCATGAGGTTTGCGATCTTCGTGCCCACGCCGGGCAGGGAGAGCAGTTCTTTTTGGGTGTTCGGCACGCGCCCGTCAAAGTCGGAGAGAAGCTTTTGCGACATGGCGATGAGCTGACGCGCCTTTTCGCGGTACATCCCTGTGGAGAAGATGTACTGTTCCACCTCCGCCTGCTCGGCCGAGGCAAAGGCGGCCGCGTCGGGGAAGCGTTGAAAGAGGGCGGGGGAGATCTCGTTGACGCGGCGATCGGTGCATTGTGCGGAGAGACGCGCCATCACCAAAAGGCGAAAGGGATCTCCCGCATATTCCAGCGCACATTCGGCGCTTGGATACAGGCGCGTGAGTGCGCGGGACAAAAAGGCCTGCCTTGCCCCCTTGGCGCGGGGCAACAAGGCTTTTTTCGGACAGACGAGCGTTGCTTTCATAGAGTTTGCCTTTGAATGAATTATTTGTTATAATACAGTATAACATAAGTTTCGGAAAAAAGGGAGGTTTTTTGTGCCGCTTCGTGAGTTTTTTCGCCGTGCGTCCATCGATGCCTATTCGATGATTGACGCTTCCCTTTGCCGCGTGAAAAACGAGGCGCTGTTTGCACGCCTGTTCGGCGACGCGCCTCCGAAATTTGCCCTTGTGTTTTTGATGCCTTATTTTGTTTCGGGCCCCGCCTTCGCGCTTTCCCGCTATGCTGCGGCCGAGGATTACCACCTCTACGTCAAAGACCTCGGCGAGCGCCTTATGCGGGAGGATGAAAACGTCCTCTGCGTCTGTGCCGATCACTCACCGATCGACGAGCGGGACGCCGCGCTTCGCGCAGGCCTCGGCGTGCGCGGAAAAAACGGGCTTGTGATTCACCCGAAATACGGTAGCTTCTGCTTCATCGGCACGGTGTTCTTGAAAGAAGCGCCCGAAGGGATCCCCTTGACGCAGGCTTGTGAGGTGCGGGAGTGCGAGGGCTGCGGCACCTGTCTGAAGGCCTGCCCCGTCGGGGCGCTTTCGGGTCGAGGCGAGTGTCTGTCTGCGCTCTCGCAGAAGAAGCGCATTACCCCGGAGGAGAGCGAACGGTTGAAACGGCACCGGATCCTTTGGGGGTGTGACGTCTGCCAGAACGTCTGTCCCCACAACCGCGCGCTTTCCGACACGCCTCTTTCGTTTTTCAGAGAGAACCTGCTCTTGTCGCCGACGCGCAAAGAGTTTGAGGCGCTTCTGCAGACGGGGGCGTTTTCCCGCCGCGCCTACGCTTGGCGGGGTGCGGAGGTCTTTTCGCGCAACCTTGCGCTTTTGGAGGAAGACGCGGAGAAAAAAGACGAAGAATGACGCCTTGCGCCCTTTACAAACGGGCGCAAGGCGTGTAGAATAGAAGAACTGTATCAAACCGAAAAGGAGGACGGGAAATGAAGTGCATCGTTGCGGCGCTTTTGTGCGTTTTGACGCTTGTTTTTCCGGTGGCGCAGGTTCTGGCCGCCGAGGACGAGCCGCTTGTCAGCCCTGCCGCCTCCTCCTTGGATGCCGCACGCACCGCCGCCGTGAAGAGCACCCTCTCCGGCGAGAACGTCACCGCAGTCTATCAGACGGCCTTTTTGTCTTCCGGCGCCTCCGTGCGTAAAACGCCGCTCGGGATTCCGCTCGGCGCCACCGAACAGGAGCGGGAGCTCACCTTGGGAGAGCGCGTTACGGTGATGGACGACAGAAGCGTCTTGTCGCTTGCCACCGTTGCCAAGGTGCAGAAGAGCACCGGGGATGAAAACGGCGAGGAGATGACCGAGACCGAATTGCGCCGCTTCACCCATAAGACGATTTACCTTGCGCGCGGATCCCGCTTCTTCGTACACAAGGGCGAAGACGGTCTTTGCGTGATGCTGGAATACGGCTCCCTTTCCTATGCCTACACCACCGATCCCTTCGGGGCGGGTGAATGTACCCTGCAGACGGCGGAGCTGACGCTTGCCGCAGGGGAGAATTACGTCACGTTGGGCACGGACGGCCACACGAGCCGCCTGCTTTTGCTCGGCGGAAAGGGCGCCGCGGTGCTTACCGCGAAGTCTGCGCAGATCGAGTTGCCGTCGCTCGGCGGTTACGCTGCCGAAAACGGCGCGGCAAAGGCGGTGGAGACCCCGCTTGCCGATGAATTTGCCAAGAGCCTGCAGCTTTCCTCGCTGGCGTATGCCATGCTGGAAAATTCCGCCATTGCCGACGGGGCGATGCGCCTTGTCGCCGAGAGCGATCCCACGGCGCAGATCAACACCCTGCGCGATTCGTGGGTCAAGTGGCAGACCGAGGAGCGTCTGCGGCGCGCCCGCGCCTATGAAGGCGGCTCTGAAGAGCGCCTGCCGCTTTGTATGACGGTGGACGACTACCTCACCGGCGATTACCTTGCGCCGCTTTCCGAGCAGAACGGCGAGAGCGTCTGGACGCTTTATTATCCCGCATCCTCCGCCGCCTACACGGTGCGCGAGGCGGGACGCGCCGTAAATCTCGCGGCACTGCCTTCCGATGCGAAGCTCCAAGTGGTCCTGACGCTTTCCGTCCCCTTGACGGATGCGGGAGACTCGCTGTTTCTGACGCTTTCCAAACTTCGCTTCCCCGTGACGCTTACGCAGGATGCCAGCACCTACGTCTTTGAGATCTCGGTCGGGGACGTCAAGAAGCTCTATGCCGAGGATGCCTCGCCCAAGACGCTTTCGGTGGAGTACAAGACCGAGAAGACCTATCTGTTTTTGGAAAAGGAAACGGCGTCTTACAGTCTGTCGGAGGATCTGTCATCTCTGGAGATCGAGGCAAAAAAGCCCGTGACGATCACCGTCTCGCTGAAGGACACGCTGTTCTCCGAGGATGAGTTCTACCTGAGCTTTGTTGCCGCCGGCAAGAAAGCGGAGCGGATCGCTCCCACGGCGGTGCACGGAAAGGAGAATACTTACCAGTTCACCGTCACTCCGCGCTCCGGCGCAAACTTTGCCGAGGTCGTTTGCGCCTCCGTCTATGAGCTTTCGGTGGAAAACCACCTGAAAAACGCCTATTCTTTCGAGCTTTTCGGTACGGCGGGAGAGGGTGTCGTGCGCTCCGGCGCACGGGCGCTTTTGCGCCTCCTTCCCGCTGAAGAGAGCGAGTACATTCCTGTCGTTTTACAGCAGAACGGCGAGGGGAAGGTCGCCCTGAGCCCCGAGGAGGGCGGGCTTTATCGCCTGCAACCGATCTCGGCGGATACGGTGCTTTCTCTGTCGTTCGGTTACCCCGTGACTCTGCCTGCGGAAAACGAGCTTTATTCCGTGGTGCCCGAGCAGGGCTATTCCGCCGAGTATGCCGAGGTGGGCGGGCAGTACCGCTTTAAGGTGCATCTGTCGCACGATGCGGCGCTCGGCACCTCCATTTTGGTGAAAAACAACGGCGTCACCCTTACGCCGGACAGCGAGGGCGTCTATATCATCGCCGAGGTCACTCAGCCCGTACGCATCAGCGTGACCCACGGCGTGACCTACAACATCATTTTGCCCGTGGGTGATAACTTTACCGTCTCTCCTTACGGCGGAGACGGCACGACCGTTCTGGAGAACGGCACCTTCCGCTTCACGCTTCAGATGACCGATCCCGAGGCCAGCGTGTCTCAACTCATCGTGGCGGCAAACGAGTCTGTCATCACCCCGGACGGCGGCGGCATCTATACCGTCAGCGGGATCAAGCGCGACGTGTATATCACCGTGCGCCTGATCTCGTCCTTCCGCGTGATCCTCCCGCAGGGAGACGGATACGTGGCGACGCCCGAGGAGGGCAGTGACGTTACCGTGCTCAGCGGCGGCGAGTACCGCTTCACCGTGGAGACGGATGAGAGCGTGCATCCTGCAAGCGAGCTTTTGGTCTATGCCAACGAGACGCAGCTTACGCCCGATCGGCACGGCGTCTATCAAATTTCCGATATTCAGGGTGACGTATACGTCACCGTGCGTCTGCGACGCGCCTTTGAGATCTATCTGCCCGAGAGTACGGCGGAGTATGCGCTCACGCCGCTCGGCGAGACGACAGTGCTTTACGGCGATGCCTTCTCGTTTGCCGTGGAGGCGAAGGGGATGCATTCCGTAAGCGTGTTCATCAACGGTCAGAAGACCACGGGCGTCTCGGGCACATATACGGTGAAAAACGTTTATTCCGATCTGTACGTGAGCGTCACCGTCTCGGGTGAGACGGCAGCCGAAGAGCACGACGTGCTGCTTTCCGCAGAGGGCGTGCAGGCGCAGGCGCTTTCCGCCCTGCGGGTGACGGACGGCGGAGAATTCATCTTCTCCGTGACTTTGCTCTCGGAGTCTGCCGCGGCAGACGTCTCGGTGGAGGCAAGCTCCGGCACCGTACAGCTCAAGGAGAGCCTGCACACGCAAGAGGGCGGACTTGTGCTTTTGTATTCGGTGCAGGGCATCAAGGCGGAATGCCACGTGCGCGTCAGCACCGCCAAAGCGGAGGGTTGAAGATGAAAAAGAAGATCAGCCATCAGAAAAAGGCGGGCATCGTCTTTTCTGCGCTCGCACTTTTGGTCCTTGCGTCGGTGTTGGTGCTCTGCCTTCCCCGCGAGACGCACGTGACATCCTTCGGACCCGCAATGCAGGCGCACTTCGGGGAGGAGGTCAAAAACGCTTCCCCCGCAGGCTTTGTGCAGTGTGAGGACGGCTCTTTTCTGGTCTGCGACAGCGCCTTGCACGTCATTTGGCGCGTGACGGAGACCTCTTCCGAGATCGTCTGCGGCGCCCTCGGTGAGGGGGACGCAAACGGCACGGTGCGCGGCGGCTATCGTGACGGCGCGGCAAACGAGGCGCGCTTTGATACCCCCGTGGACATTCTGCCGTATCGGAACGGCTATCTCATCTCCGACAGTCTCAACGCCGTGGTGCGTTTTTGGGATCCGGAGAAGGCGGCGGTCGTCACCTTTGCGGGCACAGGTGAGCGTGCGCGTGTGGACGGCACGGTGGAGAAGGCCTCGTTTCTCTCTCCGTGCGGAATGTGCGCGGATGAGGCCGGAAACGTTTACGTTGCGGATACTCTGAGCCATACCATCCGAAAGATCGACACTTCGGGTTACGTCTCCACCTTCCTCGGCGCAAAGCAGGGAAATCTGGACGGATCCTTCGACGTGGCGTGCCTTTCTTACCCCGTGGACATCGTCTGTATGGACGAGGGCTTTGCCATTGCCGACCGCGGAAATGCTTCCGTGCGTGCGGTGCGGGCGGGGGAGCTCGTCACCCTCTTCTCGGATAAGGATCTTGCCCAGGGCACGCTTGTCAATGCGTTTTCGCCCGAGGCACTTTGTTATGAAAACGGAACGCTCTTGGTTGCAGACAGCGGCACGCGAACGGTCTGGAGCTTGAAAAAGAATGCCGTCACGCCCGCCTGTCTCGCCTCGCAGAGCGATGAACTCTTCTGCCCCGTCGGGCTTTGGACAGACGGGGAGCGTCTCTTCGTCTCCTCGGCGGAGAGCCCTTGCTTGGAGGTGGTTGCGAAATGAAAAAGCTGATCTTGCCGCTCTGGCGCGCCGTGCAGGGCGTGCTCATCGGCATCGGCGCTATGCTTCCCGGCATCTCGGGCGGCGTGATGTGCGTGCTTTTCGGCATCTACCGTCCGATGATGGAGCTTCTCTCGCATCCGCTTCGTACGTTTCGGAAGCATTGGAAGCTGATGGTTCCCGTGCTCATCGGCTGGGTCGTGGGCTTTTGGCTTGCCTCGAAAGTGCTTGCCGTGCTCTTTGCGAACGGACAGACGCAGGTGTATGCCGTCTGGCTGTTCATCGGCCTGATCGCGGGCACTCTGCCCGATCTGTGGAAGACCGCCGCCGAGAAGGGGATCAATCGCGCCTCCGTGCTCTCCATGGTCCTTTGCTTTGCCCTTTCCCTGGTCTTTTTCTTCGCGTTCCGCGGCGGGGAGACGGCGGTGGATCTGCCCGGCGGCTTTTTTGCTTGGATCTTCTGCGGCGTGACCTGGGGCATCTCCCTCATCGTGCCGGGACTTTCCTCTTCCGCGCTTTTGATGTATCTCGGCCTGTACCAAAAAATGAACGACGGCGTACAGGCGCTGGATTTCGGGGTGATCTTGCCTTGGATCCTCGGTATTTTACTGGTGGTCGTCTTCTGCACCCGCGGGGTCAACCGCCTCTTTGAGAAAGCCTATGCTCCCACCTATCAGGGCCTGTTCGGCATCATGGTCGCCTCCTCGATCGCCATTATCCCGTACGGCACAATTATGATCGAGACCGCGGAGGGCGACGTGCCCTTTCAGATCGTATATAATACCGAGACAGTCTTGATCTCCGCCGCCTGCGTCCTCGTCGGCTTTGCGGTGGCGATCGTGATGGACCGACTCGGGAACAGGATCGTTCCCAAGGAGGAAGGAGAAGATGAGAACTAAGACGCCCGAGCCGAGACGCAGGTCCGAAGTTCGGTTGCGGCTCGGAAAAACGTACTATACGGCGCGCCGCCGTGTGCAGTGGCTGTTTTGGAAGAAGACGTTTGCAAAAGAGCGTGCACAGGCCCCCTTTGATCACCTGTACTTTGCCCACAAAACACCCCTGATGCGAAAGCTGAAGGATGTCGAGATGTGGATGCAGGAAAACAAGGTGAAAAATCTGCGCCTTGCCTGCGAAAAACTAAACGGCATCGTGTTGCGTCCGGGCGAGGTCTTCAGCTATTGGTATTTGATCGGCAAGCCGACGCGGCGAAAAGGCTACGTGGACGGGATGGTGCTGAAAAGCGGCACCTTCACCTCGGGCCTCGGCGGCGGGATGTGCCAGCTTTCCAATCTCATTTTTTGGATGACGCTTCACACGCCCTTAACGGTCGTTGAGCGGCACCGACACAGCTATGACGTGTTCCCCGACGCGGGGCGCACCCAGCCCTTCGGAAGCGGGGCCACTTGCTTTTATCCCTACGGTGATCTGATGATCCGCAACGATACCGAGGAGACCTTCTGCCTGTCCGTTCGGGTGGGCGAGGAATTTTTGGAAGGGGCGTGGTCCGCGGATCGGCCGCCGCTCTATCGCTATGAGGTGGAGGAGCGCAATCACACAATCACAAGTGAGTATTGGGGCGGTTATGTGCGCCACAATGAGCTTTACCGCCGTCAATTCGACCTCGCGGGAAACCTTTTGGACGAACAGCTCTGCGTGGAAAACAATGCCATTATGATGTACTCGCCCTTGCTCGGCGAGACGCAGGAAACTCAAAAACGCTGACGAAGAGTCAGCGTTTTTTGGTTTGGGAGGAGCGTCGCCGCGGAAAGCCGACGGCGGGGAAGGCGGAAACGGGGCGTCTGCGGCGCCCCGCCGCGCGGTAAAGCTCGTCGCACAGATGGTTTAGCGCGAGCGCGATTTCCCCGCGGCGGAGGCGTGTTTCAAAGGCGCCCTCGCAGAAACAGTCTTCGCGCAAAAGCATTGTCAAAAGGGCACAGGTGAGGTCCAGCCTTGCGCCGGAGAGGCGGAAGAGCTCGCGGTTTACATCGATGGGGGAGGTGAGCAGAAAGGGTCCGTAGTCCGGCACCAAAAGCCCCAGCTCCTCCAAGAGCGTCCCGAGCGATTCGGCGTCCGGCGAAGACTCGCGCGCGCAGAACGCCTCCACTCGCTCGGCCGCGGCAAGCGGATTCATCTGCTCCGCTCCAACTCGGAGGCGAAGAAGGAGAGCGCGCGCCAGAACAGCAGGAGAACGCCGCCGAAGAGCACCCGTGAGACGATCTCGCCGACGTTTAAAAGCCCCGCGTCGGAGCTGCCCGCGGTAAAGAGGATGAGAAAGGCGCCGCAGAGGCCGGAGAGGATGGAGATGAGGCGAAGCGCATCCACGCGACGGGTGGTGGAGCGGCGTGCTTTTTGGGTCAAAGTGATGTTCGATGTCATGGTGAAATCCTCCGTGTCGGTTTGGTTGTGACTTGAGGATATCACACGTGATGTACCATAAACAGGACAGAGGATCACCTTTTCGTGTTTGGCGAAAAGAGCGCGGTCCAAACGGCGGTCCCGTTTTGCGGGGGTCTTTTCTTTTGCTTCTTTCCTTTTCTCCCGAAAAGAAAAGAAGAGGAAACTCAAAACGCGCCCGCATTTTGGGCGCGTTTTCTGCTGACATTGTCTTTTTCTTTTTTACCTTGGCTTTTCAGCGGCTTTTTCGCAGCGGTTGACTTATTTTGCGTCTTTTGTGACTTCGCACCAGTTTAAGTACATCTCGTCCCAGAGGGCGGTGTCCTGCGGCTCAAACTGCTTGATGGGAGCGCTTTGCTCGCTTGCGCGGCGGATCGCGGAGAGGTCGGAGATCTCGCCTAAGGCATAGAACTGCAAAAGGAGGTTGCCCATCGCGGTTGCCTCGGTCGGGCCCGCAGTCACGCGGCGCCCCGTGGCGTTTGCCGTGAATTGGGAGAGGAAGTCGTCCTTGGTGCCGCCGCCGACGATGTGAATGGTCTCAAAGCGGCGTCCGGTGAGCTCTTCGATCTCGGCGAGGGTCTTGCGATAGCGGAAGGCAAGTCCTTCGTAGATGGTGCGGACAAGCTCGCCGCGCCCTTCGGGCACGTGCTGACCGCTCTCGCGGCAGAAGGTGCGGATGCGCTCGGGAAGGTTGCCGGGCGCCTCAAAGGCGGCGGTGTCGGGTGTGATAAACGAAGTGAAGGGGGCGGCTTCCCGCGCCTCGCGCTCCAGATCGGCAAAGGTGACGCCTGTGTCGCCCTCGCGCTTGAATTGGCGGCGCGATTCCTGGATCAGCCAGAGTCCCATAATATTCTTGAGCAGTCGGATCTTTGAGAAGACGCCGCCCTCGTTTGCGAGGTTCAGGCGGCAGGCGTCCTCACCCGTTTCGGGCGCGTCCAGCTCCGTGCCGAACAGCGACCAAGTGCCCGAGGAGATGTAGATGAAGTCTTTTTCCTGTGTGGGCACGGCGGCAACGGCGCTTGCCGTGTCGTGCATGCCGACGGCGATGACGGGGACACTCGGGATGCCGAGCTTATCGCAGAGCTCTTTTGAGAGATGGCCGAGCACACTGCCCGTGGGCACGATCTCGCCGAGCAGATCTTCCGGGGCACCGAGCGTTTCAAGCACGTGCGAGGAGGGGGCTTTCGTCTCGGCGTTCAAGAGCTGGCTTGTGGAGACGGCGGTGTATTCGTTCTTTTTCTCACCCGTCAGAAGGTAGGCGATGAGACAGGGCATCATCAGAAGCGTCTTTGCTTTTCGGAAGATCTCGGGGCGCTTCTCGCGGCATGCCTCCAGTTGGAAGAGGGAATTGATGTGCATCATCTGCAGTCCCGTCTCGCGGTAGAGCTCGCTTGCGGGATAGCTTTGACAAAAGGTCTCCACCATGCCGACGGAGGATTCGTCGCGGTAGTGAAGCGGGGTTTCGAGCAGCATTCCGTTTTCGTCGAGCAGGCCGAAGTCCACGCCCCAGGTGTCGATGCCCACACAGTCGTAGCCACCCGCCTCGTGTGCGGTTTTCAGCGCCAGACGGATGTCGGCCATCAGCTCGTCAAGATCCCAGCGGAAGGCGCCGTCTTTTTCTTTCGGGCAGTTTTCAAAACGGTGGATCTCACGCAGGGTGAGACGGCCGCCCTCAAGCGTGCCGAGGATGGCGCGTCCCGTGGAAGCGCCGAGGTCGATGGCAAGTGCGCGTTTCATAGCGATCTCCTTCCGGACAGAAGCATAGAAAACTGCGGCGCATAAAGAACTTTACGCGCCGCAGAGACGGATGCATTACAGATTTTTGTTGGCAACGCCGCGGCGGTAGTTTTCCACTTCCCAGTTGTCGATGAAGTCGATGAAATCATCGTCAAGCTGGTGGTAACCGCCGAAGGCCTCTGCGTAGAAGGCGATCTTGCCGGCGTCGAGGAAGAGCTGCATGGCGCGGTCGGCTTCGCCGTGGTCGGCACCTGCGGTGAACAGGCCGACGCCGCGCACGATGATGACCTTCGGCAGACCGCCGATGGTCTCGGAGTAGTGCTTCAAATCCGCTTCGATGGACTCAATGCTCTCGCAGAAGAGCGGCCAGGAGCGGCAGTAGGTGATCTGGTCGGGGTTGTAAGGACGGAGCACGCCGTCGGCAGCCTCGCGGCTTTCGCACATGGCAACCATGGACTTCTGACCGCAGTAGAGGACGGAGGCGTAAGTCTGTTCGAGAACGTCCTTCACTCGGCCGACGGTCTCGGTGTTGATGGGGGCGAGGTCGGCGTCCCACTCCTTGGTGTAGCAGGCCTTGATCTTAGAGATGACCTCGTCCAGCGCGACACCGATCTCCTCGGGGGTGTTGCCGGGGATGAAGATGCCGTGGTTCTGCAAAAAGAGGAAGCGGGGATATTTGCCGTACTTTGCTTTGTGCTCCTGCTGGAGATCCCAGCAGTAACGGGCGAGGCCGTAGCCGGGATGCACGAGTTTGACCCAGACCTGATCCTGACCGAAGAGACGCTCGGCTTCTTCCTTGCCGTTGACGGCGCTGGTCAGAGAGTTGATCACGGTGGGGTGCAGGTGAAGCACGTAGGGGAAGTCAAAGCCGTGGTGCAGAAGCGCTTCCACGCTCGGGCGCTTTTCTTCGCCGGGAAGGCGGGTCGCCATCACGTCTTCGATGAACTGGGTGTCAATGTTTTCCACGTCTTCGGGATAGCCGCGCAGGAGCAGATCCTGCAGACCGTGGCGGTCAAGGGCGGCAAATCCGTTCTCGCGGATGCCGGAGAGGGGGAACCCGCTCGCCTTGACGTAGAGCACGTCGGCGGTCTTGTAGGAGGTGTTGCCGCCGCCTGCAAGCACGAGCGTGGGATCGGAGCCGTAGTAGTCGGACATTTGGGCAAGTTTTTTCAGTTCGGTCATATCTCTGCCTCGTTTCTTGGTTTGGAATTTGGTCTTCTTCATTATAAAGGGAGGAAGGGTGCTTGTCAAGGCACGAATCTGCCAAAAAAACTTCGTTTTTCCCCGAAAATTTTCCGATTTGCCCCCTTGTTTTACGGCGGGGAAATATGTATAATGTACAGTAGAGTAATTTCGTGAAGAATAAAGGAGATTTTGTCATGTTCAAGCTTGGCACCAACTTAGGCTTCGCCATCAACCGTTACATCGAGCCCGAGGTGTGGGCAAAGATCTGCGACGAGGATATGGACATCCGCTACGTCCAGTTCGTTGCCGACCTCTTAAACTGCTTCTTGCCCGAGGATTACATCAAGAGTCAGGTGGCTCGCATCAAGGAAGCGACCAAGAATCACGACCTTCAGATCGCCTCTCTGTTCACGAGCGCATATACCCGCGTCAACCATCTGATGCATCCCGATGAGGAGGCGCGAAAGATCTGGCTCGACTGGTTCTACCGTTATATGGAGATCGGTGCCGAGTTCGGCGCAAAGTCCTTCGGCAGTCACTTCGGCATCTTGACCTTCGACGTGTACAACGACGAGAAGAAGCGTGAATACATCATCGAAGAGGGCGTCAAGAATTGGCAGAGAATGTCCAAACGTGCCAAAGAGCTCGGCTATGAGTGCCTCATCTTCGAGCCGATGAGCGTGCCGCGCGAAATGGCAACCACCGTGGAAGATACCAAGGAGCTTCTCGAGAGAGTCAACGCCGACTGCGGCGTGCCGCTCAAGGTCTGCCTCGACGTCGGCCACGCGCCCGACCCCTCCCAGCGCGATCCCTACTACTGGGTGGAGCGTCTTGCCGCCGAGAGCCCTGTCATCCATCTCCAGCAGACCGTTCTGCACAAGTCCAACCATGCCCCCTTCACCCCCGAGGCGAACAAGGACGGTATCATCAAGGGTGAGAAGCTGATCCCGATGGTCGAGGCGGCGGGCAATCACGACGCCTACTTCTTCCTCGAGATCGGTCACCGCGAACATCACGACACCGACTACCGCGTCATTCCGGATCTTGCCGAGAGCGTGCGCTATTGGCGTCAGTGGATCAAGGAGTAAATTATGGCAGATACGATGAAAGCGTTAAACTTGCACGCCGTGGGCGATCTTCGCTACGAAGACGTGCCGATGCCCGTGCCCGAGGCAGACGAGGTTCTCGTGCGCGTACGTGCCGCCGGCATCTGCGGCAGCGACATTCAGCGTGTGCTCACCAAGGGCACCTACCATTTCCCGACCATCCCCGGTCACGAGT
>JAZRZY010000076.1:0-6829 GCA_045601605.1 Eubacteriales bacterium
TCTCCGCACTCGGCAAGTTCCGTCAACAGACCGAAGCCTTGGACTGCATTCTGCATATGGCAGGCATCTATCATATGGACGCCTTCTCTGAAATGCACGGCGCTCTTTGGCAGAAGATCACCGAGGTCAACGTGCTTGCCGCCGCGCGAGTCAACCGACTGTTCCTTCCGCTTGTTCTTGAGGGCAAAGGGCGCATTCTCATCACCACGAGCGAGCTTGCCGGACGACGCCCTCTCCCCTTCAACGGCGTCTATGCGGCAAGTAAGACCGCGCTCAAGGCGTACTGTGACGCGCTTCGTCCCGAGCTGTATCTGATCGGGGTGCCCGTCGTGGAGATCCGCCCCGGGGCGTACCGCACCGCACTGCTCGACGAGGCAAATCGTGCCATGGAGGAAATGTGCGAAAGCAGCCGCTATTTCTCGCATTCCGCCACCGCGTTTCGTCGCGCGATGGACACGCAGATGTCCTCGGCGAAAGACCCGAAAAAGCTCACACGAGTCCTTCTCCGTGCCGCGACGGCAAAGCGGCCGCGTCTCTCCTACTCTCCGAACAACAACCTTCTCTTAAAGCTCTACGAGGTGCTCCCGACGCGGCTCGGCTGTTTTGCACTGAAGTTGTTATTAAAGCAGAAGGAATAACAAAAACGCCTGCAAATGCAGGCGTTTTCTTTTTTATTTTACAGATGGCGCGTACCGTTCAATTCCTCCTCGGTCAGGGGACGAAGGACGCGGCAGGGGTTTCCGACGGCAATGACGTTTGCCGGAATATCGCGCGTGACCACACTTCCCGCACCGATGATGGTATTGTCCCCGATGGTGACGCCGGAAAGCACGCTGCAGCCGCCTCCCATCCAGACGTTGTTGCCGACGGTGATGGGAAACGCAAATTCGAATGCCGCGTTACGGCTTTCCACATCGTGCGGATGCTCCGGGGGATAAAAACCGCAATTGGGACCGATGAAGACATTGTCTCCGAATCGCACCATAGCCCCCGAGAGGATGGTGAGATTGTAATTCGAGTAGAAGTTTTCTCCCACCTCGACGTTAAAGCCGAAGTCGCAATAAAACGGCGGCTCAATGGTGAGATGCTCTCCCGTCTTATTCAAAAAGCCTTTGAGAAGCGCCTCGCGCTCCGCCTCCTGCCACGGGGCAAGTTGATTGTAACGCCAGCAGACAGAACGACTTTCCAGATAATCGCGACGGATGTCGGGATCCATGGCATAATACATTTCACCTGCGTGTCTCTTTTCGGTTTCGGTCATAATGCTACTCCTTGACTTTTTTCAAACTGCCGACTGCATCAAAGGCACTTCTCGGCAAGGAAAGTTCGATGAAATGCTCGGTGTGTCCCATTGCAAATCCACCGCGAAAACGCTCGATCAAGATCTCATTTTCAAGCGGCATAATACGCCGCATCTCAAATTCGCGCACCTCTTGTGCCACCTCGGCAAGTTCAGCCGCGCGCGCGCGGCGCACGGATACCTCCACCTGTCTCTCAAAGCCTGCCGCACGCGTTCCTTCGCGCTCGGAATACGGAAAGATGTGGGCATGCAAGAGGCGTGCTTCCCGCACAAAAGAGACGGTATCCGAAAAATCCGCTTCACTCTCACCGGGAAAGCCGCAGATAAGATCCGCTGTGAGCGCCGCATGATCGATTCGGGCGCGCAATTGGTCGACGCTCTCCATCAGTTTTTCACGATCGTAATCGCGTCGCATCAGTTCCAACACGTGCGAAGAGCCGCTTTGCACAGACAGATGGAATTGCGGCATGATCTTTTCGTTTTGAGAAAGCCCCCGGCAAAATTCAGGCGTGAAAAGCGAGGGCTTTAAGGATCCGAAGCGGATGCGCTCGATCCCCTCCACTTCGGCAATCTGTGCGGCAAGGCGCAAAAGGTTCTCCGCTCCGTAGGCCGCCGTTTCGATGCCGGACAGCACGATCTCGCGCACGCCCCCTGCAGCCAGGGTGCGAACCTCCGAAAGGATCGACTCAGATGCGCGGTTGCGCTCTCTGCCGCGCAGATACGGCACAATGCAATAGGTGCAAAAGCTGTTACAGCCGTCTTGAATCTTCACAAAGGCACGCGGCGAATACCACGAGGTGATAGGCGGTGTGTTGTACTCACGGCCGAGCGAGACGAGCTGTGCGTCAAACCGAGCGCCGCCGAGGCACTCCTCGCAAAACGCGTAAACCTTGCCCATATCCGCATTTCCCAGCACCAGATCAAGTTCGGGATAACGGTGCAAAAGCTCGTCCTTACGCTTTTGGGCAAGACAGCCGAAAACACATACGATCCCGCCGTGTTCCTTCTTTTGCTTCAAAGCACGAGAAATGAGGGCACGCCCTTTTTTCTCCGCTTCAGCCGTGACGGCGCAGGAATGGATGAGAAATACGTCCCATTCATCCTGCAGTGTGACCTGCTCGTAGCCGTGCCGCAAAAACTCCTCGGCAATGGCCGCAGATTCATAGAAGTTGATGCGGCAACCGAGCGTGGAGACGGCAAAGGTCTTACGGGACATAGTCAAACTCGACGTCGTAGATGCGCACGGTATCCCCTTCCTCGATGCCCGCGTCGCGCAGAGCGGCGATGACGCCGATCTTATTGAGCGTGCGTTGGAAGTACATCATCGACTCGCGGTCGTCGGGATTGATGGTATAAAGGAAGCGTTCCAGATGCGGCCCCGTCACCACGAAAGCACCGTCATCGTCGCGTTCGACCTCAATTGCGGTCTCCGGCTTGAAATCGAGCTCCTCTGCCGTGATCTCCGCCTCGTAAACCGTCAAGGGCGGCAACGTCTGCAAAAGCTCGTGTGTGCGATGCACCAGCGGTGCCAAGCCTTCCTTTTGAAGCGCAGAGATTGCGAAGAAGATCAGTCCCCGTTCAGAACAGTAGGCCTCCAATTTCGCGCGGTTTTCAGCGCTTTCCTCAAAATCACACTTGTTTCCCACCACGATCTGAAGACGCTTTGGAAGCTCGGGATCATAGACGGAAAGCTCGTAATTGATCTTTTCCAAACGCTCGACGGGATCCGTTGCATCGAAAAGATCCACCACGTGCCAAAGCACGCGGCAACGGTCAATATGCTTCAAAAAGCGAGTGCCGAGACCGACGCCTTCGCCCGCGCCCTCGATCAGGCCGGGAAGATCGGCGACGACAAAGCCCGCGCCTTCGTCATTTACCTTCACCACGCCGAGCATCGGCTCCAGCGTCGTAAAAGCATAGTCGGCGATTTTCGGTCGCGCCGCAGATACACAAGAGAGGATGGTGGATTTCCCTGCGTTGGGAAATCCGACGAGACCGACGTCTGCAAGCATTTTAAGTTCCAGCGTAAGCTCTCGTTCCACAGCCTCGCCGCCCAGCTTCGCAAAGCGGGGAGTCTGACGGGTAGAGGTGGCGAAATGCCGATTCCCGAAACCGCCTCTGCCGCCCTTCGCCGCCACAAACGTGCCCGAGCGGGACATATCGAAGAGAACCTTGCCGCTCTCTTTGTCACGGATGATGGTTCCGGGCGGGACGTCCAAATAAATGGAGGCGCCGTTTTTGCCGTGCATTTTGGAACCCTTTCCGTTCTCGCCGTTTTCCGCCTTGAATTTGCGGTGATAACGGTACTTGAGCAAGGTATTATCCCCTTCATCGACACGGAAAATCACATCTCCGCCGCGCCCGCCATCGCCCCCGTCGGGTCCGCCGTGTGAAACGTATTTCTCGCGGTGGAAGGAGACGCAACCGTTGCCGCCGGCACCGGAGCGAACGACAATATCGACCTTATCAATGAGCATAGTGCAAAGTCCTTTCCGAAAAGGTGAGTTGATAAAGAAAAAACGGGTGCAAGGCACCCGTTTTATTCAAGCAATAATCAGTTGGCAGAAACAAAGACCTGCTTCTTGCCGCCGGCAGCGCGAACGAAATGGACCGTGCCGTCGCAGAGAGCAAACAGGGTGTCGTCCGAGCCGCGGCCAACGTTTGCGCCGGGATGGATGTGCGTGCCGCGCTGACGGACCAGAATGTTGCCCGCGAGGCAAGCCTGACCGTCTGCCTTCTTCACGCCAAGACGCTTGGACTCGGAATCACGACCGTTCTTCGTGGAGCCAACGCCCTTCTTGTGAGCGAAAAACTGCAAATTGAGTCTTAACATGATCGTTTCCTTTCAATCTTGCACAGTAACGCGAATGTGCTTCGGGTACTGCGCCTGGTAATCTTGTAACTGTACCTTGAATCCGAGCAAGGTGGGTTGCGCCTCCTCCCGTCCCTCATCGGGAAGCGAAAGCGAAAACGCGCCGTCCTCCTCAGCCTGAATCGTGCAGGAAATCCGAAGCACTTCAGTCAAGGTGTTTGCCACCAGAGTCACCATTCCGGTGACGGCAGCACAGAGCGGATCGATCCCCTCTTCGGAGAAGACCGCATGACCCTTCAGGGACACTGCACAAATGAAGCCCTGTTCATCCGTGTCAAAGTGTGCTCGGATCATTTTGCCAGAGATACGTTTGTGATCTCCACTTTGGTGTAAGGCTGACGATGACCCTGCTTCTTCTTCTCGTTCTTCTTCGCTTTGTAACGGAAAACAACGATCTTCTTTGCACGGCCGTTCTTGAGGACTTTGCCCTCAACCTTCGCCTTCGCCACGGGATTGCCAGTCACAAGACCATCTTTGGAGGAAATGGCAAGAACATCGAACTTGATGGTGTCGCCTTCTGCCGCATCCATCTTTTCCAGATAGATGACGTCTCCCTTTTCGACCTTGTACTGCTTTCCACAAGTTGCAATAACCGCAAACACGAAAAGCACCTCGCTTTCTGTATACGTCTCGCTGTCCTGGGGCAACGGCGGATCCGTTTTATGCCGCGACAAAGCGACGCCCGAGACAAACGGCTTTATGATTATACAGAAGACAGATGGATTTGTCAAGTATTTTATGCATTCTTTTTCACAAATTCCACGCTTTTTTCTTCCGCTGTAAAAACGCCCTCCAGCCCCTCGGTGCAAACGATGCTTCCGTCCTCCCGCACCAAGAGAAGGTCAAAGTCCCCTGCGGCGCGCCAAAGGGAAAGCGCGCCCTCCTCCCCCAACACGTAGCAGGCGGTGGAAAGAGCATCTGCGCGCGCGCCGTCTGCCGAGAGTACCGTGGCAGACAGAAGGCCGCTTTCGGCGGGAAGCGCTGTTTTGGGATCGAGAATATGGTGGTAATACACGCCGTTTTCCAGAAAACCGCGCTGATACCCGCCTGCCGTCACCACGGAGCCTTCCCGCAAACGAAGCGTGCCGAGATAGGCCGAGGGATCCTGCGGATCGCTGACGGCAACCGAAAAGCCGGAGCCATCCGGTTTTTCTCCGAAAACAGAGACGTTTCCGCCGAAGCTCAAGACGGCGGCCGTCACGCCGCGCGATTTGAGTGCCGTTGCACAAAGATCGGCAATGCGCCCCTTGGCGATGCCGCCGAGGTCGAGGCGTTGACCTTCCGACAGGCAAAGGGTCTCCCCCTCCAAGAGCGGTGCGTCGTCCAGCGCGGCACAAAACGCCGCACGGGAGGCTTCCGAGGGAACGCGATACGTATCCGTATAATAGCCGTAGGCATCGACAAGCGCGCCGATACGCACGTCAAAGGCGCCGTCGCTCTCTCTGCGAACCTCCTCCGCGATCTGAAGCAGGTGCTGCGTTTCGGCATCCGGCGTCTTGTCGCTCCCCTCGTTGAGGCGCGATACAGCGCTTTCCGGATCCGTTGCGCTCCAGAGCGCCTCATATCGGAGAAGACACTCCTCCGCCGCATCCAGCGCCCCCGCATCGCCTCCCCAGACGGTAACGGTACAATAGGTGTCAAGCGAAAACACGGTGCGCGTCTGTTTTGTGTCCGTGCAGGAGACAAGCGCAAAAAGAGACGCAAAGGCGAGCAAGAGAGAAAGGACTCGTTTCATACTACTCCTCCGTATCTGAAAAATCGCGGGTAACGGAGCGGATCCAGCGTTTCCCCTTCAAGCGGAAGATACAAACGACCGCTTTCAGCGGCTCGTCGATCTTCATACACAAAAGCACAAGCCACACGGGAAACGAAAAGAAAAACGCACCGCAAGCGGCAAGCGGCAGGGCCACGCACCACATCGTGCAGACCTCGGTGAAAAAGCAAAATCTCGTATCTCCCGCCCCGCGCAAGCTGCCGACGATGGAAATGGCGGAGGTGGAGATGAAAAAGGCGATAAACGCCGTGACCAGCACGAGTTCTCCCGCAAGCTCCCGCGTGCTTCCGTGCACCTCGGCATAGAGGTTTAAGATCACGGGGCGCAAAAGGATGATGGTAAGAGAGCAGACGGCACCGATAACATAACCGAGGATGCGGAAGGTGTGCGCGCGCTCACGGGCAAGCTCGCGCTTTCCCTCCCCGACGGCGCGACCGACAAGAACGGCCGCCGCATTTGCCACGCCGAAAATAAAGAGCGTTGACAGCTGCTGCACCATAGAAGAAATCGTGTTGGCGGTGACGGGATTGCCCATCGTCTCGGTGACGTAGCCCGCCGTGTTCGGGATGTGTCCCAAGATGACTGCCTGCAGACTCATCCCAAGTCCGAAGATCACCTCGTTGCACAGAACCGGCGCGCCGTAACGGAAAAGATCGCGCACCAAAACGCGATCCCACTTCAAAAGGTGACGAGGGCGAAACGCGAGCTTTTTATCCACGCAAAAAACGTAGCCGTAAACCGCCAGAAACTCAAGCACACGGGCAACGAGCGTGGCGATTGCCGCGCCGCGGATGCCGAGCGCGGGCGCTCCGAGATTTCCGAAGATCAAGACCCAGTTTAAAAAGACGTTCGTACAGAGGCTCATCAGGTTGACAAACACGGA
>JAZRZY010000077.1:0-5795 GCA_045601605.1 Eubacteriales bacterium
CACGAAGGTGTAGCCCTCGGGAATGTTGCGGTTCATGGTAACCATCAGGTTGCCGTTGTCATCCACGAAGCTTGCAAGGATCTGCGTGGTGGGAGCAAAGTTGGAGGCCTTGGAGGAGCAGATCGCTTCCAAGGTCACGTCGCGGTTGGGCATGGAAAGCTGGGTGCTCTGATTGCTGGAATAGAACGCACCGTCAAGAGCCCAGAAGGAGAAATCGGAGAGAGCGGTGCCGACCACAGCCAGAGAGCCGTAACGACGGTCAAACACCCTCTCGTTTTCGCCGATCTTGATGGTCAACTTATACTGAGCGGTCTCATCCATGTTGTAACGGGCAACGAAGGTGGTCGCGCCGTTGATCTCATAGACGGAGATCTCATTTTCCAGAATGCCGTCTGCGTACCAGCCGCGGAAGAGATAGCCGGCAGCAGGAGTGATCTCGGGGATGAGCTCTGCGGAGACCACGGTTCCCGCTTCCACGTCGATCGCGCTGACGATCTTACCGGTGACGCCGTCCTTGAAGGTGACGGGGTACTTGGTAACGCCGTTGATTACGGGTGCCTTGAACACGGCAACAAGCTCGAGAGCGGAGACGCCCGCGTTGAAGGTCAATTCATTTTCGGAGGAGATGATGACATCGTTTTTCGCATTTTTCCAGTAGGAGAAGTTCTCACCTTCAGCCGTCAGAGTAACGGTGGTGCCTGCTTCTACGGTGTAGTTCTTCTTGGTGCCCGCGTCGATGACGTCGTCACCGTACAGGACGGTGCCGTCGCCTTCCACGCCGACCGTGAGGTTCGGCAGAGCGTCAACGGGAACGATGTAAGAGGAGGTCTCGAAGCCGTCAAACTGGTCGCGGGCAAGGTACTTGGGTTCGCCCTCAGCGGCGCCGGAGTTCGTGTTTGCAGACTCGCGGTAGATGGGAGTCTGCACCACGGCGGAATCGTAGCGATGGACCCAAGTGCCTTCGGTTTCCAGAACGGAATCGCCCTCATAGTTGACCTCGACGTTCTCGAATCTCACAAGGGAGCCTTCCTTCAAATTCAGGTTCTGGAACGCATAAGCATTGCGTTCACCGAATTCCTGAGCAGCATACTGACTGCCGCCTTCCACGGGATTCCACGCCGCAGATTCTTCATTGGAGTGGAACGCAAAAACGAAGCCGTTTTCGGGAACGATTTCATCCGCACCGATGGCAGGCTTGTTGCCGTTGCGATAAGCACCCTTCACGACCTTCGTGATGCGGTAGATGCCGTCGGCGACATGAGCGCCGTAGATACGGGTCCAGGAATCAAGGTGCATATT
The DNA here is from genome assembly GCA_045601605.1 of Eubacteriales bacterium. Taxonomy (GTDB): domain Bacteria; phylum Bacillota; class Clostridia; order Oscillospirales; family SIG627; genus RUG14179. Next base: position 1,300 of record JAZRZY010000077.1, read on the forward strand.
GGAGACCGAGTAGTCGGCAAGGCTGTAACCCGCTTCGGTGATCAGAAGAGCACCGCAGGTCCAAGCAGTACCGTTTTCGGCGGTGTTGGAAGTGGAGTAGGTCTGGGCAATGTAGAGCTTGTCGAGACCGACGTATTCACGAGCGAGGACCGCATCCTTGAGATCGGCAGTCCAAGCTTCGATCTCGGACTGTTTGAGGCCTTCTTTGTCAAGATTAACGGCAGCAATCGCGTTTTGAATCGCGTTCCAGGACTCGGTGGTGTAGTACTTTTTGTTCAAGTCTTTTGCCACATTGATCCAAGCATTGAGATCCGCGGGATCCAGCGGAACGAGCTCCTCGAACGCACCGGCATTGGTTCCGTCCGGAGTGAGAGCATCCGCAAAGATCGCGATCTGATCCATGTAGAAATCACAGTAATAGCTACCGGAGTTGCCGCTGGTGGAGGCGTGTCCCGGACCGTTCATACAAAGGTTGAAGCAGTTGCCTGTGGTAGCGCCGCTGGTATAATACATCAAGGCAAGAGTGCCTTCGGTGGAGGTGCCGTCGTCGCACTTCTGTGCCGCGCCGTTGACGTAGAAGCGAGTCTTCTGATTCGCCACGTCAAAGGTCATGGTGTAACGGGCGTATTCACCTTCGGGAATGTTGAAGAAGAAGGTAATGGGACGGGTGCCGTTTGCGCCGGTGCCCGCACGCACGCCGGTACCCATGATGAGGGCGGCGTTGGTGCCGAGAGTCGCGTTGTCATAGAGGACCATAACGGCCTGCGTGACGTTGTTGGTATGGCCGCTCGTACCGGTCCAGGAATTGCTGCGGCAGAGGATCTGGAATGCCAGACCGCCGAACAGGATACCGGAAGGCATACCGTTGTCAAAGTTGACACCGTCGTCTCTCAGATAGGTAGAGTCGGTGATCTTCGGCAGATTCTCGATCTTCAGATACGCGTCAAGCGTAACGCCCTTCTCGGGGCTGACAAACTTGTTGGAGTTGGACGTCCAAGCAGTGTTTGCCGTGCCGACGTGGGCATAGTTCGAGTTGGCACTCGAATCGTTGACCAGGTGCACGGCACCGTCGGCATAATTTGCCGTACCGTTTGCGGTGACCTGATAGGTCAACGTGCCATCCGTATAGGTGGCCTTGTTGGACGAGCCGTCCAGAATGAGCGCGGGCTTCCATTCGTCAACGGCAGCAGACTCGTAAGGAGTGCTGTACGCCAACGCGGGAACACAGAGTGCCACGAGCATCAAGATGCCCATAAGCGCCGCTAAAATGCGTTTGGTGTTCATAAAAACCTCCGTTGTTGTTTCGTTTGCGCAAAGCGCAAAAATGTTCCCTTTTTTCAAGGGATACTTTTACAATCATATTATATCGGAAACACAGGAAAAAGTAAAGGCTTTTTTCCGTTCCTTTGTATGGCAAAAACGACAAAAAATGATTTTTGTTTTTGTGCATAACATCCATCTTAAAACAGAAAAAAACAGGCGCCCGAAGGCGCTTGTTTTTCTGTGTTTGAGCCTCTTACTTTTCCGTGACGGTGACGCAAACGGGCAAGTGGTCGGAACCGACGGAGTTGGAGCAAACCGAAAATTCGTTCACTTCAAATCCGCCCATATCCACGAGCACATGGTCAAATGCGTACTTGGGAACGCCGTCCTCAAGCATGGTGTAGTAGTTGCCGTAATCGTTGGGAACCTTAGTTTCCGCAAGATCCTTGGTGTGGCGCAGACGAGTGCCGGTGATGGTGTTGGTCTCGCCGTTGTAGGCGCTCTCGCCGGTGAGATACTTGAAGACTCCGTGGGTGTCGGTCATATTGAGGTCACCGCCGATGATGATGTTTCTGACGCCGCTCGGACAGTTCTGAGCGATGAGCTCGATCTGAGTCAGAAGGATCTTGATCTGCTGGAAGCGGTAAGAATCCGTGCTGGTGCCGGAGCCGAGGCCCTCGGAACTTCCGGTCGCGCAAAGATGGGTATTGAAGAATTGAACCATCTTTCCGGTCTCACGGTCTTCGAGCACCACCCAGGTGCAGATGCGGTAGTGGCGCAGGCCGTCAAGCTTAGACTTCACGCTCGGAGTCTCGGAGAGCCAGAACGTACCGGAGTTGTGCAGAAGGAAGCGGGAGGTCTTGTAGTAGATCGGGTTATACTCGTTTGCGGAGAAGAGGATCGAGTCGGTACCGCGCCGTTCGCCGGTATAAACTCCGTATCCCTTTTCCTCCATTTCCGCGCTGAGCGAGTTGATGTCAACGACCTCTTGGAAGCCGATGAGGTCTGCATTCTCCTCTTCGGCGTGCGCCGCCATATCGGCAAAGAGCGTATCGTCGTTCTTGACGTTGTGGGTCATGGCAATGAAGGAAACTTTGCGTTCTTCCGCACCTTCTCCCTCAATGACGATCGTATCAATGTCGGTGTAATAGGTGACGAAGTCTTCGCCGTCCTTGATGCAGATGTAGCCGCGAACGAACCAAGTTCCGGCTTTCTCGGAAATGTCGCTCTTGACAAAACCGAAGACGTTGGTGGTTGCGGGAGCGGTGGAGATGCCGCGAGTAACGGCGCGGTTGACGGTATCGATCACCAGCTCTTCACGGGTGGCCTTACGGGTCAAGAGAATGCCGCTTTCAAGAAGCTCGTAACCATCGGGAATGTCGCGGGCAAAGGTGCTCATCAGGGCGCCCGTCGAGTCCACGAAGTTTGCAACGAAGCGAATGGAGGGTTCCACGCTCTGAGCGCCGTTGTTCACGGTAGCAAGCGTGCAATCCGCATTCGGCATGGAAAGCTCCACGGTCTTCTTGGAGGCGTAGAACGTGCCGTCCAGCGTCCAGTTCGTAAATTCTTCGCTTTCGGCGGTGACGAACACGACCTTGGCGTAGCGCACGCGCAAAGTCTCCGTCTTGTCGCCGTCCACAATGGTCAGATTGTGGAAGGCAGCCTCGTCGTTCTTGTAACGGGCAAAGAAGGTGGTGTTGCAGTTGACCTTATAATTGGCAACGTCGCCGCCCTCCTTCATCGTCGCATACCAGTTGTCGAACACGTAACCGTAGTGTGCGGTGATTTCGGGAATGACTTCGGCGGGAACCGTCTCGCCCTTGACCACCTCGGCCGTGCCGAGGATCTTACCGGTCATAGCATCCTTGAAGGTGACGGTGACGGTCTCTTCCGCGGGAGCCTCGGGTGCAAAAACCGCAACGATCTCCAGCGGAGACACACCGAAATTGAAGGTGAATTCGCGCTCGGTGGAAAGCGCGGCACCGTTTTTCTTGTTCATCCAATAGCAGAAGGTCTCGCCTTCGGCGCGCACGGTGACGTCTGCGCCGATCTCAAGCTCAAAGCTCTTCTCGTCGGCGAAGGTCTCACCGCCGTAGATGACGGAACCGGCACCCTCGGCAGAGAGCGTCAGAGTTCCCTCTTCCTTCACGGTGGCGGGATCCACTTCGATCATATAGGCGTTCGATTTAAAGCCGTCAAAGTACTCGTTCTGACCGTTTTCATTGCGGGTGATGACGGTGGGAGTGGTAATGCGGGGGTCATCGAGGCAGTACCAGGTGCCCTCGGTGTCAAGCGTTGCCGCTTGGTCCTCGTGGATGGTGACACCCTCAAGCTTTACGTAATCGCCCGCGGCGATGCCGGACGCCTTGATGGCGCGCTCGTTGCGGTCGCCGAAGAGCACGGAGGCAAAGCCGGAAGACAGCACGCTGCCGTTTGCCACGCCGTCCACGTGGAAGACGAGGATGAAGCCGCCATCGGGAACCGTCGCGTCCTTATTAAAGCCCACTTCCACAACCTTGTAAATGCCGCTTACCTTGGTGGGCTCGCAGACGTAGGCACGCCACTGCATGCTCATTGCAATGTATGCAAGGTCATAGGCGGCGTACTCGGACATCTGCATCCCCGCGCGGGTCAAAAGAATGGAAGCATTGTTTAAGCCGTAAGCATCCAGTCTGCCCTGATAAGAGGAATGAGAGATCCAGATGCGGTCAACTCCGGTGACAATCGGGGTGCCTGCCGGAATGGTCACGCCCGTGCCTGCCACGGTGGCGGCAGAGCCGCCCGTGGTCGCTTCCGCGCCCGCAGTGGAGAGCCAAGTCAAGCGGTTCATGAACCAGTTGCCACTCGTGCCGGTGCAGGCTGCATCCAGCGCGGTCTGGTCGCCGCCGCTTTCCACGATGTCATAGCAGTAGTCGATCCAACCCTTGAACGCGTTCCAGAAGGTCGGGTTGATGTAGTCGGTGGCGTAGGGTGCCAGGTCGTTGTAGAGCGCAAGAGCGTTCTTCATCTGATCATTGGCAACCGCCGGAACGGGATCGCCCTCAAAACCGAAGTTCGTGGTGCTGGGAACCAGAGCGTCCGGATAGACGTTGAGCTGGTCGATATAGATGTTTGCCTTGTAGGTGCCGTTGTTGGCGGCAACACCGGCCTGAGCGTTGTTCAGGTTGATGTTTAAGAAGTTGACCGTCGCGGTGGCGCGGTAGCAGAGCGCGATGTTATTGAACGTCGTGCTG
>JAZRZY010000078.1:0-5727 GCA_045601605.1 Eubacteriales bacterium
CGGAACGGCAAGCTCCGCCGCGCTCCCCGCGCTTGCGGAAGAGCTCAGCGTGCCCGTGCTCGGCGTGGTGGAACCCGCCGCAAAAAAAGCCGTTGCCCTCTCCCAAACCCGCAAGATCGGCGTGCTCGGCACGCAGGGCACCATTGCCTCCGGCTCCTACGAACGTGCCATCCGCGCGCTTTGCCCCGAGGCAGAGGTCGTCCCCGTCGCCTGTCCCCTGCTCGTTCCCTTCGTGGAAAACGGCGAGGCGGGCAGCGAGCTTTGCCGTATGGCGCTCTCTCGTTATCTCAAGGCGCCGCGCGCGGCCGGCTGCGACACGCTCGTGCTCGGCTGTACGCACTACCCGCTCCTGCTCTCCGACATTCTCGCCCTCTGGCCCGAGGTCTGCACCGTGGACGCGGGCGAGGAGGGTGCCCGCGCCGTGGCAGAGCTTTTGCCGAAAACGAAGGGCGGCATCGGCACGGTCGATCTGTTTACCAGCGATTTTTCGCAGAACTTCTTTGAGGTAGCCTCCCGCTTTTTGCCGACGGAATCGCTTGTGTTCCACAAAGAAAAGGTTGCGGTGGAAGAATGGAACTGAAGCGCCCCATTGAAATCACCATCACGGGGAGACAGCACTTCTCCGCCACGGATCTCTTCTTTGCTCCCGAGCATTTCGCCGCGCAGGAGGAGGACGAGATCTCCTTCGAGCTGCCGCAGAAAAACGAGCGGAGCGTGGAGCTTTCCACCTCGGGCTCCCTCTCGGTGGACGAAGGCGGCATCTCCCTCTCCTACGACGAAAGCCCCATCACGGGGCTCGACGGCTCCACCACGACCTTTACACTCTCCGACGGCGTCGTGCTTCTGTGGCGCGCAGGGGAAACGAAGAGCCACTTGGTCTTTGAGCACGGCAAGCGTTTCCAGCTTTGCGGCGAAGGGCACCTGCCCGTCTCCGTACAGTGTCACAGCCTCTCTCACGACCTGAGCTTTGAGGGCGGCGTCATCGACATCGACTACTCGGTAGAGGTGGCGGGAAGCACCGTGGAACACAACTCCTATCACATTCGGGTGAACGTATGAAACGCAACACATATCCCCTGCTTCTCGACGGTGCCCTCGGCACAACGCTGATCGCCGCCGGAATGCCCTCGGGCATCTGTCCCGAGGCCTGGATCCTCAAAGACGCGCAGACACGGCGCGTCGTGCAGGATCTGGTGCGCGCCTATCTGCGCGCGGGAAGCCGTTTTATCTATACGCCCACCTTCGGCGCAAACGCAGCCGTACTTGCAAACCACTCCCTCGCTCACCGAACGGGCGAAATCAACGACGCGCTCGCACGGCTCGTCCGTGAAGTCGTCAACGAAGAAGCTCCCTCCGCCGTCGTCGGGGGCGATCTCTCCGCCACAGGGCGCTTTCTCGCCCCGATGGGAGACGCCGCCTTCGACGAGCTGACGGAGATCTACCGAGAGCAGATCGCGGCTCTGTCGCCTTATGTGGACGCCTTTGTCTGCGAGACGAATCTCCAGCTTGCAGACACCCGCGCCGCCCTGCTTGCCGCACGAAAACTGTGTGCCGACAAGCCCTTTTTCGCCTCCTTCACGCTTTCCGGTGACACCACCACCCTCGGCGGAACCGACGTGCGTGCGGCGGCCGTCTCTCTCTTCTCGCTCGGCGCGCGTGCCGTGGGCGTCAACTGCTCCACGGGTCCCGAGGCCATGCAAACGGCCGTCGGTGCATTGAGCCTGCTTCGTCCCGAGGGGTGTCTGATCCTGGCAAAACCGAACGCGGGGCTTCCCGACAGCGACGGAAACTTTTCCCTCTCGCCCGAGGCGTTTGCCTCTGCCGCCGCCGCGCTCGTTCCGCTCGGCGCCGACCTGATCGGCGGTTGTTGCGGCACCTCACCGAAATACATCGAAGCACTGGCCGCCGCCCTCCCGAGCGAGGTTCCCGAACGCCCCTCGGCGGCAATCGACCGCCTTCTCTGCAGCGAGCGAGCGGTATTTGACGCGGATGCGATCTCCTTCCCCGAGGCCATGCCGGCAGACGAGACGCTTCTCGCTTCTCTGGATTTTTCTGCCGAGGCACTGCACCTCTACTTTGCCTCGCCGCAAAGCGTATCACACGCCGCAGAAGCGTTCTGCTACCTGCCGAACACCGCGTTTTGCTTCTCCGCCGCAGACGCAGAGACCCTCGCCGCCGCCCTGCGCGCCTACCAAGGGCGTGCCGCCGTCCGGACGGACAACCTAAGTGAAAAAGAAAAAGAACATATACTCACCACCTACTCCCCCGTTTTACAGAAAGGATAACCGTATGCAGGAAAAGTTTGCAAAAGAAGGCTTGACGTTTGACGACGTACTGCTCGTCCCCGCTTACAGTGACGTTCCCCCCGCAGCGGTGGATCTCTCCACCAATCTGACCAAGAAGATCCGTCTGAACATCCCGCTTATGACCGCCGCCATGGACACCGTCACCGAGAGCGCCATGGCCATTGCCATCGCCCGTGAAGGCGGCATCGGCGTCATCCACAAAAATATGACCGTGGAACAGCAGGCCGACCAGATCGACCGCGTCAAGAGAAGCGAGAACGGCGTCATCGTCAACCCGTTCTTCCTCGCGCCCGACAACTTCGTTTACGAAGCAGACGAGTTGATGGGCAAATACAAGATCTCCGGCGTTCCGATCGTGGAAAACGGCAAGCTCGTCGGCATCATCACCAACCGCGATATGCGCTTTTTGGAGGATTTCAACATCCGCATCAGCGAGGTGATGACCAAGTCCGGTCTCATCACCGCCCCCGTCGGCACGACGCTGGAGGAAGCCAAGGAGATCCTGCGTCAGCACCGCATTGAAAAGCTCCCCATCGTGGATGAGGCGGGCGCTCTGCGCGGACTCATCACCATCAAGGACATCGAAAAGGCCGTGCGTTACCCCAACGCCGCCAAGGACGCCAAGGGGCGCCTGCTCGTCGCGGGTGCCATCGGTCTGACCGCCGACGTCGTCGAACGCGCACAGGAGCTCATCCACGCGGGCGCAGACTGCCTCGTGCTGGACAGCGCCCACGGCCACTCCGAGCGTATGATCGAAGCCGTGCGTAAGATCAAGGCCGCCATGCCCACCGTCGATCTCATCGCCGGCAACTGCGCCACCGCAGAAGCCGCCGAGATCCTCATTGATGCAGGCGCAGACGCCATCAAGGTCGGCATCGGCCCCGGCTCCATCTGTACCACCCGCGTCGTCGCCGGCATCGGCGTGCCGCAGGTCACCGCCATCTACGACGCCGCCGAGATTGCCCACAAGAAGGGCATCCCCGTCATCGGCGACGGCGGCATCAAGTTCTCCGGTGACATCGCAAAGGCCGTTGCCGCAGGCGCAGACGTCTGTATGATCGGCAGCCTCTTTGCCGGCTGTGAGGAAAGCCCCGGAGAGACCGAGATCTATCAGGGCCGTCAGTTCAAGGTCTATCGCGGCATGGGCTCGCTCGGCGCAATGGCCAAGGGCTCCAAGGACCGTTACTTCCAGTCCGATGCAAAGAAGCTCGTTCCCGAGGGCGTCGAGGGCCGCGTTCCCTACAAGGGAGCCCTCGCCGAGAGCGTCTTCCAGCTCATGGGCGGTCTGCGCGCCGGTATGTTCTACTGCGGCGCCGCCACCGTCACCGAAATGCAGCAAAAGACCCGTTTCGTGCGCATCACGGGTGCAGGTCTCAAGGAGAGCCACCCGCACGACATCTACATCACCAAGGAAGCGCCGAACTATTCCGTCGCTCCGTAAATCCGCATCAAAAAGACCGAGCCTCAAGGCTCGGTCTTTTTCTCGGTTGACTTTTTCGTTCGAGGTCTTTATACTAAGAAGAAAGATCACCGAAAAAAGAAGGCAACGTTATGCTCAAAGTTCTGTTTGAAACATTGGAAAAACGCAAAAAAGAAGACTTTTTTTGCGTTTTGTCGCACGCCTTAAAGCAGAACGAGCGCCGCTTTGTCATCACGGCAAACCCCGAAACGCTTATGCTTGCCGAACAGCACGCCTCCCTCGCCGCCGCCCTGACGGACAAAGAGGTCACCGTTGTTCCGGACGGCATCGGCGTGGTGCGCGCCGCCGAGAGCCTCGGCTACGAGATGCACGGGCGCATTCCCGGCGTGGAGCTTTCCGCCTTCCTGTTCAGCGAGTGCGCTCGGCTTGAGAAAAGCGTCTTCCTCTACGGCACAAAGCAGGACACGCTCACAGCCCTCTGCGAAAAGCTCGCGCACGACTATCCCACGCTTCGCCTTGCGGGCGCAAAGAACGGCTACGACTTTGACGACGACGAGGTGATGGACGAAGCCGCCCGAAGCGGCGCAGACGTCGTGCTGGTCGCGCTCGGCATCCCCCGTCAGGAGGAGCTTCTTTACCGCAGTCTTCCCAAATTTGAAAAAGGCGTCCTCATCGGTGTGGGCGGCAGCTTTGATGTGCTCAGCGGAAAGCTTCGCCGCGCCCCCGCGCTCTTCGTGCGCCTGAATCTGGAATGGCTCTGGCGCATTTTGCGCGAGCCGCGCCGCATCTCGCGCTTTCTTCGCTCCAACCTGCGCTTTCTCTCCCGCGTACGCAAAGTGAAAAAACAACTGTAAAAAAAGCACCGCATCGCGGTGCTTTTTTGCGGGCGCCTCCGCCCCGAAAAATGCTTTTACCAAAAAAAGAAGCACGCATTTTGCGTGCTTCTTTCGCGTTTTAGTCCAGCCAGCCCTTGCGGTAGAGGTACTCGGCAGAGAGCACCGCGCCGCCCGCGGCACCGCGCAGGGTGTTGTGCGAGAGGCCGATGAATTTATAATCAAAGATGGCGTCCTCTCTGAGACGGCCGGCGGAAATGCCCATACCGCCTTCCAGATCACGGTCGATGCCGGACTGGGGACGGTTTTCCTCCTCGAAGTAGGTGATAAACTGCTTCGGCGCGTGGGGCAGTTTCAATTCCTGCGGCTCTGCCCTGAAGTTCTGCCAACGATCAAGGATCTCCTCCTTGGAGGGCTTGTTTGTGAATTTCACGGCGACACTTGCCATATGACCGTCGGAGACGGGCACGCGCAGGCACTGTGCGCTGATGACGGGCTCTTCCGCGGAGACGATCACACCGTCCTCCACCTTGCCCCAGATCTTGAGGGGTTCCTTCTCGCTCTTCTCCTCCTCGCCGCCGATGAAGGGGATGACGTTGTCCAGGATCTCGGGCCACTCCTTGAAGGTCTTGCCTGCGCCGGAGATCGCCTGACAGGTGGTGATCATCACTTTCTCGATGCCGAAATCGAGAAGCGGGGTCAGAAGCGGAACGTAGCCCTGAATGGAACAGTTCGGCTTCACGGCAATGAAGCCGCGCTCCGTGCCCAGACGCGCACGCTGTGCGGGGATGACCTCAGCATGGTGGCCGTTGAGCTCGGGAATGAGCATCGGCACGTCGGGGGTGAAGCGATGGGCGGAGTTGTTGGAGACCACGGGAACCTCTGCCTTGGCGTAAGCCTCCTCCAGCGCCTTGAGCTCTTCCTTGGGCATCACGACTGCGGAGAAAACGAAATCACACATTCCGGCGACGGTGAGAATGTCGCTGGCATCATACACGGGCATCTCAAGAACAGCCTCGGGGCACGCATCCTTCATCTTCCAACGGCCGTCAATGGCCTCGCGGTAAGATTTTCCCGCGCTGCGGCCGCTGGCGGCGAGCACGGACAGTTCAAAATACGGGTGATCCTGAAGCAGCATAATGAAGCGCTGACCGACCATACCGGTTGC
>JAZRZY010000079.1:0-2194 GCA_045601605.1 Eubacteriales bacterium
AGGCGTTCGCACCGTGCTTGCGACAAACCCCTTTTTCCCCCGCATCGCTACGGAAAAGCGCATCCGCTGGGCAGGACTTGTCCCCGAGGATTTCGAGTATTTCACCACGTTTGAAAACGCACACTTTTGTAAGCCGAACCCTCTCTATTACCGAGAGGTATTGGAAAAAACGGGCCTTTCCGCCGCCGACTGCATTATGGTGGGAAACGACGTGGAAGAGGATATGATCGCCGAGACGCTCGGCATGCAGGTCTTCCTTGTCACCGACTGCCTCATCAGCCGGAGCACCCGTGACCTTTCCGCTTTCCCGCAGGGCGATTTTGAAGCGCTCTTTTCCCACTTGACCAATCTGACACACGAAACGGAACACTTATGAACCCGATTGCTGTTTTACAAATCGCAAGCCTCGTCCTGATGGCCGTCACCACCCTCTTGTACGCCTATCAGGTCGTTTATCTTTTCCTGCCGCTCTTCGTGCGTAAAAAAGGCGCCGAGGACACCTCCCGCACGCCCACGCACAAGTACGCCGTGCTCATCCCTGCGCGAAACGAGGAGGCCGTCCTGCCGCATCTGCTTGACAGCTTGCGCGCACAGGACTATCCGCAGGAGCTTCTGACCCTCTTCGTCATTGCCGACAACTGCACCGACTCCACCGCAAAGGTGGCGCGCGAACACGGCGCCGTCGTCTTTGAACGCGAAAACAAGGTGCAAGTCGGAAAGGGCTATGCGCTCGACTACCTGCTCTCCCGCATCGACGAGACGATCTCGTTGGACACCTTCGACGCCTTCCTGATCTTTGATGCAGACAATCTCTTGCAAAAGGATTACATCTCAAAAATCGACGAGGTACACGAAGCGGGCTACGCTGCTTTCTGTGGCTACCGAAACAGCAAAAACTACGCATCCTCCGTACTTTCCGCCGGATACTCCATCTGGTACCTGCACGATTCCTGCCACTTAAACTACTCCCGTATGGCGGTGGGAAACTCCTGCAACGTCAACGGCACGGGCTTCGGCTTTACGCGCGAGCTCATCCGTAAGATCGGCGGTTGGAAATTCTATGCCCTCACCGAAGACATTGAGTTCAGCACCTACTGCGCCACGCACGGCATCAAGATCGGTTACTGCCACGACGCGATCCTCTACGACGAGCAGCCCCTGACGCTGCGCCAGTCCTGGAAACAGCGCATCCGTTGGGTGCAAGGCGGCATTCAGGTCTCTCTGCGCCACGCCAAAGCCATTTTCCGCGGCCTCTTCCAAGGCTCTTGGAAGACCTTCTCCACCTTGGAGACGCTCTCACTCTCGCTTTGGGGTTACATCCTCGGCATCTCCTGCGGGATCCTCTCTATGGTGACCGCCTTTTGCTCGGGCGGCCTTACCACCCTACTCATTGCCGCGGCATCGGGACTGCTCGGCGCCCTTGCCTCGATTCTCTTCATCGGCGCACTCACCGTATTCACCCAGTGGGATCGCATCCGCGCCACGAACAGACAAAAACTCATCGGCATCCTTGCACTCCCCGTCTTTCTCATCACCTTCGTCCCCATCGCCGTCTGTGCCTTCTTCCAAAAAGCACAGTGGACGCCCGTGGAACACACCGTGGCGATCTCCGCAGAAGAGCTTGAACCATGATCCGTAAAAAGAAAAACGACTCGCAAGCGAGTCGGGTTTTTATTGCTTTTGATACACGTAAATGCCGAAGGCAATCGGCGTTTCAAGCGTTTGGCACAGGAGAAGCTTCTCCTGATCCTCCCGCGAGGTCTTATAATAATACGGGGTCATCCAAAAGAGATTTCGGATCTCCTCGCCCGAGCGAAGAACGAGTGTCTTTCGCACCTCCTGCGCTTGCACAAGCAAAAAGCCGAGAGGCAGATAGGACGGGTGCGGGTTCTCGTAGGGCGTCTCATACACAAGCCGCTTGAGCCCCATAAGATGCTCCTCCAAGGGAAAGGCGCACAAAAGATGACCGCCCGGCTTTAATACGCGCAAAAACTCCGCATCATCCTGCGGCGCAAAGAGGTTCAGCACCAAATCGCACGACGCATCCCCCACGGGGAGCGCCGCCGCGCTTGCCACGGCAAGCGGGATCTCGCGCGTGCGGCGCGAAAAGGCAATGAGCGCATCGCGGCTGATGTCGATGCCGCAGATACGCGCCTCTTTGCCTGCCTCGGCGAGCGCCTGCCGCACGCGGCAG
>JAZRZY010000080.1:0-1670 GCA_045601605.1 Eubacteriales bacterium
CGCAGCTGATGCAGCTGAGAAAGCCCGAAGCGCTCCGCGTGTTCCACGATGAGGGTGTTTGCGTTCGGCAGGTCGATGCCCGTCTCCACGATGGTGGTGCAGACGAGCACGTCGATTTCCCCTTCGCTCATTTCCTGCCAAAGCTCCCAAAGCTCCTCGCGCTCCAGTCTGCCGTGTGCGAAGCGCACGCGCGCCTCGGGGAGAGCTTCCGAGAGCCACGCGGCACGGTGCGGGAGCCGCTCGATGTCGTTGACGAGGTAGAAGACCTGCCCGCGGCGGGAAAGCTCCTTTTTGATCGCACCGAGCACGAGCGCGTCGTCAAAGGGGGCAACGACGGTCTGCACGGGCAGGCGGTCGCCGGGCGCCTCCTCCAAAAGCGAGAGGTCGCGCACACCGGAGAGTGCCATATTCAGGGTGCGGGGGATGGGCGTTGCGGTCAGCGTAAGCACGTCCACGCGCTCGGAAAGGCGTTTGAGCGCTTCCTTGTGCGAGACGCCGAAGCGCTGTTCCTCGTCCACCACCAAAAGACCGAGGCGGGCAAAGGAGACGTCCTTTTGCAACAGGCGATGTGTGCCGATGACGATGTCACAGGCGCCGCTTTTGAGATCGGCGAGGGTCCTTTGCACCTGTTTTTTCGTGGAGAAGCGGCTGGGCAGCTCCACCTTCACGGGGTAGCCGCGAAAGCGTGCCAGCACGGTGCGGTAATGCTGTTGGCAGAGAAGCGTGGTGGGGGCGAGGATCGCCGCCTGCTTGGAATCCATCACGCATTTGAAGACGGCGCGCAGGGCGACCTCGGTCTTGCCGAAGCCCACGTCGCCGCAGAGCAGGCGGTCCATCGGACGGTGGGATTCCATATCCCGCTTGACCTCCTCGGTCGCTTGGAGCTGGCCTAAAGTCTCCTCGTATTCAAAGGCCTCCTCAAACTGCGCCTGCCACGGCGTATCCTCCGAGAAGGCGTGTCCCTCGCAGGTCTCGCGTGCGGCGTAGAGGCGGATGAGCTCTTGGGCGATGTCCTTGGCCGCCGATTTCGCGCGGCGCTTATGCTCCTGCCAGCGGGTGTGCCCCATGTGCGAGAGCGCGAGGGTGCCGTCGGAGCCGCGCCCGATGTATTTTGTGACCTGCGAGAGGTTCGAGCAGGGCACGTAAAGGCTGTCGCCGCCGGCGTAGCGGATCTTCAAAAAATCCCTTCCCGCCCCGTCGCGGGTGATGGTCTCGATGCCCTCGAAGACACCGATGCCGTAGGCCTCGTGCACGACGTAGTCCCCCGCCGTCAGCTCGGAATAGGAAGAAACGACCTCGCGCGTTTTGGGTGCGGCGTGCGCGCGTCGGCGGCGCTGAAGGACGGAGAGCTTTTCCTGCCCCTGCGTCTCGGAGAGGAGGCAAAAGTGCCGCTCGGGGCATTCGAAGCCCACAAGGTGCCCCTCGTGCGCCTTCTCGGGGCAAAAGACGCAGATCTCCCCCGCTGCAGGCGCGTAGTCCTCGGGCGCGGCGGCACGGGCGACAAAGCCCTCCTCGCGCAGGGCGGCGGCGAGATTTTCGGCGGCGTAGGCACTTACGGCGTGGTAGTAGATGCGGCACTCTGCCGCAGAGAGATCCCGCAGGGCGGAAAAGAGCACCTCGCGGTTTTCAAAAAACAGGGGCGCGGGGCGCGTGTGAAAGCGGAAAAGACG
>JAZRZY010000081.1:0-4007 GCA_045601605.1 Eubacteriales bacterium
CCATATCCGAGTAGCCGGAAAAGTCAAAGTAAAGCTGGAAGGTGTAGGCGAGTGCCGTGCCCCACGCGGCGGCAAGGCCGAGCTCGCCGCTCAAGGCGAAGCCGCCCGTGGCAAGCGTTGCCACCGTGTCGGCGAGGACGAGTTTTTTGGCAAGACCGAGAAGGAATTGGTAGATGCCGCGTGCAAACTCTTCGGTGCGGGGGGTGAGGGAGCCCTCCTCCTTCAGTTGCGCGGCAAAGTCCGAGTGGGCCATGATCGGGCCCATCGTGCGGTAGGCGAAGAAGGTGGAAAAGAGCAGAAAGTCCAAGGGTGCGCTCGGCGCATCCTTGCCGCGATAGACCTCCACCAAAAAGACGATGAGCTGGAAGGTGAAGAAGGACACGCCCATCGGTACGATCCAAAAGAAGGTGTCCCCCGTGAGTGCCCGCAGGCGCTCAAGATCGACGTACTTGAAAAAGGAAAGAAACAGAACGTGGAAGGCCGCGCCCAAAAACAGGAGGAGGCGACGCAAAAAGCGGCGCGTTTCGGGGATACGCACCAAGGCGTGCGCGAGCGCGTAAGAGACCCCGGCGGAAAGGAGCAGCCAAAGGAGACCGCTCAGACTGTTCAGCGCGTAAAAGAGCAGGGAGGCGGCGACGAGCAAAAGCTTTTTCGGCCACGTCTGCTTCAAGCGGGAGGTCAGCGCCACGCCTGCCACGGTAAGCGGCAGGAAGAGGAACACGAACTCGTAGCTGGTAAAACTCATGGGATCTCCTCGGCGGGTGAAAATCTTTCTTTTATTTTATCACAAGAAAAGCCCGTTTGTAAAGGGTATGCACAGGCGCGGGATTTGCTGCGAAGAGACGTTTTTGTGGCCGAAGCCCTTGAAAAACGGGGAAGGAAGTGCTATAATCTCCCACAGAAAAATCAAGGAGGACTGAAAATGTCTGAGAGAAGCAACAAAAAAGTTCAAAACCTGGTGCTCGGAGCCGTTTTGACCGCGCTGGTCATCGTGTTTCAGCTTCTGGGCACATTTACTGCGTTTTTCGGCCCCTTTTCCACCGCCGTTGCATTGATCCCGATCGGCGTCGGTGCCATTCTTTGCGGCCCTGCAATGGGTGCGTGGCTCGGCGCGGTGTTTGGCGTGGTCGTGCTTGCCAGCGGCGGCGCAAATCTCTTCTTTTTCTATGACGCCTTCGGCACGGTCGTCACGGTCATGCTCAAGGGCACGCTCTGCGGCTTCGCGGCAGGGCTCGTCTATCGCCTTTTGGAAAAGGTCAACCGTACGCTTGCAGCCTTCGCCGCCGCCATCGTCTGCCCCGTGGTCAATACGGGCATCTTCCTGCTCGGAGGAGCCGTCTTCTTCTTGGACGACGCGCTTGCCATCGCCCAAGAGGTGGGAAGCACGGAGGTCGGTATGGCGCTTTTCGTCAGCTTCGCTTTTGGTAACTTCCTCTGCGAGCTCGGTGCCAGCACGATCCTTTCCCCCTTGCTCGTGCGCCTTTTGAACCTTCGCAAGAAAGCATAACGCAGAAAGTGGGCCATCCGAGAGAGACACTTCGTAAAGAAGTTGTCTCTCTCGTTTTATATGTTTCAAAAAATGACACTTTACACAGCGGCTGTGAAAGTGTCACAGTGGGTTGCGTGCTTTGAGAAAGGCAATACTCGCCGAAAGAATGAACCGGACAGCTCTTCGGCTCGTTACGTGAAGCTTTTGCTTACGCAAAAGGGAAGTTACTCGTTCTGCTCGCAGGGAAGTTTGGGCTCTCTCCCAAGTGAAGTTCAGTTTGCCTGCCTCGCCGCAGGCGAAGCTTCACTGTCCAAGGGACAACTTCACGACTGAAGAGAACTTCACTTGCCCGTTAGGGCAAACTTAGTTGAGGCGCACTTCCTTACGGAGGCTGCTTTCTTTTTTGCGCTTCTTCGGCAAGGCGTGACAAACTCCGCAGGAGGAGCGAACTTTTTTCAAAAACTTCGCCTATTTCCCTTGACAAGAGGGGGCATCTGTGATAAGATAATCCAGCCGGCGCGAGAAGCCGCGTCACTTGCCGGAGTGGCGGAACTGGCAGACGCCCGGGACTTAAAATCCCGTGGGAGAATATCCCGTACGGGTTCGATTCCCGTCTCCGGCACCACCCATATCGCGGAGAAGAGCAGTCTGGTAGCTCCTCGGGCTCATAACCCCGAGGTCGTAGGTTCAAATCCTGCCTCCGCAACCAAAGAAAAAAGCAGTTCGAAAGAACTGCTTTTTTCTTTGGTTGCAATGAAGCGCACCAAGAGGTGCTATGAAGAATGAAGTCGCCTTCGGCTATGAAGCGTTGCTTCGCAACATTAAGAACGAAAAAATTGCGCTTCGCTTCATGCGAGCGAAGGCTCGTGCTTCGTATTGGCGAAGCCAACGCATCATTTTTCATTGAAAAGACTTTTTGTTTATGCTATACTAAATTTAGAAAGTAGGTGCTATTATGCGTAACGATAAGTTATCTGTACAGTCTATGGATTTTGCGGTTTCTATTATAAATCTTGTGAAATACTTAAAAGAAAATAAAGAGCATATTATTTCAAATCAAATCGGGCGTAGTGGTACAAGTATTGGTGCCAATATTCGAGAAGCGCAGTACGCACACGGTAAAGCCGATTTTATTGCCAAGTTGCAAATAGCACTTAAAGAAGCAAGTGAAACAGGTTATTGGTTAGAATTGCTTTTTAAAACGAATTATATAACTGAAAATCAATATAAAGAATTAGATGCCGTATGTGTCGGACTTCGCGCAATGCTTGTTGCATCAATCAACACCGCAAAAGAAAACAACAAGTAGAAAACAACAAGTAAAAAAGCAAGGTCTCCCTTGCTTTTTTGTTTTTGTTAAAGCCGCGCGAATTGGTTCAAGGTCTCGGCGGCCGCCTCGGTCGGTGCTTTTGCCGCGAAGGCGGTGTCGGGCACCGCACCCGGGATAACATCCCCCACCCAGCCTTCTCGTTGGAGACGTACAAATCCTGCCTCCGCAACCAACATTGCGCACCGATTTAGATATCGGGGCAGAAAAGTTCGAAACCATAGCGGTTTCGGACTTTTTCTTTGTGTTTTTTAGTGGTTGAATTTTGTAGATGTCTTACGCCGAAAACGGTTTTTGGGAAGGACTTGAACGAACTCTTAAATCAATATTAGTGGAGAAATTTAAAATTTTACGATATAATTAATTCGATAAATAAGAATCTGACGTTCAATTTTCACTCTACTAATGGTTGATTTTCTCCCCTTTCAACCATTAGTTCGTGTTATTTTTCTTAAAAGGAGCCTATAATTAAAGCGAAAGGAGGTCGCCTATGGACCAGATCAAAATAGGAAAGTTTATTGCCGAGTGCAGAAAAAAGAAAAATCTTACACAAGCACAGTTGGCAGAAAAATTGAATATCACCGACAGAGCTATATCAAAATGGGAGACAGGCAAAGCAATGCCCGATTCCGATATTATGCTCGACCTTTGTTATATTCTTGGAATAAATGTAAATGAATTATTATGTGGGGAGATGATTGATATGGAACAGAAGGATGAACAATTAAATGAACTGATTTTTCAGATGGCAAAAAATGAGGAAAGATATCATAAACGACTGCGGCATTCCGCTTATGTGATTGTCGCAACCAGCCTGGTAGCACTTATTTGTCTGATGACTTTAATATCACTCCTTATCCCTAGATGTGGATTTCAAGACTTTTTGATAATCGCGTCTGTTATACTATTTATAATTCCTTGCATTATTGCTCTTAAATTTAAGGTAGAGACAGGGTATTATGAATGTAAGAACTGTCAACATATGTTTGTTCCTAACTATAAAGAGATTGCCTTGTTGATGCAAACACCAACCAGAAGATTGTTGAAGTGTACTAAATGTGGAAAATGGACTTGGTGCAAAAAACTAACCAAGAAATAAATACCAATATGTCTACCAGATTAGGGGTTAATACGTGGTGTGAGTTTGGCGCTAATTTGGTGCAACATCTTATGAGACAGCACCAAAAATAT
>JAZRZY010000082.1:0-2069 GCA_045601605.1 Eubacteriales bacterium
GCAGTGAGAAGGTGGATTCCCTCGCCTTCCTTTCCAAGGCGATCTCCAAGGCAGTCTGCGCCACTCACACCAAGATGTATCGCTCCTCCTCCGCACTCTCCATTTGGAAAAAGAGTTACGCCAAGCTGGAGTCCGACACCGTCTCCGAAGGAGACGCGCCCGCCTTTGCCCTGCGTATGCTCGGCACGGGTGCCATTCGTCTGCGTAAATTTTTGCGCGAGAACGATTTTGACGCCGTACTCTGCACCCATCCCTTCGCCGCCGTGATGCTCACCAAGGCCCTTGAGAAACAGCCCCTCTCCATCCCCTGCGTATTCCTTTCCACGGACTACACCTGCAGTCCGATGGTGCCGAACCAATCCCTCCCCTTCTGTTGCGTGCCGCACGAGGATCTCGTCGAGCTCTTCGCCACCTGCGGCGTACGCCGCGAGACGCTCTTCGTCACGGGCATCCCCGTGCGCGGTGTGTTCCGCGAAAAGAACGAGCGCGCCGTCGCGCGCCGCGCACTGCAGGTGGACGAAAACGCCGTCAACATCGTCCTGATGTGCGGCTCCATGGGTTGCGGCCCGATGGAAGAGCTTGCCGCCGCACTCTCCGAGATCCTGCCCGAAAACGGTCTTTTGACCGTCTGCTGCGGCACCAACAAAAAGCTCCTCTCCGCCCTGAACAAGGCAAAGCTCAAACACACGCGCGTACTCGGCTTCACCCGAGACATCCCCCTTTGGATGGATTCCGCCGACCTCTTCATCACCAAGCCGGGCGGCCTCTCCATCACCGAGGCGGTCAACCGCGGCGTGCCCCTGCTTCTGATGAACATCGTGGGCGGTTGTGAAACACCGAACTTCCACCTCTTCCTTGAGAAGGGGTACGCCGAAGGCGTGGAAAACGCTGAGGATGCGCCCGCGCTTGCAAAGGAATTGCTCGCCGATGCCGCCCGCCGCGAAAAGATGGTGGCGCGTCAGGCAGAGGACTTCGCCGAAAGCGCCGCGATGCGCGTCTGGCATCTGCTCTGCCCCGAGGAATAAGCCCGTTTTTCGGGAAAAAGCACACTTTTTTCGAAAAAAGGTTTGACAAGCCTCGCCGTGTATGCTATGATAGTTGCGCTCGTGGGACGCGCGGGTGTAGTTCAATGGTAGAATATCAGCCTTCCAAGCTGACTACGCGGGTTCGATTCCCGTCACCCGCTCCAAACATTTTGCCACAGTTCCCCCAAGATACGCGCCAGTAGCTCAGGTGGATAGAGCAACTGCCTTCTAAGCAGTAGGTCGGGGGTTCGAATCCCTTCTGGCGTACCAGTTATGGTGGGTGTAGCTCAGTTGGTTAGAGCGTCAGGTTGTGGCCCTGAAGGTCGCCGGTTCGAACCCGGTCACTCACCCCAAAAAAGGACTTCTCTTTCGTGAAGTCCTTTTTTCAATTTCACATTTTGCGTCGGCAAAATATTTCATCAAAGGCGCAGTCTTTGATTGCACCGCGAGCGCAAGCAAACGATTTTACTTTGTTTGCAATGGCAGCAGTATGTTTCATGAATACACTGCTTTTGGCCTTTTTCCCTCAACGTTGTTCCATTCAGTCAGCCTTTTCCAAAACGGAAACAGCCTTTGTCTTTCGGACAAAGGCTGTTTTTCACAGAACCGCCCCCGACTGCCGGGGGCGGCTTTTTCAGTCAAGCTCGAACATACCGGTGTAGAGCTGATAGTACTTCCCTTTCTGCTCCAACAGCGAGGCGTGGTCGCCGCGCTCGATGATCTCGCCCTTTTCAAGCACCATAATGGCGTCGGAATTGCGAACGGTGGAGAGGCGGTGCGCGATGACGAACACGGTGCGCCCCTGCATCAGGGAGTCCATCCCGCGCTCGACGAGCGCCTCCGTACGGGTGTCGATGGAGCTGGTCGCCTCGTCCAGGATCAAGACGGGCGGGTTTGCCACGGCGGCACGAGCGATCGCCAAAAGCTGGCGCTGGCCCTGCGAGATGCCCTCGCCGTCTCCCGTCAGGCGCGTCTCGTAGCCCTGCGCGAGGTGGCGGATGAAGGTGTCTGTACTCGCAAGCCGCGCGGCGGCGATGCACTCCT
>JAZRZY010000083.1:0-4314 GCA_045601605.1 Eubacteriales bacterium
GGGTGGTGTCGTCATACGTTTTCTCGGGATAGAGACTCAAAAGCTCTTCTAAAACCTTTGGCCCGTAGGCACAGAGCGTGTTGTATTTGCTGGAAGTGCCGATCTTGTTCATCAGATTGCTGTCGATGGATCCGAGGTTGCCCTGCGAGAGGGCAATGCGGTCAATGCCGGAGTGATTCAGCATCCAACGTGCATATTCGCTGTCGGGCAGTTTCGTTCCGTCGGGTCCGTAGCAGTCGTCGTTGGAGGATTCACCGTCGTGACAGTAATAAGCGTCTGCCATAAGTGCGAGTTGAATAAAATAGGGGCGCGCACTGCGAATGGAACCGACGCGCTCGGTGTTTTGCAAGGCTTTTTGCGAGAACAGGGGCAAAAGGCGTGTGCCGCTTCCGTTTGCTTCCATATTGGTCTCAAAGATGACGTCTGCCTCGGAGAGACCGACGACGCTGAGTCCGTCGCTCGGCAGATATTCAATTTCGTTGTTGACGGCAAAGGCTACGGGACGAAGGTCGGCTTCCTCCTCGGAGCAGGGAAGACCGGTCAAAGCCGAGGTGGCTTTCGGCGTCTTTTCGTTTTCCTTGTCGGGATCGGTCTGCGGCTTGTTTTCGGCATTCGGTTTGTCGGAAGGGTCTTGAGTCGTAACGTCGTTTGAGTTACAGCCGGTCAAGAACATCAGACTGCAAGCGAGAGCGAGGAGCAGTGCAAGAATGCGAGTTTTGTTCATGGGAGCTCCTTAGGCGATCTCGAGGTTGGAGAAAGCGCCCTGGGTGACAAGATTGATGAAGGATTTTCCGCTGTTGACGATCAGTTCGCTTCCGTCTTCTGCGTAGAAGCGGATCGGGGTACTGTCCGAGGTGCACTTCCAGGTGATCTTTACACACTTGCCTTCGGTGAAGTAGTAACCTTCGCCTTCGTGACCGATCAGGTCGATCTTGGTGTGGTATTGGACTCCGTCGTAGTCTCGGTCGATTGCATACTGGTTTGTGGAAAGAACAAAGACGTTTTTAAAGTTGAGTGTTTTGCCGGAGTTCAGATCCTTGGAGGTAATGTCGTTGGGGTTCGGATTGTTGTTGAAGCCGAGGGAGCTTTGATAGAGATACTGACTGCGCACGTATTCGCCGAGGCTTTCGTCATAGGTGAATTTGGATTGCGTATAGAATGCGTTGGAGTCGGAAAAACGGATGCGTACGGAGTTTGCGCTTGTGGCAGAGGAGAGGTTGGGCGTACCGAAGCGGAAAAGCTCGTTGTTCTCGGTGCTTTGGTATTCGGTGCGCGGATAGGTCTCGGTCATGTGGGAAAGCAGTTCGGGTGCATTGACCACGATGGCGGAACTGACAACGCTGAGCTTTTTGCGCGTTTCCTCATCCGGGCGATAAGAGATCGTTCCGTCGGCTTCAAGCTCGTAACTGTCAACGTATCCCTGATACAACATCGTGCGAGCGTAGTAAGAAGGATCGACGACGGAGGAGGGGAGAACGTCATCGGTAGAAGAGGATCCTTCGTGTACGTAATATGCATCCAGCATCTTTGCAAGCTGTAAGAAGTAGGGACGTGCGCTGCGAACGCCGCCGATCACAAGTCCGTCTTGCTCCAATGTCTTTTGAGAGAAGACGGCCATCAGTCGCGTGCCGCTGCCGTTGGACTCAATGTTGGTCTCAAATATGAGATCGGCTTCGCAGATGCCGAGGTTTGAGTAGTCGCCGGAAAAGTAGTTGACTTCGTTGTCGATCATAAAAGCGATGGGACGCAGGTCCTCGTCTGCTTCGGAGACGGGGAGGCCCGTGAGGGGATTGGTGCCCGTTTCTGTGACGGAAGTGTCGGGCGTACTTTCGCCGTGGCCGCTTCCGCTTCCGTCCTCCGGCTTTTCAGAGGTATTGTTGCAGCCGCAGAGCGTGCAAACAAGAAGCGAAAACAGCAAAAAAAGTGCGGTGAGACGGGTGGAAAATTTCATATTGGAATCCTTTCGGCGAAAGTGATGAGCATATCATCCCATAATCCTTTGTAGTATAACATTTATACGTAAAAAAAGCAAGAATAAAGATGGAATTTTGCGTGAATTTTCACATTTTGAAATGCGTCTGCTGCGAGAACTTTCCGATGGGGCTTTTCATAGGCTGAAAAGGGGGGATCCCCAAAACAAAGGAGGTAAAAGTATGCTTTGGTTACCGCTTGCAGCCGCCGCATTCGGCGGCGCATGGCTTTCCTCGCACGTGAATGCGTTTTCGCGCTCGTGGTGCTACGGGAATCGTAACGTCTGCTGGCGCTTTGACAAGTCGCCGGAATGTGATGAGGAACTGCGGCAGATTCGACTGCTTGCCAAATCGGGCAGCAAAGCCTATCGCTTGGATGCGCACCAAACCGCGGCATCCTTTTTGAATCGCAGTTTCATTCTTCCGGCCTATCAAGGGCGCAGTTTCTACGTGGAGTCATCGAAAATCTGTGGAAACCACGCGGAGATTTTCGTAAGCTTCAGTGATGCAACGCATATGGCGTTCAAGCTCAGCCGCCCGCTCGTAGATTGTGAGCGTGATATTTGGGTCGTTGATCGTTACGCCTATTTGGACGAAAATCCGGGCACCTGCTGCGGATGAAAAAAGCGCCCGAATTTCGGGCGCTTTTTTGTGTTTCAAAGCAGGCGTTGTGCGGCGGAAAGCAGGGCGATCTTGGCACTTTCATAGGTTAATCCGCCTTGCAGATATACGGTGTAGGGCTCTCGCATGGGCGCGTCGGCAGAAAGCTCGATGGAAGCGCCCTGTGTGAAGGTTCCGGCTGCCATGATGACTTCGTGCGCGTATCCGGGCATCGGTGCGGGGAGGGGTGTGACGTAACTGTCCACGGGGCTCATTGCCTGCAGACCGCCGCAGAAGGCGATAACTTTTTCGGGATCTTTTAAGAAGACGGACTGAATGATGTCCGATCGGGGTTCCGATGGCAGGGGGGAGACCTCAAAGCCGATCTGTTCGAACAGCGCAGCGGCAAACAATGCCGATTTCAACGCTTGTGCGGTGGTGTGCGGCGCATAGAAAAGCCCTTTGAAGAGGTTTTTGTTTTGACCAAGGGTAGCGCCGACGTGTCCTCCGAGTCCGGGTGCCGTCAAACGGTCGGCGCAGAGATCAACGGCGCGACGGGTTCCCGCAAGGTATCCGCCCGTTTCACACATGCCGCCGCCGGCATTTTTGATCAGCGATCCGATGACGAGATCTGCTCCGTAATAGGTCGGCTCGTGGTCACAGACAAATTCGCCGTAGCAATTGTCCACTACGAGGAAAGCATCGGTCTTTTGGCGAAGTGCGGGGAAGATGGAGGCAAAATCGCTCTCCGTCAGTGTGGGGCGGTCGGCGTAGCCTCGGCTGCGCTGAAAATAGACCACCTTTACGTCGGGCGAGAGGGCGGCAAAGATGGCATCCGTGTCGAGTGTGCCGTCTTTTAGATCTACAACTTTGAAGTTTACACCGAAATCCGAAAGGGAGCCGGACGTTTTGCTCTTGGCACCGATGACGTCGTCGAGCGTGTCATACGGCTCGCCCGTTACGCAGAGGAGTGTGTCTCCGGGGCGTAAAAGACCGAATAGACCGACGGTGAGGGCGTGCGTTCCGGACACGAAGTTGTGGCGCACCAAAGCGGCCTCGCATTCAAAAACGTCGGCAAATACGCGGTCAAGCGTTTCGCGGCCGCGGTCGTCGTAGCCGTAGCCGGACACGGAATCAAAACAAGCGGCATCCACCTTGTGTTCGGAAAATGCGTGTAAGACGCGTTGGGTCAAACGAAAAGAACGTGCGTCGATCTCTTCAAAACGATCGCGAACGCGCGCTTCGGCACAGGCGGCGGCACGGAGCAATTCAGGCGAAAAATCCATTGTAAACAATCCTTTTACCAAATTTCCTGTATTATATCACAGCCTGAAAAAAAGCGCAAGAAAAAACCCCGAGCTTCCTCGGGGTTTTTGTGGTGCGTGGATCAATACATTCCGCCCATTCCGGCGCCCATATCAGGGGTCGGAGCAGCGGCGACGGGTTCCTTCTTGTCGGTGACAAGGCTGTCGGTCGTCAGGATCATGCTGGCGACGCTTGCCGCGTTCTGAAGTGCGCTGCGAGTGACCTTGGTCGGGTCGATGATACCGGTCTCGACCATGTCAACGTATTCCTCGGTCGCGGCATTGAAGCCGTAAGCCTTCTTGCCGGAGGACATGATCTTGTCGATGATGACGCTTCCTTCGAATCCGGCGTTTTCGGCAATTTGACGGGCAGGATCTTCCAGACCGCGCACGACGATGGCTACACCGACGCGCTCGTCGCCATCGGTGGCGTCGAGAAG
>JAZRZY010000084.1:0-10146 GCA_045601605.1 Eubacteriales bacterium
TGCCGCATACAACGGCTACAAGGTCTTCGATTCTTCCGGAAGTCAGCTTCTGGAAGAGGATGCGCTTGCCGTGGCGCGTGCGGCGGCAGAGCACGACTATTTTGAAGCATTGGCAAAGGACTCGGACGCAGAGATCCTTCCGATCGGCGAGGAAGTGTTCGACGCTTATTTTCAGGCGCTTTCCAAACGCATCCCCGCGTGCGAAAGCGATCTTTGCATCGTTTATACGCCTCTCTGCGGCACGGGTCTTCGCTTTGTGCCCCGCGCCTTGAGAGAGGCCGGTTTTTCGCGCCTTTCGCTCGTGGAAGAGCAGGCAAAGCACGACGGGAACTTCCCGACCTGTGAGAAGCCGAATCCCGAGGTGCGCGCCTCGCTTGAGCTTGCCCGAAAGCTGTCCGAAGCGTGCGGCGCAGATCTGTTTTTGGCGACCGATCCGGACTGTGACCGCGTCGGCGTCGGCGTGAAGGATGGGGAAGGGTACCGTCTTCTCACCGGCAATGAGACAGGTCTTATTTTGATGGATTACCTGCTTTCCGCGCAGAAGGAAGCGGGCACCCTTCGCCCCGAGCATTTTGTCTGTACCACCATCGTCTCCGCTCCGATGGCGGATGATCTTGCGCGCGATTACAACGTCACGCTTTGCCGCACGCTCACGGGATTTAAGTATATCGGTGAGCAGATCGGAAGGCTGGAAAAAGAGGGCAGACGGGAGGATTTTCTCTTCGGATTTGAGGAGAGCTACGGTTGTCTTGCATCCTCTGACGTGCGAGATAAGGACGCTTGCGAGGCGTCTTTGCTCATCTGCCGCGTTGCATCGGAGTATCGGCGCCGCGGGCGCACGCTTCTCGATGCCTTGCGGGATCTGGAGACACGCTACGGCGTTTACGGAAGCGACTTGAAAAATTATGAATTTGCCACCGCATCCGATGCCGAGCGTTGCCGTGAGATCCTTGCCTCTCTGCGGGAAAAGACACCCGAAGAGATTGCGGGGGGGAAGGTCGTGTCCGTATTGGATTGCCTTCGCTCGACTGTGACGGATCGTGAGGGAACTGTCACAAGATCGGCTCTGCCTGTCGCGGACGTGCTTTCCTTCGAGATGGACAACGGCACGCGCCTGATGGTGCGACCCTCCGGAACGGAACCGAAGGTGAAGGTCTATCTTTTCTCCCACGCCGCTTCGCACGAAGAGGCGGAGCGCGCTTTGCAGGCGTTGCGAGAGGCGTCGGACGCACTCTTCGCCTGAAAAACCAAGTACACCCGAAGAGGAACTGATATGCACATCGCTTACGATGCAGCACCGCTGGTAAAAAAACAAAAAAGCGGCGTCGGCTTTGCACAGGCTGACGCAGTTCTTACGTTGTCCAGAACACACCCCGAGGATCGGTTCTCTCTCTTGTATTTCAGTCTGCGCGCCCCCAAAAAGAAGAGAGGCTATCTTGCCGTACTGCTCAGACCGAACGTGGAGCTCGTGCCCTGCCCGTTTTACACGGGACGGTTTTATCGGGCAACCAACGGTATATTGCCCTTGCCTTTTTCCATGTTCTTCCCCCGCCGTGCAGACGTCACGCACTTTTTCGATTTTCTCATTCCCCCCGGTGTGCGCGGCAAGAAGGTCGTCAGCGTGCCCGATACCGCATACTTGCACTATCCCAAGAGCGTCTTTCCCTTAAAACGTCTTCTTTTGAAATGGAATATGCGCTCCTCGCTTGCCCGTGCGGATCGCATTCTCACCGCAAGCGAATATATGCGCTCGGAGCTGGTGTCTTATTACGGCATTTCGCCGGACAAGGTGCGCGTCATCTACACGTCTGTGGACAGCACCCGTTTTTGTACGGATCTTTCCGAAATGCGCATTGCCCACGTGCGTGATGCGCTCTCGCTCGGAAACGAGGATTACATACTCTATATGGGCGCCTTAGAGCCGCGCAAGAACCTCTCCCGTCTCATCGATGCGTATGCCAATCTTATCTCCAAGCTGGGAGAACGTACGCCCAAGCTTGTTTTGGCGGGGCGTCGCAGCTTCGGCTCGGAGCATTTGGAAAAGAAGATCGCCGCCCGAGGACTTACGGGGCGCGTGGTGCTTTGCGGCTTCGTCTCGGAAAAGGATAAGCCCTACCTTTTGGCAGGGGCAAAATGCTTTGCTTTCGTCTCGCTTGCGGAGGGGGTCGGTGCGCCCGTTTTGGAGGCAATGGCCTGCGGTGTGCCCGTGCTGACGGCAAATACCACGGCGCTTCCCGAGGTTTGCGGAGACGGTGCCCTGTTCGTCGATCCCGAGAGTGTCTCGGAGATCTCCGAGGGGCTTTATCGGCTGTTGTACGATGAGGAACTTCGCTCTTCGCTGATCCGACGCGCGTTGGAGCAGGTGTCGCAAAAGCGCTTCTCCCGTGCGGAAAATGCAGAGGAGCTTTACCGCGTGTACAGAGAAGTTTTGGACGATTAACGGTTCTTTTTGAGGATCTCGCATGAAGGAAAAGACAGCGCCTTTGGCAAAAGGGAAACGAAGCTTTGCCGCCTTTCGGGGGCATGCTTTCGGCGCGCATTTTCGTGATTTCACGGGGCTCGGCAGAAGCGCTGAGGATGCGGCTCTCTTTTTTCTTGTCGTAGGGCTGTTCGTACACTGGCTCTTTTCCGTTCTCGTCGTTTTTGGCTTTTTCATTTACGTGGTCTGCTCGAAAAAGCGTCTGGCCGCATCCATACGTCCGAGGGGCTCTTCTCTGTTTCTTTTTGCGTTTCTCGGCGCGTTTTTCTGTTACAGCTTACTGATCGGGCGTTGGGATTCGGCGATTGGCTTCTTCGGCATTTTCGCCTACGTTCTCCTTTCCTTTTGGGTGCGTTCCTTTATGACGCGGCGCAGATTTGCGCGGATGCTGGATCTGAGCATTGCGATGAGCTTTTATCTTGCCCTTTACGGTGTGACGGATAAATTCATCGTCCACTCAGCCGAGTGGGAAGACTACTTGATGCAAAGCTCTTGCAACAATGCAAATTATTACGGCCTTTTGCTCGTTTTTTCGATCTTGGCGGCGTTTTTCCGCTTGGAGGAGACCTATTGGCGCAAGCGCGTCTTTTTCTATCTTGGTTCGGTGCTTATCAATTTCATTATGCTCCTGTTTACCGAATCCATCTCCAGCCTGTTCGGACTCATTCTCGGGCTTTTGCTGCTCTTGTTCTTCTATCGCCATTATAAAAGCTTTGCCACCCTCCTCGGCGGATTGAGCGCGGTTTTTACGTTCGGATCCTTTATGCAGAATTCCCCGTGGAGCGGCACGGTACTCTATACCTTGCTTGAGCGCGTAGAGCTTTGGCGCATTGCCGTGCGCTCCATCACCGACTCTCCCCGCAACTTTTTCTTGGGACAGGGACTTTTTTCCTATCAGGGCATCTGGGATCGTGCCCCGCATAGCTTTTGGGACGTCCGAGGCATCGTCCCGCGCGATTTTCAGCCGCACGCACACAATCTTTACGTGGAATTGTTTTTGAGTGTGGGCTTGATCGGCTTTTTGGTGCTTTTTGCGTATTCGGCCTTTCAGGTCCTGCTCGTTTTGCACCGCGCCAAGGAGCCTTCGCTTCGCCCGTACAGCCTGTTTTTGCTTTTGAACGTGGCCGTCGTTTTGTTTTCCGGCCTCGCTGACGTTTCCGTCTTTTGGATGCAGACCGGAATGTGGCTTCTGCTTTTGTGTACTTGCGTGGGCATCCCTGCGGATCGTCTCAGTCGCCCGCAGGAAAAATGAAGCACTTGAATTTTTTGAAAAAATCTTTATAATAAAAGTAGAGAAAAATTGCTTGAGGCGGCGGATGCCGTCTGTTTCGTCTGTACGTTTGTTTGATCGTTTGCAAAGGAGTCTGTTTATGAAGCGTTTTTGTTCGGTGGTCCTCAGCGTTTTGCTTGCGCTTTCCGCCTTGCTCGTTCCAAGTACTGCCGCTCCCTTCTATGAGAACGGATTTGACTACTTGGTGGTCGATTCCGGAACAGGCGCGGAGATCGTAACGTATTACGGTCTCGGCGGAGACGTGGTCATTCCCGAAACGCTCGGCGGCTTGCCTGTCGTTTCGATTCAGAGCGGAGCGATCGCCTGTCAGGAGCAGACGCAGGTGACCTCGATCACTTTGCCGGCAACGCTGAGAACCTTTGATGCCTATGCCATCACGGGTAACACCTCGCTGAAGACCATCACGCTTCAAGAGGGGAACAGTTCCTTGAAGCTTGTGGACGGAGTGCTTTACAATGCCGGCGGCACGGAGCTTCTTCTGTACCCTGCGGCAGACGAGAGGACCGCCTTTGCGGTGCCTGCGGGTGTGCGCGTTTTGGGGAGGGGCGCTTTTTACGGCGCACGGAATTTAGGAGCCGTTGAACTGCCGAACAGCGTTATCACCATTGAGTCTGCGGGAACCAACCTCGCAGGCGTCTTCGAAGGCTGTACTTCTCTTCGGGCGATCTCCATTCCGCCTGCCGTGAGCCAGATCGGCGACTATGCTTTTATGGATTGCACCGCTCTTTCCAAGGTGAAGTTTTCGTATTCGTTTTCCAAACTGCAGATCGGCCTGGGCGCGTTTTTGAACTGCCCGAACTTAAAGTCCGTAAACCTCTATTCCAACATCTCCGAGATCAAAGCGGAGGCGTTTGGTTACATCAGCAGTCTGAATGCCGGCCGTATGATGGAAACGAACCCTGTGGATGGCTTTGAGATCTGCGCGCTTGACGGGCATCTCACGGCCGATTACGCGCAAAAAAACGGCTTTTCCTACAAGAAGCAGAGCGTCGTCTCCACCATTTGGGAAGATATGGCTCCCTGCGTCCTCGGTGACAAAGACGTGATGAGCTCGGTGAAGGGCGTTTCGGCCGAGGTCGTTACGGATCTCCCGTATATGCAGTCCTTCATCGACCGTTATCTGCAGGGGACCGCAATCGCACAGATCGAGATTTCCTTTACGCCGGCGGCAGGGCAGAGCGTGCCGGAGCGTTTTGAAAAACCCGTCTTTTATTCGATGGTTTGCCCCAAAGCGATCAGCGGAAAATCCGAGTACTATCTCTTCTACGTAAGTGAGGAGATCGGAGCAAACGGCGAAAAAGAACTCGTGTGGGAATATATCCCCGCGCACATCGGCTCCGGCTACGGTGTCTGGGGTGATTCGGATACCTGTCTGCTCTTTGAAACGGATCGCATCGGAACCTTTTTGCTCGTGAATGAAGAACCCGCATTCGGCGATCTTGATCACAACGGAGACCAGAGCGCATTGGATCTTGCGGTGCTTGCGAAAGTTCTGGCCGATTGGGACATCGGCATCTATATTTTGGGCGCGGATGCCAATGGAGACGGCTCTCTCAGCGCTACGGATCTTGTGGTGCTTGCCAAGCATCTTGTGGGCTGGAATCCCCAACTTTGCTATTTCGGCCAATTTTCCGTTTGAGGAAAAAGAATCCCTTGACTCTTTCAAGGCTTTTGTGATATAATAATTTAACAATTCATCCATCCATCGATTATTTGGATCGAAAAGAGGAAAATTATGAAGAAAATCGCTTGTCTTATTCTTGCAGTACTGTTTACGGTGCTTGGTATGGTCACCGCATCTGCGGCATCTCGTCAGGACGTCATTGACTACGCTAAGGAAACGATCCCTTCGAAGTATATCACCTACCACGTGTGGGCAGAGAACATTCTCGGTCAGTACGATCTGAGCGAGGAAGAATGGGATGAAGTTCTTTCTCTGTTGGAAGATCTCGTCGCCTCCTTCCCGAGTGATAAGGGTCAGTCCCTGCACACTTACGAAAGCTCTCAGCGTGCGGCCGCCATGCAGGCGCTGAACGCATTTTGCGACATTACCGGTTCTACCTTCGTTCTTCGCAACGTCGCCAGCCCGAAGCACACGGGTGACCAAGAGGTTCTCCTTTATAAGGAAGACGGTACGCTCGTTGCAGTCATCGACGGTGACCTTTATCCCGATACCACCGGTCTTTCCGCAGACAGCACCTTGCTGATCGTGGCAGTTTCCTGCCTGGTTCTCGCCGGCGTGAGCGCAGTCGTTCTGCGCCGTCGCATCTTTACGGCATGAGCCGCCTGACTGCTGTCCGGACCAACAAGACAATTCAAAAGGGCGTGCTTTTTTGCACGCCCTTTTTCTTGTTTTTTGTTGCTGTTTTGTGTTTTGTCCTGTGGTTCAATCAGTATGTGACAACCACCTCGGCTTTTTCCGATTTGTACGGTCTTTTAACCTCCGGCACCCAAGCAGACGGCAACGTCACGGCAGGGGAATCCACGCTGATCGAATCGCAAGAGCCGGAGGGGGATGTCATCGACGGCGAGTTTCAGACGCCGCTGTTCGGCACGCAATGGGCTACGATGAACGTGGATGGCTGGGAAGAGAAGAACATCCCCGTCTATTACGGCAACAGCACGGAGATCCTGCACGTCGGTGCCGCGCAGGCGCAGTTTTCTCGTTTTGCAGGGCAGAACGGGAAGGTCGTCCTTTCTGCACACGTCAATCTTCAGTTTTTTGAGATCGAGGACAGCGCCGCCCGCCATGAACGCGGCGAGGAGGTGCTCGTCACGCTTGATACGCTTTGGGGCACGTACGTGTATCGCGTCAAAGAGGTCGTGATCTTCGATCATTTGGATAGCACCTATCTGCTTCCGGCGGAAGGGGAAGAGACGCTGTTTTTCTATACCTGTTATCCGCGCGAAAACAGTCTCGCTTATAAGACGGAGCGCATTGGTCTCTTCTGTGAACTGGTAGAAGGCGCAACCTGGAGGGATTATGTCCAAAAGTAAAGTGTTGTTGATCCTGCGCCGCGTGTTTTCGGTGCTTTTCGCGGTGATTTTGGCGCTTTTTCTGCCCGTGTGCGCGCTTCTCGGCGTGTTTACGTTTCGTTTTGCAGACGTAAATGCA
Source organism: Eubacteriales bacterium (assembly GCA_045601605.1). Taxonomy (GTDB): domain Bacteria; phylum Bacillota; class Clostridia; order Oscillospirales; family SIG627; genus RUG14179. The sequence continues at coordinate 6,886 of JAZRZY010000084.1, forward strand.
TTGGCAAAAAGCATAGTAAACGAGGCCTATCTGTCCTCGGCGGAGAAAACGGCCGAGGACGGCCTGAAGGAAATTGCCCTGATCTACGGCGTGGAAGAGGCGGTTTTGACAGACGCACTTCCGCTTTGCCGAGAGGAACTGCGTGAGGCGGCGGTTTCGAGCGTAGCGAGTTTTTTTGACTCCCTTTTTTCGGGGAGTGCGTATTGCCGCGCCGAGGTTTCGGCTGAGGCGATGCATACGGCGTTGAGCGCCTATGTAGCGGAGCTTCGCGCTTCGGAGAAGGTTGAGATCCGGGATGATGCCGTCGAAGAGATCGTGTCAGACTGTAATAAGGTGCTTTCCTCTGCGGCGGCTCCGGTCGGAGACGGACTCCTTCAAACGCTCTTGGAGAAGGTCGGCGCAGTTGTTCCGAGCGGTCTTTCGAAGACGCTTGCCGGTGCGTTTTGGATCCTCGCCGTGTGTTTGGTTGGCTTGAGCGTTGCAATCTGGTTTTTACAGGAGAAAAAGTATCGTCTCTTTGGCTTGTTTGCGGCACTGTTTTGCGGTGCGACGCTGTATTTCGTCCCCGCCTTCTTCCTGTTTTCCGATTTTTCCTTTTCCGCCCTGCCGCTTGCGGAGGGTGTGCTGTTCTCGTTGGTGAGCAGTGTTTTTGAAGGTCTGATGTTCTCCCTTCGCGTGTCTTCGGCAGTTTTGTTTTCCTTTTCTGTGATCGGCCTCGTCCTTTCCGTCGTCCTGCTTGTGAAGGCACCGAAAACAGACGAAGCCGCGGCGGAATGCTCGGAAGAGACGCTCTGATCAGCGCACGTTCTGCGGATTGTGCGGCGGGTAGAAGTTCTCGGTTTTCGGAGACTCGTCGGTCTGCGGATTTAAGATCGTTTTGGGCGTGCTTTTTTGTTTTTTGACAGAAGTCTTTTTTCTATTTTTACGTTTCATACCGTTAGTTTTTGCAAAAAAAGAGTTTTTATGAGTTTCTTTCGAAAAAAAATACCCAAAAACGAGAACGGTCGTGCTTATCGCACTCAAAAGGCCGCTTCTTACGACGGAAAAATGCTGGCGTACGTGACCGAGCGAAAAGAGGACGGAGAAGTCGTGCTCGGCAAGGGCGGAAGCGTCAGCGTGCGCGCGGGCGAGGTGATCGTTCTGTGCAATCAAGAGATCGTTTTTCGGATTCCCGCATCAGAGCTTTCGGCTTCCGATTTGCTCAGCGGAAACGGTGCGATCTTCACGGGCGTCGATACCTTGAGCGGTGTTGAACGGACGATCGTCGTACATTTTTCTTATTATCGCAAATAAAGTGAAGGAGAATTCATATGTCCAAAACCGAACGAAAGATCAACATTCAAATTGAAATGGAAGCAGGCGGGATCATCTCGGCCGAGCTTTATCCCGATCTCGCTCCCATCACTGTGGAAAACTTTGTGTCCTTGGCGCGGGAAGGCTTCTACGATACCTTGAAGTTCCACCGCATCGTGGAAGGCTTCGTCATTCAGGGCGGCGACCCCCTCGGCAACGGCACGGGCGGCAGCGGGAAGAATATCAAGGGTGAATTTGCCGCCAACGGCATTTCCAACGATCTGCGCCACGATCGCGGCGTGCTTTCCATGGCACGTGCCATGCCGTACGACTCGGCATCCAGCCAGTTCTTTATCATGCTTGCCCCTGCCTACTATCTCGATGGTCAATACGCGGCATTTGGCCGTGTCACCGCGGGTATGGACGTTGTCGATACCATCGTGGAAAATTACCTTGCGGGAAGTTCTGTGGCTCCTCGTATGAAGAAAGTCACCGTACTCGACTGATCGACTCGATTCGTCTTGAAAAGCACCCTCTTTTGAGGGTGCTTTTTTCATATTACGGCAAATTTGCGCATAGGTTGTTTCAGAGAGGGGAAGGGGGGATCGGATGCGGGCATTGGAGGAGGCGATTGCCTGCTTGCCGGAGCGCATTGCCCTTGCGGTGGAGCGCTATGCGGCGCGGGAGCGGATTGAAGAGATCCGTCTGCGCGCCTTTTTGCCGCTTTCGGTCACCGTCGGAGGAGAAAATCGAATGTTGGATGCCTCGGGGCATCTCGCGGGGCTGAGGGGTGCGTTGCGCGCCTCCGAGGAGGACGTGGCAAGATGCGTCTCCGCACTCTGCGAGGGGAGCGTTTATCGACATGCCGCCACACTTTCTCGCGGATATCTCGTCACACCCTGCGGCGTGCGAGCCGGGTTTTGTGCCACCACGTTTTCGGAGGCGAATGGGGAGGGGCGCACCTCGCTTTCGGATTTTACGGGGATCAATCTGCGTATCCCGCACGCCGTGCGCGGCGTGTCGGAGCCGATCTTGGAAGAGTACCGTCGGCACGGCGCCGTTTCCACCTTGGTCTATTCGCCGCCCGCCGCGGGCAAGACCACGCTGTTGAGAGATTTGGCGCTTTCCCTGTCTGCGGGGGCAGTGGGGAGTGCGTTGCGTGTTTCGGTGGTGGATGAACGTGGAGAGCTTTTTCCGGAGAAGAGCGATTTTCGACGGGAGGGCGGTCTTTTGGACGTGCTTTGCGGCCGCAAAAAAGCAGATGGCATCGAACTTGCCACCCGCCTGCTTTCGCCTCAGTTTATCGTCTGCGACGAGTTGGGACAGGAGGATGAAGTGCACGCTCTGCTTTCCGCCCAACACAGCGGCGTATTGTTTGCCTGCAGTGCACACGCGAACAGTCGGGCGGATCTGTTTTCAAAGCCGAATATCCGCGCACTTCTTGAGGCGGGTGTGTTTGAACTTTTGTGTTGTGTGCATCGCAGCGGGATGCGTGATACGGAGCTGTTTTTGGAGCGTGTTTCGTGATGCGTGCGATCTGTGCCGTTTTGCTTTCGAGCGTACCGTGTTGGCTTGGCTTTCGGCTTGCCGCCGAGGAGCGTCAACACACCTCTGTGCTACAGGGAATCTTGGATCTCATCTTGCATATCCGTTACGAGATCTCTTCATTTCGCACGCGCCGCAGAGAACTGTTTTCCGCCTTCGCGTGTGAGTCGTTGGAGCAGTGCGGCTTTTTGCCCGCCTTGCGCGCCGCGTCTGCATTGGGGGAAGAGAACCCCCTCCTGTTTGCTTTGAAAGAGCACGGCGACCTTTTGAACGTCTCACGGGAGTGTCAAAAGCGTTTGGAAGAGTTTGCGGCACATCTTGGGGAGTGCGATGCTCGGGAAGAGACGGAGCGATGCACGCGCCTTTACGAGGCACTCTCGGAGATGCTTGCGAAACAAAGGGCGGAAATGCAAAACCGCGTGC
>JAZRZY010000085.1:0-15752 GCA_045601605.1 Eubacteriales bacterium
TTATCTATTTTATATATTAGATTATCCACTTTACCACAAGAGCATAAAACAAATAACATACATACGCATATAATTAAACAACCTATTTTTTTCATCGCAATTACTCCTCATATAATTTTATATAAGTATTATAACATAGCCATTTTCATAAATCAATATAATGAAACATAAATAAAAACAGTACAAAGAACAATAACCGAAAAGATAATAAAAAACCACCCCGAGCGGCGCTTAAACGGCACTTTGAATTATCAAGCCTATATTAAATTATCATTGAACAAAACAAAGATTTTTTGCGGTCTGTGTTCTTTATTTGCTCTTTATTTTGGTGAAATGATATGTAACCTTGTGTAATGCTACATATCAAAAAAGCTTAAAATAGCCGTTTTTACCGTGTTTTGCAAGTGTGTGAAACATCAATTTATTTATACAAAGTATGTAACCCTCTATGACACTTTCAACAGATAAATTTCAATTTTTATGTAAAAAGAAATTTGGGAGAAACTTCTTTACGAAGCGTCTCCCAAAGCGGTGCTTTTTCGTTTGCGTATTTAATTTGCGTTTTTGGCGGCGGTGAGGGTGTTTTGCAAAAGCATGGTGATGGTCATCGGGCCGCAACCGCCGGGCACGGGAGTGATGAAAGAGCATTTCGGCGCGACGGCGTCAAAGTCCACGTCGCCGCAGAGCTTTCCGTTTTCATCGCGGTTCATCCCGACGTCAATGACGACGGCGCCGTCCTTGACCATATCGGCTCCCACGAATTTTGCGCGACCGATGGCAACCACGAGAATGTCTGCCGCGCGCGTGATCTCGGCGAGATTCTGTGTCTTGGAGTGGCAGACGGTTACCGTGGCGTTCTTGTGCAAGAGAAGCATGGCCTGCGGTTTGCCTACGATGTTGCTTCGACCGATCACCACGGCGTTTTTACCTTCCACAGGAATCTCGTATTCCTCCAGCAATGCCATTACGCCTGCGGGCGTACAGGGGAGAAAATTGGGATTGCCCACCATAATGCGGCCTACGGAGGCGTAGCCGAAGGCGTCCACATCCTTCTTTGGAGAGATCGCCTCGATCACGGTCGTCTCGTCGATGTGACGCGGCACGGGAAGTTGCACGAGAATGCCGTGGATGTCGTCGTTTCGGTTGAGAGTGTCGATCAGGGCGAGCAATTCGTCTTGCGTCGTCTCCTCCGGCAAGCGGTGCACCTCGGAGTAGAAGCCCACCTCGCGGCAAGCAAGCTCTTTGTTTTTGACGTAGGTCTGGCTTGCGGGGTTGTTTCCCACGAGGATCACGGCAAGACCGGGCTTTTTGCCCGTTTTTTGTTCGCATGTCGTCACTTCGGCGGCAAAGCGCTCGCGCAGTTTTTTGCTGGTCAGTTTTCCGTCAAGTAAGGTCATGGTCATTCTCCGTTACAGGTTCGTTTTCGGTCGGTTCGGCGGGGGTGTTTTCTTCTTCATTTTCTGTTTCGGGCTCCGTCTCTGTAAGCACTTCTCGGGTGTCCTGCTCGGCTTCGGCGGTCAGAGGCTTGCGCCGTGCACGCACAAATCCCAGCAGGAAGAGGGTGCCGAAGATCAAAAACGCGATGATCGCGACCAAGGCGGAGAAGCGGATGCCGAGGACGGGGAAACTTTCGTCTGCGCGGAAGCATTCCACGATCGCGCGTCCCAAGCCGTAAAAGCCGAGGTAGAAAAAGAGGATCTCTCCGTGATATTTCTTCTTGCGGTAGAGAAGAAAATGGATCAAAAGAAACATACAGAGCGTCCAGAGAGACTCGTAGAGAAAGGTGGGGTGATGTATTTTCCCCGTGGTGGAGAGGTACATTCCCCAGGGGAGCGTGGTTTCGTGTCCGTACGCTTCACCGTTGACGAAGTTGCCCCAACGGCCGATGCATTGTCCGATGAGCAGGCAGGGCGCAAAGGCGTCCAGCACACTCAGCACGTTCAGCTTTCTCACGAGACAGTAAACCGAGATCACGAGGATTCCGGCGAGAATGGAGCCGTAGATGGCACCGCCGCCGTTCCAGATGGCGATAATCTCAAGAAAGGATTTCCCGCTGTAATAATCCAGATTCACCACGACGTGCATCAGTCGTGCGCCGAGGATGCCGAAGGGGATGAGGAAGAGCAGGATGTTCAAGAAGTCGTCGGAGGTGAAGGCTTCTTTTTTTATGACGTGCGTGCCGTACCAGAAAGCAAGGAGCATTCCGGCGCAGATGAGGATGGCGTACCAGGCAATGTTGCGCCCGAACAGCGTGAAGGCAACCTTGTTTACCGCAAACTCGTCAATGCCGAGTCCCGGAAAGGCAATGTAAAATTGGGAGGGCATATTCAGGCTCCTTTCGTTGGCAGGATATAGCTTTCGGCAATGAGCGTCTCATCCCAGTGGGAGATGCGCTCAAGGACGTCCTCTTTTTTCAGCGCGGCGACGGTCTCGGCAAAGCGGAAGAGATCCAGCCCCAAAAAGTGGAAGGACAGATACTGCGTGGCAACATCGCCGGGGGAGTTGAGTCCTTGCACGATGGTGGAATAGGTCATGCGCTTTGCGATCTCGAAATCCTCGTCGGAGATCTCGGCTTTTGCGGCGTGCTTTACCGTCTTGCGGATCTCGCGCGCGACCTTCTCCGGCTCTTCGCTCTCACCTTGGAAAATGGTGAAGGCGCAGGAGTCGAGGAATTGATAGGCGGTGGAGAACACCTCGGAGAGCGTGCCCTCCTCGTAGAGGCGGTCGAAGAAATCGCTGGTGCGGGAGAAGAAGATGGACAGGGCAACCTCTTGGGCGGCCACACGCTTTAAGAAACGCTCGGCATCTCCGGAAAGCTCGGTCTCTTTGAGACCGATGGCAAACTGTGCCATCGCCACGGGGAAGGAGCGGGTGACGCTTCGTTTTGCGATCTCGCGTGCTTCGACGGGGGGCGTGCGGGAGAGTTGGAAGGGGGCACTTTCGTGCAGGACCTTGTCGCAGACCTCTTCGACTCGCGCGGGGTCAAAGGGGCCGCAGAGCACCAGAGCCATATTTTGCAGATGGTAGAAGGTGTTGTAGCAGTCGTAGAGGGTACGGTCGGTGATCTCGGAAATGGACTCCACCGTGCCGGCAATGTCGATCTTGATCGGATGCTCTTGATACAGGCAGTTTAACAGTCCGAAATAGAGCTGATAGTCCGGATCGTCTTCGTACATCCGGATCTCTTGGGCGATGATGCCCTGCTCCTTTGCCACCGTTTCCGGCGTGAAGTACGGGTGTGTCACAAAGTCGAGAAGCACCTCGAGCGACTCGTGGTAACGATCGGTGGCGGAGAAGAGGTAGGCGGTCATTTCGTTGGAGGTGAAGGCGTTGGCGGAGGCTCCTTCTGCGGCAAATCGGGAGAAGGTATCCGTGCCGTCTTCGTTTTCAAAGAGCTTGTGCTCAAGGAAGTGAGCGATTCCGTCCGGCACTTGCACCTCGCGCTTGTCCACGGAAAAGGTGTGGTCCATCGCCCCGTATTTCGTACCGAACAGGGCAAAGGCTTCCTTGCCCTCACGCGGGATGAGAATGACGTTTAACCCGCTTTTGTGCGAAAGCTTCAAAACGCTTTCCCCGATGTTTGGATAATCGGTTTTTACAAACATCTCAGGCATCCTCCTTTTGCAAAATGTAGAAGGTGTCGGCAGAGAGCGTGCGGAAGGCCTCTGCCGCGCGCTCGACGGTGACTTTTGCGATCTCTTCCGTCTCGTGCGCGGGATCGACTGCGACTCCCATCAAAATGCGGGGGATCGCCCAGGCGGCGATGCTGTCGGGCGAGGTCGTATAGGTGCAGATGGCGTTTTGCAGGCTGTTTTTGGCGTTTTGCAGTTCCTCCTTTGTGATGCGCCCCGTTTGTGTATCGGCAAGCTGGGCGAGGATCTCCGCCTCGGCGGCGGAGTGTTTGTCTGCATCGATACCGGCGAAGATCTGCAAAAAGCCGTTTTGTGCGGAATAGATGGAGGCTACGCGGTAACAGAGGGAGAGCTTTTCGCGTACGTTCATAAACAACTTCGACGTGGTACCCGCGCCGAAAACGGTGTTTGCCACGGAGAAGGCAAAATAGTCGCGGGAGGTGCGGATGGCACTCGAGCGATATCCCAGACAAAGGTGCGCCTGATTGATGTCCATGGTTTCGGTGATGCGGCGGGGGGTATTGGGGGCTTCTCCCACGCTCGCTTCGGGGAGAGGGCGGCAACTTTTCTGCAATCCGTCAAAGCAGGAGCAGAGCGCTGTGCAGAGCGTCTCCTCCTCTGCCTCTCCGACGAAGATCGCCTCCACGGGGGAGGTGGCAAGCGTGCGGTAAAACGCTTCGGTCAGGCGCAGGGGCGTGAGCGATTCGATCGTCTCGGCGCGGCCGAGCGCACTTGCGGCAAAGGGGGTTCCCTCGTACATAATCTCCACGTGGCGCCGACGTGCAAGACGGCTCTTGTCGTTTAGGACGGCGCGTGCGTCGTCTGCGGCATTTTTGGTCTCCAGCTTGACCATTTGACGGTCAAAGACTCCGTCCACGAGATAGGGCGTACGCAAAAAGGAGCGCACGAAGTTTAAGACGCCGGGCAGGATGTTTGCACCCTCGGGCGCGTAGCGATCCTTTAAGAAGGTGGCGTGCAGACAGAGAAGCAACGTCTCGCCGAGCGCGCTGGTGGAGGCGGAGATCTCCGCACCGTAAAGGGCGGCCTTGGCGCGGCGCAGGTTTCGCATCTCGGGATATTCGGCGGATGCGTTCGTGATCAGGTGTGCAAGCGCGGCAGCCTCGGAGGCGGTCTCGTCGGAGAGAGGCATGCAGAAGAACAGACTCAAGTAGTTTGTCTTGTGCAAGCGGTTTTCCGTAAACGAGAGCGAGAGAGAATCGCTGAGCTTGCGTCGGGAGAAAAAGTCGGTTTGCATAGGGACTCCTGTGACAGATTTCATTTCCTCTATTATACCTCGAACAGGAGAAAAAAACAAACTTTTTTTCACGCGGGGGCGAATTTTTCCGTCTGTCATTGTCTGTCAGGGCTCAAAATCCTTAAAATTCGCACAAACGCAGAAAAAAGGAGGATTTTTATGCTGCATTTTACAGTAAACAACCAGCACCTTGCGCTCTCGGAGGATTCCGATCTTTGCCTGTGTGCGGGCGCGCGGGATTTCGTACGCTTCAAGGCGGATTTTTCCGAGGAATGGGACGGCTATTTTATTATGATGCGCTTCTGGCGCGCGGAGGAGGGCGAGACGTCCTACGAGGTGGCAAACATCACCCGCGGCGCAACTTATTTTGTGCCCCACGCCGTTTTGGAGCGGGAGGGCGCCTTCTATGTCACTTGTCTCGGCGTCAAGGGGGAGCACTCCCTTGCCACGGTCAACCGACTGCGCTTGGACGTGCTCGGAACGGATCTGCCGCAGGAGGCACAGCCTGCACAAGCGGCGGACCCCACCTTGCTTTCGGAATTTATGCGCCTTCTCGGAGAGACGGCGGGGAAGCTCAGCATCGCGGAGCTTTCTTTCCGCGCGAATGAGACGCATTTGCAGTGGAAATATGCTGCGGAAGGCGATGAGGCCTACCGTGATTTCATTGAGCTTTCCCGCATCCGCGGCGAGCGTGGGGAACGCGGGGAGCAGGGTGAAACGGGAGAGCGCGGCGAACGCGGCGAGACGGGATTCGGAGTGCAGGAGATCAGGGATGCGGATGCCGATGAGATCACGACTCCCGGCATCTATTTTTGCCTCTCGGGCACGAAGCAGAACTTCCCGAGGGAAACTCGCGTTTACACGGGGGCTGTCTGGCTTTTTGTTTTTCAAGTGATGAACAGTGCGGGAGAGTTGAATACGGCGCAGGTTCTGTTTGATCAGAATGAGGGCAGCGGTGCGATACTTGTGTACGGCCGTCAGCTGGATCGTTTGGGGCACGGCACTTGGACGGAGTGGGTTTCGGGCGTCACGCCGCGCCCCCGAAGCATCGGTGAGGAAGAATTGAAGGAATCGGTTGTGTGCCGCAGCGTGACACACAACCTCTTCAGTCCGAAACTCGTCGGCACCCAAGCGAACCATTACCTCAATGAAAACGGCAAACTCATTCACAATACGAGTTGCGCCACCTCGGGGCACATCGCCGTGACGGCAGGGAAGTACGTGTACCGTACTCTCCTTTCGTCGGCGATGGTCCTGAGAGGTGCATTTTACGATACAAACCGCAGATTTGTGTATAGCTTCGGCGGTGACGACGTGGGAGATTGCTTGGAGCTGGAGTTTGAGACCGACGGCTATGTGCGTCTGTCCTATCGTTCGGCGGGAGATTTCCCCTTCTACTATATGTTTGCGCGCGGCGATGCTTCTACTCCTTTTGCGCCGTATGACAGCGGCGCGGGGCTTTTCCCGTCCTCGGGGATCGGACTCGGTACGGGGCTTTTGGCGGATCGCAATCAGGTCTGCGTCGGTAAGTACAATGCATTTGAACGCGGTGACGGACAGACGGTTTTCATCGTCGGCGCGGGAGAAAGCGAAGAGGCGCGCGCAAACGCTCTGCGCATCACTGCAGGGGGCAGAGTGTATTCGTGCGGCACCTATTCCTCGGCGGGTGCGGATTACGCGGAGTTTTTCGAGTGGGAGGATCAAAACCCCGAAGGCGAGGATCGCACGGGAAGGCTTGTCAGCCTCAAGGGGGATAAGATCGCGCTCTGCCGAGCAGACGAAAGGCCGTTTGGGATCATCTCTGCCGCCCCCGCCATACTTGGGGATGCCGCCTCGGAATCTTGGCAGGGCCGTTATCAAAGAGACGTCTTCGGGCGTATGATTATGGAGAAGGATGAATTGGGTCGGGAGACCCCCGTCATTTCCGAGGACTTTGACCCGAAGCGAGAATATCTGCCGCGCTTTCAGCGCCCCGAATGGGCACCCGTGGGCTTGATCGGGAAGCTCGTTGTCCTCGATGACGGAAGTCTTTCGGCAGGCGATATGATCGCCGCGGGAGAAGGGGGAATCGCTCGAAAAAGCGAGGAGTATTCGCCCTTTTACGTGATGCGCCGCATCGACGATTCCCACGTGCTCTGTTTTGTGCGGTGACGAGATGGAACCCCTGGGATTGAATGAGCGCACCGCGGTGCTTGAGACCAATGAGAAAAACATCTTTCATCAGCTTGACGAGATCAAACTCAAGCTTTGCGAGCTGCACAATCTCGTTGCCCTCTGTGAGGCCATCTCCGTCAAGCTGGGGGCCGTGGAAGAAAAAATTTCGGAAACGCAAAGCCGTTTGCACGCCGTGGAGCAAAGCCCCGGCGAGGATCTGCGGCATTATCGCCGAAGCATTGTGACCTACCTTGCCACGGCGACGATCGCCCTAATTCTGGGTGCGGTCGGTGCGTGGCTTTCCGGAAATTAAGAAAGGAAATTTGAAGATGAAAAATCCGTTTGAATCCGGTGATATTCGCGTCACCAGCCCTTACGGTATGCGCGACGGCGTTATGCACAAGGGCATTGATCTGGTCGGAACCTCCTCGGTGCGGATCGTCGCCGTAGAGGATGCGACGGTCGCCGTCAGTACGATCGTCACCGACCGACAGAACAAAACCTGGGAATGGGGCAACTACGTCCGTCTGGATCTCAAAGACGGTCGCCGCCTGTACCATTGCCATCTTGCTCAGCGCTTGGTGCGCGCAGGCGAAAAAGTGAAGAAAGGACAGGTCATCGGCATCATGGGTGCCACGGGCAATGCGAACGGTGCCCACTTGCACTGGGAACTTCGCCCCTCGGGCTTTTCGCTGGAGAGTCTGGACATTGCCGCCTATTCCGGCATTCCGAACCGCATCGGTGTCTATGACGCTTCGGGCGGCGAGGCGCTTGATGAGAAGGCGGTAAACGCCGTGTTCGGCGCAGGCGACAAGATCGTGCTGGAGAAAGGTGCGATATACACCAACGGCGTTTCTGTGCCGAGCCGATATATCGGACCCGTCTATACCGTCAAGCAGACCTTGCCTGGGCGCGTGCTGATCGAAGAGCTTTATTCCTGGGTGGAAAACCGCTATGTGAAATCTGCCTCCGGGTCGACGGAGAAGGACGAGACGATTCGCCCGGGGGATCGGGTGCGTATTCTGGAGGGTGCCGTCTATTCCAACGGTGTGCGCGTGCCGTCGCGCTATGTCGGTGAGATCTTCACGGTATCACAGGTGCTTTCGGGCAGAGTGCTCGTCAAGGAACTCAACTCTTGGGTCGTCACCGAAAAGGTAAAGAAGGTGTGAGATGGAGACGTTTCGCCTGTTTTTGTCCGAATACGGACCGAGTCTGATCTCTGCCGCTTTGACTGCCATTGCAGGCTATCTCGGGATGGTGGCAAAGCGCCTTTTGGAGAACTTTTTTGCCGACCGTGCCAAGCGTGAGGTGGTGCAAACCTGCGTCGGCGCGGTGGAGCAACTGTATGCCGAGCTTTCCGGCGAGGAGAAACTCGACCGCGCATTGGAGGCGGTTTCGGAGATGCTTGCCGAGCGCGGGCTGACGATCAGCCCCTTGGAAGCGCGTATGCTCATCGAATCCGCCGTTGCGGAGTATAAGCGAAAGCTTGCCTGAAAAGAATGACCCGAACGATTTCGTTCGGTTCTTTCTTTTTTTATTCGGCTGTTTTCAGTTTGTAGAGCTCCTCGGCAACCAGCCGCGCTTTTGTCACGCCGCTGTAGGACTGATCCTTCGGAAAGCAGTAGTAAAGTTCTTTTCGCTTTCCGATGCCGATGACGTCTCCGATCTCGTACCAATGGTAATCGACGTTGAGGGAATAGGCGGATTTTGCGCTTTGCGTGTAAACGAGTTCTCCGTCGTCACTCGTTAAGTGCAGGCCGTCCGTGTTCTGCACGAGCGTGCCTTCACCGAGGCGATAGAGCGCCTTGTGGTCACAGATCATACCAATGTCCACGCGCCATTCCTGCCGGTAGTCGCCTGCCTCCAGCTCTTGTCTGACGCATTCGCGCTGCCAGGCAAACCAATCGGAAACGAAGGTGAATTTTGTCTCGCCGTCCTTTGCCTGCAGGACGCCTTCTTCGGTCAGGACGTGGGTGTGCGAGCAGGCGCGGCAGGTGATCTCGGTGCCTTTTCCCACCATCTGTCCTTCTGTTTGGCAGTTCGGACAGCGGTAGAGAACGCGGTGCAAAAAGTCTGCGCGGAAGTCCTCGTCGATGAGAGTGCCGGCAGCCTTCTGCTCACGCCAGGCGTCAAAGGTGAAGGCCTGTTCCAAAACGGCGTCGATCTCGTCAATGCTCTTTTTTGAAAGCTCCTCGCGCGTCAGCAGGCAGTCCACGCGCGCAGAGACCTCCGTGTCTCTGAGCTGCAGGGCGTTGTAGAGCGGATCGCGCAAAAAAGCACCTTCGGTCTTGACCATCAAAACGGGGATGCCGAGTTTTTTGACCAGACCGCCGAGCTTTTTGGGCAGGACGGTCGCCGTGCCGTCCAGCGAGTAGCCGGCTTCGGGGTAGAGGAGGATGCTGGTGCGGTTCTTTTGCACTGCATAGACCATATCAAACACGAGGTTGACGTCGGTCACGAATTTCTGCGTCGGGATACAGCCCATCCATCGGAGCAAAGGTGCCTTTCCGATGAAGGCATCCGTTGTGCAGACGATCGAAAGGGGATGCTTGGGATAAAAAATGCGGTAGGCAAGCTTCATATCCGTGAAGCTTGAGTGGTTCATCAAAATGAGATAAGGCCCCTCGCCCGCGCGAGGAAGGGACGCATCTTCATAGGAAAAACGTGTTTTCCGAAGCGTCGGCAGGGATAAGAGCCGCACCAGAGCGCCGATGCAAAACAGGGGACGTCTCGGTTTTTTGTGGGAGGGGCGCGGCAGTTCCTTGGCCTTGGAGTATGGGAGTGCGATCTGTTTGATCTTCATAAAAACCTCTTCGATGTTGCTCGCTTGTCAGCATTGTACAATAAATTTGCAAAAAACACAACAAAAAGCGTGCTCGAAGTTATGGGAGCGGGAAAAAACGGCAGAAAAATCACACAAAACCCTTGACTTTAGCACGCTAAAGTGTTACCATATGAGCACAAACCAAGGAGGTGTGTTATGTCCCCGTTGAAGACACGACAGGCAAAGGCGCTTTTTCGCGCCGTTTTGGCACTCGAGACCGAAGAGGAGTGCCGTGCCTTTTTTGAGGATATTTGTACCGTCAACGAGATCATCGAGATGTCTCAGCGTCTGGATGTGGCAAAGAATTTGATCGAAGGAAAGACCTTCAATCAGATCGGTCAGGAGACCGGTGCGTCATCCGCCACCATCAGCCGCGTCAACAAGTGCGTATTGTACGGCGGGGGAGGATACCGCCGCGTGCTTTCCCGCCTCGGCGTCAAGGAGGCGGAGAAGTGATGGATTACAGAACGCTTATGAGCGCGGAGGAGGAAGTCTCCTTTTCGTTGCGTGCTCGCTATCTTGCCCGCGGCTTTCAGCCATACCGTATGAGCAAGTTCGAGGAGTATGATCTCTATGCGCGCAATCGCGATTTTTTGGTCAGCCGTCAGGTCATCACCTTCACCGATACGGACGGGAAATTGATGGCGCTCAAGCCGGACGTCACCTTGTCGATCGCCAAGAATTACGACGGCGAGTCTCTTCAGAAGCTCTACTACAACGAGACCGTCTATCGCCCCTCGCAGAGCGGCGGCTTTTGCGAGATCTTGCAGTCCGGCGTGGAGTGTATGGGGCCGCTCGGCGAGACACAGGTCGAGGACGTGTGTGCGCTTGCGGCGGAATGTCTTTCGGACATTTCCGAGAACTTTGTGCTTTCCGTCTCCGATCTCGGCATTTTGGAAGAACTTTTTTCCCGTTTCGAGACCTCCGAGGAGATGCAGGCGGCGCTCTGCGCCTGCATCTCCACGAAAAATGCCGTGGAGGCATCTCGCATTTGCAAGGAGCAGGGGCTTTCGGAAACGTTTTGTACCTTGCTGATTCAGCTCATTTCAACCTCCGCCCCGCTCGACAGGGCGCGAGATATGCTTCTGCCGCTCTTTGAAAAGGCGGGGATCGCCCGGGCGGCGGATGCGCTTTCCGCCCTCTGTGCAAGCGAGGAGCTTGCTGCTTTTGGGGAGCGTATCATCTTTGATTTTTCCGTGCTTCCCAACCGCCGTTTCTACAACGGTGTGGTCTTCTCCGGCTACGTGTCGGGAGCTTCGCAGGAGGTGCTTTCGGGTGGCCGTTATGACAAATTGATGTGCCGCCTAAACAAGGATGCCGGTGCCATCGGCTTTGCCGTGTACTTGGATCGCCTGCCGCCGAAGGAGGGAAAGAGATGAGTGACTTTTTGAACATCGCCCTGCCCAAAGGCAGGCTCGGCGAGAAGGTTTACGGGATGTTTGCGCGCGCGGGATTTTCCTGCGACGAGATCTTGCGGGAGAGCCGCAAATTGATCTTCGAGGACGCACAGAATCGCGTGCGCTATTTTTGGGTCAAACCCTCCGACGTGCCCATCTACGTGGAACGCGGCGCGGCGGATATCGGTGTGGCAGGGCGCGATATTTTGCTTGAATATGCGCCGAACGTGTACGAGCTCTGTGATCTCGGCGTGGGACGTTGCCGTATGGCGGTGGCCGCGCGTCGCGGTTTTACGGACGACAATGCCCGCACCCTTCGCGTGGCGACGAAATTCGTCTCCATCGCAAAAGCGCACTATGCCAAGAAGTGCCGTGACATCGACATCGTTCATCTGAACGGTTCGATCGAGCTTGCCCCGATTTTGGGTATGACGGATGTCATTGTGGACATCGTGGAGACGGGCACTACCTTAAAGGAAAACGATCTGGAGGTTGTGGAGACGATCCTTCCCATCAGCGCTCGCCTCATCGCCAACAAAGCGGTGTATCAATTCAAGAAAAGTGAGATCGACCGATTGAGCTGTGCGCTCATCGCCGAGCTCGCAGAAAGAGAACAGGCATGATTTCCATTGTAAAGTTTGAAGAAGTCGGCATCGAGGGCGTGCTTTCCCGCCTTGAGGAGAAGGTGGACGTCGCCTCGGTGGTCAGCGAGGTCATCGATGCGGTGCGAACCCGCGGAGACGCGGCGCTGCGTGAGTATTGCCTCAAGTTCGATGCGTTTGAAGCGGAGAGCTTTGAAGTCAGTGAAGCGGAGATCGAGGCGGCGTTTCAAAGCGTCGGAGAATCGTTTGTCTCCATTTTGCGCGAGGCGGCAGAGAATATCCGCGCCTACCATAAGCATCAGGTGCGCGAGGGCTTTGAGATCCGTCGCGAGGACGGCAGCATACTCGGACAGAAGATCACCCCCATTGAGAAGGTTGCCCTTTACGTGCCGGGCGGCACAGCGGCGTATCCTTCCTCGGTTTTGATGAATGCCATCCCCGCAAGTCTCGCGGGTTGCCGTGAGATCGTGATGACTACGCCCGCACGCGGAGGCGTCGTTTCTCCCGTCATCTTAGCGGCGGCGAAGATCGCAGGCGTTTCCCGCATCTTTAAGCTTGGCGGGGCGCAGGCCGTCGCCGCCTTGGCCTACGGCACCGAGAGCGTGCCGCGCGTGGATAAGATCGTCGGCCCCGGCAACGCCTTCGTCGCCGAGGCAAAGCGGCAGGTCTTCGGTCGCGTCGCCATCGATATGATCGCGGGCCCCAGCGAGATCTTGGTCATTGCGGATGAGACGGCGCACGCGCCCTACGTCGCCGCAGATCTCTTGAGTCAGGCGGAACACGACAAGAACGCTTCGGCAGTTCTCGTCACCCCGAGCGCGGCGCTGGCACAGGCCGTTCAGAAGGAGCTGGAGTGCCAAATCCCTCGCCTTTCCCGTGCGGAAATCGCCCGCACCTCCATTGACCAAAACGGCAAGATCATCTTGGTTCGGGATCTCAAGGAGGCGCTTTTTGTCTCCAACGCCATCGCGCCCGAACATTTGGAGCTTTGCATCAAGGACGCGGTTTCGGCGCTGGATTCTGTGGAAAACGCGGGCAGCGTCTTTTTGGGCAACTATTGTCCCGAGGCGCTCGGCGATTACTTTGCAGGCCCCAATCACACCCTGCCCACCGGTGGAACGGCGCGCTTTTCCAGCCCGCTTTCCGTGGACGATTTCATCAAAAAGACACAGTATTCCTACGTGACGCGTGAGGCACTCGGTACAATGGCGGACAAGGTCGTCACCTTTGCTTCGGCCGAGGGGCTCGGAGCGCACGCAGAGAGCGTTGCCATCCGAAAGAGGGAAGAGAATTTATGAGTCGCTTTTTGCTTGAACGCTTTGAGTCGCTTGCCCCTTATACACCGGGCGAACAGCCCCGCGGGGTGGAAAACCTCATCAAGCTCAACACCAACGAATTGCCGTATCCGCCCGCGCCCGCCGTGCGCGCAGCCGTGACGGACGGCGTGCTTGAGTCGCTTCGCCTGTATCCCGATCCCACGGGAAAAAGGCTCAAGGAGGCACTCGCCGAGCTCTACGGAGTGAAGGCGGAGCAGGTCTATCTTGCAAACGGCTCGGACGACATTTTGTATTTTGCCTTTTTGGCTTATTGTACCGAGGCAGACGCCGTTTATTGCGACGTAACCTACGGCTTTTATAAGGTCTTTGCCTCCCTCGTGGGGGCTCGCAGCACGGAGGTGCCGCTGAAGGAAGATTACAGTGTGGACGTGGAAGCACTCATCGCCGCGCGCGGCACCGTCTTCCTTGCCAATCCAAATGCACCCACCGGCATTGCGCTCCCGCTTTGCGAGGTGGAACGCATCCTTTCCTCAAATCCCGAGCGCATCGTGCTCGTCGATGAGGCCTACGTGGATTTCGGCGGAGAAAGCGCGCTTCCCCTGCTTGAGAAGTACGACAACTTGATCGTCGTACGTACCTTTTCCAAATCCCGCGCCATGGCGGGCGCGCGGCTTGGTTACGCCTTTGCAAGTGAGGCGATCATTGCCGATCTGGAACGCATTCGCTACTCCACCAATCCCTATAACGTCAACCGACTCACCCTGCTTCTCGGTGAGGTCACCGTACAGAACGATGCCTATTACACCGAATGCACACGCCGCATCGAAGAGACCCGTGAGACGGTGCGAAACCGTCTTCTCTCAATGGGCTTTTTCGTTCCCGAAAGCCGCACGAACTTCCTGTTTGCCCGTCACGAGACGCTTGCGGCTTCGGCACTTTACGCCGCCCTCAAGGAGCGCGGGATCTTGGTGCGCTATTTTGCTCAGGACGTGCGTTGCCGCGATTTTTTGCGCATCTCCGTCGGAAGCGAGGAAGAAATGCGCGTGTTCGTTGCCATTTTAGAGACTGTATGTAAGGAGCTTTTATGAGACAGGCAAGCATCGTAAGAACCACGAAAGAGACCGATATTTCGCTCTCTTTGAATTTGGACGGAAGCGGAAAAAGCACGTGTGATACGGGCATCGGCTTTCTCGATCATATGCTCACCCTGTTTGCCGCTCATTCGGGTTATGACTTGTCCGTCACCTGCAAGGGGGATACGGAGGTGGATTTCCACCACTCGGTGGAAGACATCGGCATTGCGCTGGGGCAGGCATTTTCCGAGGCGCTTGGGGACAAGCGCGGCATTTGCCGTTACGGTTATATGATCCTTCCGATGGACGAGACGCTTATTTTATCCGCAGTCGATCTTTCGGGGCGTGCGCATCTTTCTTATGCGCTGGAGATTCCGTCTCCGCAGGTCGGCACCTTCGACACGGAGCTTGTGGAGGAGTTCTTCCTTTCCTTCGTGCGAAATGCCGCTTGCACTCTGCATCTGAGAAAGATGGCGGGGAAAAATTCTCATCACATCATTGAAGGGACGTTCAAGTGCGTTGCCCGCGCGCTGAAAAATGCGACTGCGATCGATATACAAAATCCGAACAGCGTCCCCTCTACCAAGGGAGTGCTCTGATGGTTGCCATCGTAGATTACGGCGTCGGCAATCTCTTCAGCCTCACCTCTTCTTTTGCCGCCATCGGCGAAGAGGCTTGCGTCACAAGCTCGCCGGAGGTCATCCGCGCGGCGGATCGCATTCTTCTTCCGGGCGTGGGCGCCTTTGCGGATGCGCGCAAAAAGCTTGCCCAAAGCGCTCTGGAGGATGTCTTGCGCGCGGAAACGGCGGCGGGAAAACCTCTGATGGGGATCTGCCTCGGGATGCAGTTGTTGTTTGACGAGAGCCTGGAATTCGGCAGACACGCGGGCCTCGGATTTCTCCGCGGACGTGTCGTCGGGATGCAGGGGACGATCGATCCCGCGCTTCTCATTCCGCACATTGGATGGAACGCGCTGATCCAAAAACAAAAGCACCCCTTGCTCGACGGCATTGAGGAGGGGGATTGCGTGTATTTCGTACATTCTTTCTACGCCGCAGAGTGCGAAGAGAGCCTTGTTGCCACGACCGAATACGGCGCGGAACTAACGGCGATCGTCGCAAAAGAGAACGTCTGCGGCTGTCAGTTCCACCCCGAAAAGAGCGGGGACGTGGGGCTGAAGATCTTAAAAAACTTTTGCAAACTCGGAGTGCGTGTATGAATCTGTTTCCTGCCATTGACCTGTACGAGGGGCGCGCGGTGCGCCTGTTGCACGGGGATTATAAAAAAATGACTGTTTACAGCGAAGACCCGCTTTCGGTTGCCCGCGCCTTTGAAGAGGCAGGGTGCCGCTATCTGCATACGGTGGATCTCGCCGCCGCGCGCGACGGAGTGCCCCGAGAGGCGGAACTCATTCGCCGTTTTTCTGCCGAGACCTCCCTTCGGGTGCAGGTCGGCGGCGGGGTGCGCTCGATGGAGATCGTAAAAGCATATCTGGATGCGGGCGCGTTTCGCGTCGTGTTGGGCACGGCGGCGGTCAC
>JAZRZY010000086.1:0-4833 GCA_045601605.1 Eubacteriales bacterium
GGGGCAGCTTGCCCTTCATGGTCTGGTCAACGGGCAGACGGGGATCGCCTGCGCCGGTGACTCTCATAGCCTGATAGACATATGCACGGCCGGACAGCGGGTCGCGGATGGCACCGCCGCAGCCGTCGCGACCCGTTGCGCCGCCGAGCAGGATGACACGGTCGCCGCCGACGGGGCTCTTCCGCACCACGTTGTGCTCCGGCGCCGCAGCAATGACTGCGCCGAGCTCCATACGCTTTGCAACGTAGCCGGGGTGATAATATTCCGTAACGCCGCCCGTGGCAAGACCGATCTGATTGCCGTAGGAGGAGAAGCCCTGCGCCGCGGTGACGGTCAGACGCTTCTGGGGCAATTTGCCCTGCAAGGTCTCGGAAAGCGAAACGGTGGGATCGCCCGCGCCCGTGACACGCATAGACTGATACACGTAGGAACGACCCGAGAGCGGATCGCGGATAGCGCCGCCGAGGCAGGTTGCCGCGCCGCCGAAGGGCTCGATCTCAGTCGGGTGGTTGTGCGTCTCGTTCTTGAACATAAGAAGCCACGGTTCGTTGCCCTTTTTGGTCTTTGCCGTGATCTTAATGGAGCAAGCGTTGATCTCTTCGCTCTCGTCAAGGAAGGGGATCTTCCCCTGTTTTTTCAAATACTTCGTGCCGACGGTGGCAAGATCCATAAGGGTGACGTCGCGCTCGCGCTTGCCGTACACCTCAGTTCTCGCGGCGCGGTAGGCCTCAAAGGCGTCTGCAATGTAATCCGCGGCGATCTCCACCGAATCGATGGCGGTGGTAAAGGTGGTGTGTCGGCAATGATCCGACCAATAGGTATCCAGCAGCTTCAGTTCCGTCTCGGTGGGATCACGCTGCAGTTTTTCCTTGAACCAGTCGCGCAGGAAGATGAGATCCTCCGTATCCATGGCAAGACCGTGCTCGGCAAGGAAGGAGGCAAGGGCCTCTCCCTCCAAGTCGCAAAAGCCCGTGAGTACGGGCACCTTTTCCACGGCGGGAATGACGTCCTTGAGCGTCTCGGGCAGAGCCATGGAAGCCTCGCGGCACTCCACGGGGTTTAAAAGATGGGTCCTGATGGCGGCGCGATCCGCCTCACTCAATGCACCGTAGAAGAGATAGATGCGGGCGGTACGCACCACGGGACGGGTGCTGCCGAGCGTCTCGATACACTGTGCACAGAAATCCGCACGCTGATCGTACTGACCGGGCAAATACTCGATGGCAAGGAGAAAATCTGCATTCTCAAAATCCGGCGTCTCGGTGACCGTATCGGTCTGCGGCTCGGAAAAGACACAGGTCTTGGCACGCTCGTAAACGGCCTCTGCGACACCCTCCGTGTCGTAGCGCACCAGCGTGCGAACTCGCTCAAGCGAGGTGATCTGAAGAGAATCCTTCAATTCCGCAAGTAGATGCCCTGCCTCCAGTGCGTGCAGAGCGCGTTTTTCGACATAGACGCGTTGTACCATGTTGACCCCTTTACACAAAAATACTACCTTCTATTGTAACGGATTTGTGCCCTCTTTGCAAGAGTTTTCCGCAGAAAGAAAATCTTTTTTGTCAAATGGAGAGTTCTGTGTTATAATAACTTCGTCCCGCGCAGATCTCTGCGCCGAAAACGGAGGAATCATGAACTTGCTCAAACGATTTTTTGCACGCGACGGGGTACGTCTGTCCGTCGCATCGCTGCTCGTCTTTCTCGCCGCATTCTGCACCTTCCCGCCCAAGGAGATCTGGGGTACGCTTCCCCTCTTACTGCTCGCGGGCGTCGTGATTCCCTTCTTTTACGATCAGGCGCGCTATCTCATCCCCATCTGTGTGCTGAGTTGTGTATTACTTGCCGTCACCCTCACCGAGGGCGAGGCGGCACTCTTCTTTTTCAGCCTCGTGCCAAGTGCTTTTTTTGCCGCCGGATTTTATACCGCGCGCCTGCTTCGCTTCTTCGCGAAAGGACCGCAAAAACGCATCCCCGCCCTCTGCGGCGTATTGTCCTGCGTGTTGCTGCTCGGCGCGTGGCACATCGTCTTCGGAAACCCCATCACCCTAACGCAAGTGACCGAAGCGCAGGCGGCGCGCTACGAAGCGCAATATTCCGAAACATTTTCCGTGCGCCACTCGTTCTGGGATCCCTTGACCCGCACCTACTGCGCCACCTTTTGCGTGCGCGATTTGGAGTTTACCGCCTCCTCCGAGGAGGACGGCTATCTGAACGCCATGGTGCAAAAATCCGCCGTTGAGCAAAAAAGCGCGCTCTTGGCGCTTCTGCACGAGAATTTCTCCGACGGGAACTACCACGTCACCGTCACGCCGAAGACGTACGAACCCTTTTCCGAAACGTTTGCGTACGACTCCCCGCCCGAAAAATGGGGGGCGGAAAGCGAGATCACGCTGGAATTTGACTCCGCCGTCGCCGTCGGCACGCCCGACGCGCTCTCCTCCTTTGCCCGTCGCGTCCGAGAGTACGTGACGCTCTTAAACGAAGAGGGCTTCCCCTACGCATCCATCACCTTCCGCGGCGGTGAATACCAAAAGCCGGTCTATGAATTGACCGCGACGCCCGACACGCCCATCGACGAGCTCGTCGCTCCCAACGTAAAGGACCTGACTCGATAAAATTTTTTCAAAATACTCTTGCATTTTTGATTTCGTTGTGGTACAATTCATTCGTTACGTTTGAATAGCACCACACAGGAGGTGGAAAAACCATGGCAAAATGCGAAATTTGTGGAAAAGGCGTCGGCTTCGGCTGCAAGGTCTCCCACTCTCATAGACGCTCCAACCGCGCTTGGAAGCCCAACGTCCGTCGCGTGAAGGCAGTGGTCGGCGGCTCGAACCAGACCGTTCACGTCTGCTCTTCCTGCCTGCGCAGTGGCAAAGTGACCCGCGCCATCTAAGTCTATCTACAAAAAATGCTCCGCAGATGCGGAGCATTTTTCTTTTTCTCTGTCACTCTTTCTCAGAGCCCTCTTCGGGGTTCTTGTGTTCGACGCAAGCGCCGCCCTTCACACAGCGGCGGGCACAGGTATCGGCATGGGCACAGCCGATGCATTTACGCCCTTTGCGAGAGGCGCGCACCAAATACCAGACAGCCCCGAGCAGGATGAGAGCAAGGACGATTCCGATGAGAACGTTTTGATCCATATCAGCCTCCTATTTTCTGCGTACCTTTTTTGAAGCCGGCAAAAAAGAGCACTGCTGCAAACACGAGTACCGCCGCAAGACCCGAGAGCGCGGCAGGCACGTTGAGAACGACGGCGTCCGTCAGAAGCGTGCCGACGGTGTACACCAAATACGCGAGCGAAAAGCCGATGCCGAACTGCAAGCCCAGCGCACCGAGAAGCCATTTTACGCTCTTCATTTCCGCGTTCATGGCACCGATGGCGGCAAAGCAGGGCGGCGTGAACAAATTGAACATCAAATACGCAAGCGCCGCGACGCGGGAGATGGCAAGCATCCCCGCCACTTCCCCACCGGCGCCCTCCAAGAGGGCGAACTCTTCCGCGTCGATGAGATTCTGAAGCCCGACGAAAGAGACGGCGAGCGTGCCGACCACGTTCTCCTTGGCGATAAAGCCCGTAACGGCGGCGGCGGCAAGCTGCCAGGAAAGCACGCCGACCACCGGCAAAAGCACGTAGGAAAAGGGCGCGGCGACAGTGGCAAGAATGGACTCGTTTGCACTCTCCGCCGCAGTAAAGCTCCAAGTGAAGCTCTGCATGATCTGCACGGCGGTGTTACACAGAAGAATGATGGTCGCCGCCTTGACGATGTATTCCTTTGCGCGGCCGAGCATCTCACGGAAGGCTCCCGCCAAGGACGGGAACTTATAATCGGGAAGCTCAATGATGAAATAGGACTTGGCGCGGTTTTTCGTGAGGTAATTGATGAGCAGAGCGCCGAGGAAGATGATGGCGATGCCGCAAAGATACATCAAGGTACTGACCCAGCCTGCCCCATCGAAGAAAGCGCCCGCAAACAGAGCGATGACGGGGATCTTCGCGCCGCAGGGCATAAACGGGGCAAGCATCGCCGTGGCGCGGCGTTCCCGCACGTCCTTCACGGTGCGGCTTGCCATCACGCCCGGAACGGCGCAGCCAACGCTCATCACGAAGGGGATGACGCTCTTGCCCGAAAGACCGACTTTTTTGAAGATCGGATCCAACAGCGCCGCCACGCGCGACATATAGCCGCAATCCTCCAAAAGGGCGATGAGAAAATACATCACCATCACAAGCGGCAAGAAGCCGAGCACGGCACTCACGCCGCCAAGCACACCGTCCAGAAGCAAGGCGCGCAGGAAGGGGTCTGCCTCCGAAAGCAGGCCGCCGACCCAATCACGAAAGAAGGAGAGTCCCGCTTCGAGCAATTCGGCAAGCGGGGCGCCGAGCCATACCTGCGAGATCTGGAAGACCAAGAACATCACGGCGGCAAAGATCGGGATGCCGAACCACCGATTGGTAAAAACGACGTCCACGCGATCGGCGAAGGTGCGCGAGAGCTTCATTTTCTCGCGGCGCACGACGCGCTCGGCGATCTCGTTGACAAAGGCGAAGCGGCGGCGATCCTCCTCTGCCTGTGCCGCACGATCGGCAGGGTCCGTCGCCCGTGCGTGATAAGGCGCCTTCTGTTTGGTCCCTGCAAGCGACATCGCCACCGACACAAGCTTACGCAGTCCGTGTGCAGAGGTGGAAACGGTCCGGATCACGGGACAGTGCAAGGCTTCCGACAAGGCCGAAACATCGATCTCGGTCTTTTGTTTTTCGTTGATATCGCTCTTGTTGAGTGCGATGACCATGGGGATAGAAAGTTCCAAAAGCTGTGTGGTAAAAAACAGACT
>JAZRZY010000087.1:0-2581 GCA_045601605.1 Eubacteriales bacterium
TCCCCCGGACTGTCACACTTAACGCCGCAAGCCCTCTTAGGGTTCAAGTCCCCGCACTTCAGATACAAACAAAAAAAGCAGACTCAAAGGTCTGCTTTTTTGTTTGGTGCGAGAGACGGGACTTGAACCCACACGGCATTGCTGCCACTAGCCCCTCAAGCTAGCGCGTCTGCCAATTCCGCCACTCTCGCGTAGGCAAATGCCATTATACACGAAAAATCGAACTTGTCAAGCGTTTTTTCGTGAATTTGGCAGGGAAGGGCCAAAATTATTTCTGTTTTGCCTCAAGTTCTGCGATCTTTGCCTTGAGTCGCTCGTTTTCCGAAAGGTAGTCCAGCGCCAAAAAGAGCATAGCCTGCCCTTTGGTGATGCGGGCATTCTTGTAGATGAGGTCGTTGATGGCGTCTTCCACGTGCTTTGCGTTTTTCTTGACGGCCTCTTCGCTCTCGGTGGTCTGGATGTTCAGGGGCATGCCAAGCACCTGAATCTCATATTTTTGCTTTTTCATAGAGGTCTTGCCCCTTTCTTTTGCACAAAAAACTTGCCAAACGGCTCACTTCTTATTATAATGATATGGTTGACAATTGCAAGCACTTTTTTCGAGAAGGAAAAAATATGACACAAAACAGTTTTGAAAACGCCCGTCGCATCGTGGTGAAGGTGGGCTCCTCCACGCTCACGCACGAAAACGGCACGATGGATCTGCGCCGCATCGAAGAGCTTGTGCGCGTGCTTTCCGATCTGCAGAACGGGGGGAGGGAAATGATCCTCGTCTCCTCCGGCGCCATGAGCGTCGGCTTTGCCCGTTTGGGACAGACCAAAGAAGGCAAGAGCCTTGCGGAAAAGCAGGCGGCGGCCGCCGTCGGCCAGTGCGGCCTGATCGACCTTTACGACCGTCTTTTTTCGGAGTATTCCCACGTCATCGCACAGGTGCTTATCACCCGTGACGTGGTAGAACATTCTGCGCGCCACGCCAACGCCCGCCGCACCTTTGCGACGTTGCTTTCCTCGGGTGTCATCCCCGTGGTCAACGAGAACGACACCGTCTCTTACGAAGAGATCGAATTCGGCGACAACGATACGCTTTCCGCACATGTGGCACATCTGTGCGACGCGGATCTGCTCATCAACCTTTCGGACGTGGACGGCCTCTATTCCGCCAATCCCCGCGCAGACGAGAATGCGCGTCGCATTCCCGTGGTGCATGAGATCACCGACGAGCTCTACGAGATCGCGGGCGGCGCCGGCACCGCACTCGGCACGGGCGGAATGCACTCAAAGCTCGAGGCGGCGTCCTTTGCGATGCGGCACGGGATCCCGATGGTTATTACCTCGGGCGCCGATCCGAAGAACATCTATCGCGTGCTGGAGGGTACGGCAGTCGGCACGCTGTTTGCGGCAAAATGACGGCAGAGACGACTCCGCTTCTCACGCTCGCCTACCTCGGCGATGCCGTGTTGTGCCTGAAGGCGCGAGAGACGCTGCTTTCTCTCGGCTATCAAAAGCCCTGCGAGTGTACCCGCGCGGAGCTTTCCTTCGTGCAGGCCGAGTATCAGGCGGCGGCGGCAAAAATCCTCCTGCCGCTTTTCACCGAGGAGGAAAAAACGCTCTTTTTGCGCGCCAAAAACGCCAAGAGCCACTCCGCCCCGCGCCATACGGATCTGTTTACGTACCGACTTGCCACGGCGCTTGAGGCGGTCTTCGGCTACCTCCATCTGAAGGGGGAGGAAGAACGCATCGACACGCTTTTTGCGCGCGGTTTTGAAAAAACGGCGCAAAGCCTTGCAAAAAGCGAAAATCTGTGATATAATGCTACGTCTATCAAGAAAGAATATATAAAAATAAGGTAACAACCACAAGGAGGAAACAACATGTCGAAAAAATTTGTGTATCTCTTTTCCGAGGGTGACGCCACGATGCGCGAGCTGCTCGGCGGCAAGGGTGCAAACCTCGCCGAGATGACCAAGATCGGTCTGCCCGTTCCCCAGGGCTTCACCGTCACCACCGAGGCTTGCACGCAGTACTACGAGGACGGCCGCAAGATCAACGATGAGATCAAAGCCGAAATTTTGGAATACATCGGAAAGATGGAAGGCATCACCGGCTTTAAGTTCGGTGACAAGGAAAACCCCTTGCTCGTCTCCGTCCGTTCCGGCGCCCGTGCGTCCATGCCGGGTATGATGGACACCATCCTGAACCTCGGTCTCAACGAAGAGGTCGTGGAAGTGATGGCGGCGAAGTCCGGCAACGCCCGTTGGGCCTGGGACTGCTACCGTCGATTCATCCAGATGTACTCCGACGTCGTGATGGAAGTCGGTAAGAAGTACTTTGAAGAGCTCATCGACAAGATGAAGGAAGAAAAGGGCGTCAGCCAGGACGTCGATCTGACCGCAGACGATCTCAAGGAGCTCGCCGGTCAGTTCAAGGCCGAATACAAGGCCAAGCTCGGAAGCGATTTCCCCTCCGATCCGATCGAACAGCTCATGGGCGCGGTCGAGGCCGTGTTCCGTTCCTGGGATAACCCCCGCGCCAACGTCTATCGCCGCGACAACGACACCCCCTACTCCTGGGGTACCGCGGT
>JAZRZY010000088.1:0-17154 GCA_045601605.1 Eubacteriales bacterium
GGGCTGTATGGTCATCCGTCCCTCCGCCTACGCCATCTGGGAGCATATTCAGCGTATTCTGGACGGAATGTTCAAGAAAACGGGCCACGAAAACGTGTGTATGCCTATGTTCATCCCCGAAAGCCTTCTGCAGAAGGAGAAGGATCACGTGGAGGGCTTTGCCCCCGAGGTGGCTTGGGTCACCTACGGCGGCAGCGAAAAGCTGACCGAACGTATGTGCGTGCGCCCGACGAGCGAAACGCTCTTCTGCGAGCATTACAAAAACACCGTGCAATCCTGGCGCGATCTGCCCAAGCTCTACAACCAATGGTGCAACGTCGTGCGTTGGGAAAAGACCACGCGTCCCTTCCTCAGAAGCCGTGAATTCCTCTGGCAGGAGGGTCATACCCTGCACGCAACTGCCGAAGAGGCCATCGCCGAGACGCGCCGGATGCTCAACATCTATGCAGACTTCTGCGAGGGTGCGCTTGCAATGCCCGTCATCCGCGGTCGCAAGACCGACAGCGACAAATTCGCCGGTGCCGAGGCAACCTACGCCATCGAGGCGATGATGCACGACGGCAAGGCGCTGCAGGCCGGTACCTCTCACTACTTCGGCGACGGATTTGCCCGCGCCTTTGACATCACCTTCACCACGAAGGAAAATCAGCTCGCCCACCCCTTCCAGACCTCTTGGGGCGTAACCACCCGCCTCATCGGCGCCATCATTATGACACACGGCGACGACCGCGGTCTCAATCTGCCGCCGGACGTTGCCCCCATTCAGGCAGTCATTCTCCCCATCGCCCAGCACAAGGTGGGCGTGCTGGACGCCGCCCGCGCGCTGGAGGAGCGACTCAAAGGAATCTGTCGCGTCAAGCTCGACGACTCCGACAACTCCCCCGGATGGAAATTTGCCGAATACGAGATGCGCGGCGTGCCCGTACGCATCGAGCTTGGCCCCCGCGACATCGAGGCAGGTCAATGCGTCATCGGCATCCGTTACAGCGGTGAAAAGCGCACCGTCGCCCTCGACGAGCTGGAAACCGTTCTGCCCGAGATCTTCGCAGAGATCCGCAAGGGAATGTTTGACAAGGCCGCCGAAAACCGTTCCGCGAACTCCTATCGCGTAACGAAGATGGACGAGATCCTCGCACACCTCAAGGAGGGCGACTGCTTCATCCACGCGCCCTGGTGCGGTGACGAAGCCTGCGAGGACAAGATCAAAGAAGAAACCGGCGTGGGCAGCCGTTGCATCCCCGAAGACGGTGCGCCGGAGCCCGGTGCAAAGTGCATCTGCTGCGGCAAAGAAGCCCGCCACGAGGTACTCTTTGCAAAGGCGTATTAAAAACAAAAAAACGAACGACCGCGCTTTGTCGCGGTCGGTTTTTCTTTTCCCCTTCCTTTCACGAAAAAAGAAAGTGAAAAACGCGCCCGAGAGACGGGCGCGTTTGTTTACAGATCTTACTTTTCCTTCTTTTCCTCAAACAGCAGAGCGATGCGCTCCCGCACGGGGCGGTAAGCCTCGGTCAGCTTTGCGCGCACCTCGCTTTCCTTCTCGGCGATGCCGCTGTCCTCCCGCACCCGTTCCCAAGCAATGGAAAAGAGCCGCTCCACCGTGTTCTTGAGCATCTGCCGCGTTTGTTCATCCATCTGCTTTTGCTTCTTGGATATGAGTGTGAGCGAACGCGTCATTCGCCGCGTCAGATCCCCGACGGTCTTGGCCTCGGTGGCGGTGAGAAGCTCGAAGAGTGCGTCCACAAAAGCCTCTCGGTGTGCAAGATCCATCTCGGAAAGCCAAGCAGACAAGGTGCGATCCACGAAGCGGCTGTACAGATCCGTATCCTTCTCATAGGCGAAATCACACCCCTCCACCGTCCAGCTGTACGGATCGTGCTGCAAGAGCCCCTTGGACTCCGAATGCACGACGCGAGCGGAGAGCGCGGTAGAGAGTATCATTCCGACGATCGAGGTCTGCGGCACGAAAGCGCGGCAACGCGCGTGAATGCGCCGATACCCCTCCGTCCGGAAAAAGGACTCGGAAAATCCCGGCGCATCGTGTGCGAAAATGCCGCCGAAGCGCGCTTGGATCTCGCTCGGTGCATTTGCCGCGGCAAAAAGTGCAAGGTTGCCGCCCTTGGAATGGCCGCCGAGAAACAGTTTTCCGTTTGGAAACGCCTCAGCCGCCTCCGACAGATAGCGGCTCGCCGTAAGTTGAGACGGAGTGGCCGAGAGAAAACTCATATTGAAATCTTCCTTCCAGCCGACCAAGCTGTCATCGGTGCCGCGAAACGAGAGAAAATGACTCTCCTTGTGAGAAACGGTCAGGGCCGCAAACTGCATTTGCTCCCTCTCGTCGTAAAGTTCCCGATAGCCCGTGACGCGAAGATCACCGAAACGGCGACTCTTCGCCGCCAAACGGAAAAAGCGGGTGTGCCCCACGGAAAAGCGACGGGCGTACTTTGCCTCGCACTCCTCCTGATAGATCAGGTAAAGACCGCAAAGCTCACGCAGGGTATAGCTCTTTTCAAAGCCGGAATCGATATAATCGGCAAGCGGCAAATAGGAAAAGAGCGAAAGGCACAAAGAGTCCACCGGGCAAAAGCGACGCTCGGAAAAGGTGGCGTCCCCTTCCCGCGCAACGTATTCAAACAAATTCGAAACGCTTTTCATCTCTTTGATCTCCATACAAAAAGCGGCCTTTCGGCCGCTTCATTCATTCACTGTCACGAGAGGTAATGGTCTTGCGCGGCTCTTCGATAAAGTTGGAAAGCGCGATCTCGCTCTCCGCAAGCGAGCTTGCCACAAGCCCCGCAATGCGGTAGGCTCCGTAGCGGGAGAAATGCGCCGCATCGATCGCAACGTGGTTCAGATCGGTGTAAGCGTGCATGCACTCCGTTGCCTTGACGCCGCCCTCTTCCACCATCTGCTGATAGAGAGCCACCGTCTCACCCGTCAAATCCAAAAACGGGATGGAACATTCTTCGGCAAGGCTTTGCATCACCTTGCGATACGGCTCGTGTCCCGCGACGTTGCCAAGCCCCGTTTTTACGTTGCGCAAAGCGGTCGGAGAAACCAAGATGGGCACGGCACCGACGCTCTGAGCGAGCTTGATATACTTTTCATACAGCACCCACTCAAAGGAATAGACGCCCGCCTCGTTGACGCCGTTTTTGTTGACGTCCGCGCGGCTCAGCTCCGCCGAGGTATGGTCGGCCGCATTTTCATCCTGATCGTTGTGTCCGAACTGGATGATGAGATAATCTCCCTTGGAAAGATCCTTCAAAAGCTGATCGTAGCCGGCACTTCCCAAGTACGAAAGCGAGCTGCCGCCGGAGAGTGCGTAGTTGTAAACGCTGACGCCCTGTGCGCCCTTCTCTTCCTTCTCCTCCGGCTTAAGATAATAGGAAAGGTATCTGCCCCAACCCATCAGGTCCAAGGCATCCATACGATAGTCGGAATAAGCGCCGCAAACGGTGGAGTCTCCGATCAGGAACACGCGCCCCGAAAACAGGAAGCCCTCCGGCTCATACTTGCCGAGGCCGTAAAACTCCTTTGCGGGAACGTACTCCTGACTCTCCTCCTCCGGCGAGGGCAAAATACGAAGAGGAAGAAAAGAGCGCGCACTGCAAGCACTCAAGCAAAGAAGGGACAACGCAAAGAACGCGAGAGCAATGCGCGTGAGCGTGCGTTTCATTCTTTTTCTCCTTTCGCTTCTTTCTGCAGGGGCATTGTACCACATTTTCCGAAAAGAAGCAAGGGAAAGTAGAAAAGATGCGCTTCCAAAATCGAAAAAAATATGGTATCTTTTTCACGGAAACTGCAACCTTCTTTGCATGTTATGCGTATTCCCTTCGAAGGACACACCAAGCGGAGAACACGATGAACTGTCATTTTGAATCCATCCTCAAGCGGCAAAGCGCCCCTGTATATCGCTTCCTCTGTTCTTACGTCAAAAACCCGCACGACGCAGAGGATCTGATGCAAGACATCTTTTTGCGCTTCTTTGAACGCCCGCGCTCCTTTGAAACCGAGGAGCACGAGCGGGCCTGGTTTCTCAAAGTAGCCGCAAACACCGCCAAAAGTCATCTGCGAAAACGTGCTCTGCGTCGCCACGAGGACGTGGAAACACTCTCGCTTGCCGCCGAGGAAACAGATGAAGCCCTGCGCTTGACCATAACCGACGCCGTCGGCGATCTGCCGACGAAGCAACGCGTCTGCGTGCATCTCTTCTACTACGAAAATCTCTCGCAAAAAGAGATCGCCGAGATCCTCGCCTGTCCCGTGTCCACCGTCAAAAGTCATCTGCGCCGCGCAAAAGCAGCGCTTCTCAAGAGCCTTGGAGGTACGCTATGAACGAACAAGAAAAACGCCGTTACCGTGAAGAACAAAATGCACTCAACCCTTCCGCCGAAACGATGGAGCGCCTCTGTGACGCGGCAAGAAAAGCCGAGACGCACGCCGCAGAAAAAACAGGGGAAAAGCACCCCCGTGTCGCATGCCAAAAAACAATGCGGCGCTATGCCGTCGCCTGTCTTGCCGCCGCGATGCTTCTTGCCTTCTGCCTGCCGATCGGCTCCCTTCTTTCCCCCGCAAACCAAGCAGAGGCCCGCAATTTTCAAGACTACGGCGAGCTCTTTGACTTGATCAACGAAAACCGCAAAAAAGGAAACGGCGAGCTCACCTATATCGTAACTGACGGCGAAATTACGCTCAGGGGCGAGGAGCATATTACGTCCGGCTACGTGGGAGGCGTCTCCCTCGGAACCGACACGGACAATACCGCCACCACCCCTTTGGCCTCTGCCGCCCCCGAACACTCCGATACAAACAATCAGGTTTATGACGTACAGGAAGGAGACGTCGTCAAAACCGACGGGACATATATCTATTCCTTGAAACGCGTCCAAGGGGAATCGGAAAGTTCCGACCTGTGCATCTCCTATCCGGACGAAGCCGGAAACGCCCTTTTCCTCGCTTCTCTTCCCCTTTCGGAAATTTTTGAAGAAAAGACGAAATCCAACCAAAACGCTTCCCACGAGATGTTTCTCTGTGAAGCAAAGCTTATCCTGATCCGAAGCCGCTCCCGTGAGGACTCTACGCTCATCAGCATTCTCGACGTATCCGATGCCTCCGTTCCGCGTGTCACGGCGCGTTTGGAACAATCGGGCACTTACAATTCCGCGCGCCTGATCGACGGCACGCTCTACCTCGTATCCGACCACAACCCGCGCGCCGAATATATCCGCAAATCGTCCCCGACCACCTACATTCCCTCCTGCGGAAGCACCGATGAGCAGGCCCTGCTTGCACCCGAGGAGATCCATACGCTTGACCCCGAAGCGGTCTCCGGCTTCTCTTACACCGTTGTAAGCGCACTCTCCTTAGAGGAGGAACGCTTCGTCTCCCGCGCGGCAACGCTCGGCATCACCACCCATCTCTATGCAAACCGCGAAAGCCTTTACGTACTCTCCGCTTCCTACAAAACGCCCGGCACGAGCATCCTTCGTTTCGCCCTTGAAAACGGAACGGTGCGTTACTGCGCGGCGGCAAAAATCAACGGTTATGCTCTCAACCAATTCTCCATGCAGGAAAAAGACGGCGTCTTCACGATCGTAACCACTTACACGGATTCTTTGACGCAGGCGCAGTACAACGGCATCTATACCTTCGACCGAAGCCTTCAGCCCCTCGGCTCCCTCGACGGACTCGGGAAAGACGAGCGGGTCTATTCCGTGCGATTCGACGGAGACGTCTGCTACTTTGTGACCTACCGACAGACCGATCCCGTCTTCTGTGTGGATCTCTCCGACGCCGCCGCGCCCAAGCTTCTCTCCGCGCTTAAGATCCCCGGCTTTTCCTCTTATCTGCACGTCTGGGACAAAAACACGCTCGTCGGCCTCGGCCGCGCAGATGAAAATGAAGACGGCTCCACGGAAGGATTGAAACTCTCCTTCTTTGACACCTCCGACCAAGAAAGCCTGAGCGAACGGCAAAAGATCCTTTTCGGTGACTATACGGCAAGCGCCCCCGCCGAGGAAAATCACAAGGCGATCCTCGTCGCCCCCGAAAAGAACGTGATTGCTTTTGCTTACCATCAATACGACCGAAATAACGAGAGCAACTTGGACGACGTCGCTTTCATCGCACTCGTAAAGGAAACGGAAGACGGCTTTGAACTGCACACGCTCGACTTTCCGCGCTCGAATGAAGAAGAAAACGGCTTCTACGTCTTTTTTGCAAAAAACACGCGTTTTCTCTACATCGGCGACGTGCTCTGCGTCGTGATGCCCGACGGGATCCAAACGATCGATCTCACTTCTTTCTCTTGCCTCTCAACCCTTTGGTTCTGATACATCCCGACAAAAAAGGCAGACCGCATCGGCCTGCCTTTTTTGTCGTCTCTTTTCAAAGAAAGCCCTTCATCGTCTCCACGTTTCGCTCTTCCAGATCGCAAAGCGTATTCATCAATTCCCGCGCTTCCCCGAGATCCTCACCCTCGTAACGGCGCAGATTCTTCTTGGCGTCGATGACGCCCATGGTGCTTCCGATAACCATCATCTCCGCAAGATGCTCCGTAGAAGGATCGATCATCCCCTGAAAATCGATCATCAGGTAGGTTTTGATCTTGGTTAAATTGCCGAGCCCCTTTTCGTCGCAGCCCGTGCGGCAAAGCGCGTCGCGCGCGGCGGCATTGATGGAGAGATATTCGCGCTTTTGATCGCGCAACGCGCTTAAGAAGCGCTCGTCCTTGCTGTAATCCGCGAGTCGGTCGATCGAAATGGCGCCCATTTCCGAATTCTGGTACACGAAATTCAAAAGTTCCTGAACTGCATTCATTTGAAAAACTCCTTTTTTCCATTATTGTGCCCGAGTTTTTCTCGAAAAATACTTGTGAACGGGAAAGCTTTTTGCTATAATAAAAAGAAAAAGCAAATCAATTTCGGAGGACCTATGAAAGCAGTTCTGACCGTGGTCGGAAGCGACTCCGTCGGCATTCTCGCCGAGGTTGCCCTGACCTGTGCAAAGCTTGAGATCAACATTGAAGAAGTGACCCAGTCCATTTTGGCCGGCACCTTCGCCATGATCATGGTGGTGGATCTTTCCGCCTGCACCGTGGAATTTGAAGCGGCGCAGAAAGAACTGGCAAAAGCCGGTGAACGCAAGGGCGTGGAGGTCAAGATGACTCGCCGCGAACTCTACGACAAAATGCACCGCATTTAAGACGAGGGTACTATGTTAAACAAATCCGATATTCTCGATACCATCCGTATGATCTCGGATGAAAACCTCGACGTGCGCACCGTCACGATGGGCATTTCCCTCTTGGACTGCGCCGACCGAGACCCCGCCGCGGCTTGCCAAAAAATCTACGACAAGCTCTGCACCAAGGCACAGCGGCTGGTCAGCGAGGCAGAAAAGATCAGCGCCGAATACGGCATCCCGATCGTCAACAAGCGCATTTCCGTCACGCCCGTTGCCATGCTGCTCGGCGCCGCCGAGGGACGTGCGAACCCCGTAGATTATGCAAAAGCGCTGGACCGTGCCGCAAAAACCCTCGGCATCAACTTCATCGGCGGCTATTCCGCGCTGGTACAAAAAGGCTTTGCCGCAGGAGATCTTGAACTCATTGAGTCCATCCCCGAAGCACTCGCCGAGACCGACTTCCTCTGCTCCTCCGTCAACGTGGGCAGCACGAAAGCCGGCATCAACATGGACGCCGTTGCCAAAATGGGGCACGTCATTCGCCGTGCCGCCGAGTTGACGAGCGACCGTGAATGCATTGGCGCCGCAAAGCTCGTGGTGCTCTGCAACGCGCCGGAGGACAACCCCTTTATGGCGGGCGCGTTCCACGGCGTGGGTGAGCCGGACTGTGAGATTCACGTCGGCGTTTCCGGCCCCGGTGCCGTGCGCGCCGCCCTGCAAAAAGCGGGCAGCGGGAAAACCATTGACGAGCTTGCCGAGATCATCAAGCGCACCGCCTTCAAGATCACCCGTATGGGCTCGCTCGTGGGAAACCTTATGGCAAAACGCCTCGGCGTGCCTGCGGGCATCGTCGATCTCTCCCTCGCGCCCACCCCTGCCATCGGCGATTCCGTGGCAAACGTGCTGGAGGAAATGGGGCTTGAGGTCTGCGGCGGTTGCGGTACGACTGCCGCGCTTGCAATGCTCAACGATGCGGTCAAAAAAGGCGGCGTTGCCGCGAGCAACTTCGTCGGCGGGCTCTCCGGTGCTTTCATCCCCGTCTCCGAGGATACCGGCATGATCGCCGCAGCACAGAGCGGCATTCTGACGCTTGAAAAGCTGGAAGCGATGACCTCCGTCTGCTCGGTGGGCATCGACATGGTGGTACTCCCCGGCGACACGCCTGCCGAGGTCATCAGCGCGCTCATCGCTGACGAGGCCGCCATCGGCATGGTCAACTCCAAGACGACTGCCGTGCGCGCCATCCCCGCCATCGGCCTTCAAGCGGGCGAAATGCTCTCCTTCGGCGGGCTCCTCGGCGAAGGTCCCGTGATGCCGATCTCCAAGGCCTCCCCCGCCGAGTTCATCGCACGCGGCGGGCGCATCCCTGCCCCGATGCAGGCACTGAAAAATTAAAGGTTTTTCTCTTCTTTCTTTTCGGGAGAAAAGAAAGAAGCAAAGAAAAGCCGAGACGAAAAAGAAATAAATGACCTCAGCAGAAAACCGAGTCCAAAGAGCGGGCTCGGTTTTTAAGTTTCTCTTCTTTCTTTTCGGGAGAAAAGAAAGAAGCAAAGAAAAGCCGTGACGAAAAAGAAATAAATGACCTCAGCAGAAAACCGAGCCCAAAGAGCGGGCTCGGTTTTGGTTTGCCAAGCCGTGCCCACGCTCTACGGGCACGGCTCCTGACCGAAGCCCCTTTTTTTCACCTTTCTCCGTTTTGCTTTTCTCTTTGGTTCTTTCTCTTTTCTCCTGAAAAGAGAAAGAACAAAAACAAAAAATTTTTACCGAAATTCACTTTCCCCCTTGTGTTTTCTCTCCCCTTTTTCTCTGCAGCTTCGCTTTCTTCTTTTGGTTCTTTTCTTCTTTCTCGGGAAAGAAGAAAAGAACATCCCCCGCTCTCCTTGCGTCCCTTGCTGCTTGTAAACGCAAAAAAGCCGCCCTGTTGGGCGGCTTTTCGTTTGCTTCTTATTCGTCGAGCGTTGCCTTCGGGCGGTTGAGGATGCGAACGAGGTCATCCAGACCGTCTTCATCCACGGGGATGCCGGGGATGCCGAGCTCGTTGACGGGCTCTTCCTTCTTCTCGGTGGCGATCTCTTCCTCTTCCTTCGCGACGGGGGCATCGTTCTTCTTTGCCTTTTCGCCGTCGAGGCCGGTGGCAACCACGGTGATGCGGATCTCGTCCTCGAGAGTCTCATCAAATGCGGCACCCCAGATGATGGTAGCGTTGGGGTCGGCTTCGCTGGTGATGAGGTTGGAGGCGATATCGACTTCATCAAAGCCGATGTCGGGAGAACCGGTGATGTTTACGATGATGCCGCGCGCACCGGAGATGCTGGTCTCGAGCAGGGGGCTGGAGATTGCCATCTTGGCGGCGAACTCTGCCTTGTCCTTGCCCTTGCCGTTGCCGACGCCCATATGAGCGAGGCCGGCGTTCTGCATAATGGTGGTGACGTCGGCGAAGTCGAGGTTGACCATGCCGGGAACGTTGATGAGTTCGGAGATGGACTGAACACCGCGGCTCAGCACGCTGTCAGCGATCTCAAAGGCGTTCATCAGGGTGATGCGGGTCTCGCTGACCATCTTGAGACGCTCGTTGGGGATGATGATGAGGGAGTCCACGTTCTCCTTGAGCTTGCGGATACCTTCCTCGGCGATCGCCATACGGCGGGGGCCTTCAAATGCGAAAGGCTTGGTGACGATGGCAACGGTGAGGATGCCCATATCACGAGCGGCCTTGGCGATCAGGGGGGATGCGCCGGTACCGGTCCCGCCGCCCATACCCATAGTCAGGAAGACCATATCGGTGCCTTCGAGCATAGCCTGGATCTCATCCATAGACTCTTCGGCAGCGCGCTTGCCCACTTCGGGGTTGGCACCGGCGCCGTGGCCGCGGGTGGCCTTGTCACCGATGGAGATCTTGGTGGGAGCGAGAGACTGTGCCAAAACAGGCTTATCCGTGTTGACCGTTACGAAGTCCACACCGCGGACGTTCGAGGAGATCATACGGTTGATGGTGTTGTTACCGCCGCCGCCGATACCGATTACTTTGATCTTCACGCCGTTATCGACTGCAGTGTCCAATTCGTAAGACATGATATTTTCCTCCATAACTTTGATTGTCTGGTTTTTTATGTTCCTGATCCTTATGCCTTTTTATACAGAAAAAGGTCGGCAAGGAGCAACCCTTACCGAGGACATTCGGCTCTTATGTTATATGATACCCTTTTTCTTGTAGTTTTGCAAGACCTTTTTCAAAAAAATTCTACACTTTTATATATTATATGGCAAAAAAGTGCTTTGCGGGGAGTCTTCGCTCAAGATTCCGCGGCATCCTCGCTGTACAGCTGCAGGATCGCTTCCCTGCCTGCGGTGACATCGATCTTGCCGCCCGCGTTCTGTCCGTACTCCTCGGTGGCACTCTCAATGACGCCGCAAAGCATCTTGACCTTATAATCCAATTCGGAAGAGTCGCCGAGATCCACTTCCCAGCGTCCCGCGCAGTTGAGCGTGATGTGGAAGCGGTTCTGACAATCGAGATACTCGACCTGCTCGGCAAGACCGTTCTCCGAAAGGCAGGCGTAGATCCGCTCCATCAGCTGAAGGCTGCTCTCGTCGCGCAAAACGACCTTTTCGCCCACGACGGCGCGCACCACCTCGTCGGTGATGAGATGTGTGCGCGTCTTGACGGCAAGCTCCTCCTCGTTGGCACGGGCAATGACGGAAAAATCAGGCGCCAAAATATAGTACTCATCGTAAACCGACACATACATCGTACCGGGGATCTCCTCAAAGGAGATCTCCACGGTGGACGGAAAGCGTTTTTTGACCGTAGCATCGGAGAAATACGAAAGTTTTCGCAAAATTTCAAGGCGGCTCTCCTCCTCGGAGAAGGCAAACATCTTTTGCCCGATGCTGATGCCGGAGGCGGAAATGACCTCTTCCGTCGTGTAAAACGGGCTTTGGCTGACGACGGAGATCTCACGAACGACGAAAAACTGCTCCACCAAGAACAAGAAAAACAAGAGCGCAAGAAGGACTGCCGTGAACCCGATGAGAAATCGTTTTCTCGCGTCGTTCAGGCTTTTGGTTTTCTGCACCGATTCAAATGCCGTCCTTCTTTTTGCCACGTTGTAATCCCCTGTTTCAGACCAATGCCATCAGGCTGTGATAGATGCGCTCGGATGCATCCGAGACCGCAAAGCGCTCCATGGCGCGGCTCATCAATTTCAGGCGTTCGCCGTCCGAAAGCAGATCGCGCGCCACCTCGATGAGGCGATCGCCCGCAAGTTCCTCCTCGCGCACGAGCTCCGCAGCGTGCCCGTCGCGGAACACGGCGGCGTTTTTGTACTGGTGATCGTCGGCAACGTACGGAGACGGTACGAGGATCGCGGGTTTTTTCAAAAAAGCGAGTTCCGAGAGCGTCAGGGCACCCGCACGACAAATGACGAGATCCGCCGCCGCCATACGAGCGGGCATATCGTCGATATACTCCAAAATCCGGACATAGTCTTTGTCCGAAAGACCGAGCTTTTCCAAGGTGTTTTCCTCCATCGCCGCCGCATAAGACGCCTTGCCCAATGCGTGACAGACGACGATCCCCTCCTCCTTGGAGAGGCCCTGCTCAAAGCGGAACAAGGTCTCGTTCAGGCGACGCGCACCGAGCGATCCGCCGAAGGCGAGCACATAACGATCCGAGGGGCGAAGGCCGAGACGGCGGCGCTCCTCCTCACGCACGACCTGATACAGTTCGCCGCGCAGGGGGTTGCCCGTCAAAACCAATTTGTCAATGGGACAATCGAAGTATTTTTCACTTTCCTCAAAGGAGAGAAAGACCAGATCCACCATCTTGGAAAGCATCTTGGTCGTGAGCCCCGGAAGAGCGTTCTGCTCGTGGATGGCAGTCGGGATCTTCGCCTTGACCGCTGCGCGAAGCACCGGCCAGCTGACGTATCCGCCCGTGCCGATGACCAGATCCGGCTGAAACTCCTTCAGGATCTTACGCGCATCGTGAGGGCTTTTGACGGCGTAATAGGCCGCCTTTAAATTCTTGAGCGTCAGCTTGCGCTGAAGCCCCATCACCTTGACGTGGTACAGCGGAAAGCCCGCCGCGGGAACCAGGCGGTTTTCAAGCCCCGTCGGGGTTCCGACAAAAGCAATCTCGGTATCCGGTTTTTCGGCAAGGAGCTTGCCTGCAATGGCGAGAGCGGGATTGATGTGTCCTGCGGTTCCGCCGCCTGTGAGAAGTACCTTCACGCGTGTGTATCCTCCGACAAATAGGAATAACGGGAAATATTGAGTATCATACCCATTTCCACCAAACAAATGAGAAGTGACGTGCCTCCGTAACTGAAGAAAGGCAAAGAGACGCCCGTGGCGGGAATGGAATTCGTCACGACCGCCAGATTCAAAAACACCTGAACGGCAATGTGCGAGGTGAGTCCGAAGACCACGAGCGAGGCATACTGAGTGGGGGCGTTTCGCGCAATGTAGAAGCCGCGCCAAATGAGAAGCACGAATAAGAAGACGACGAACGCCGCAAAAATGAAGCCCATCTCCTCACACAGAATGGAGAAGATATAGTCGTTCTGCGGCTCCGGCAAATACAAGTGCTTCTGCCTCGATTGACCGAGTCCGACGCCCCAAAGACCGCCGGAACCGATGGCGTAAAGCGATTGCTGAGGCTGCCAGCCCGCACCCTGCAGATATTCCTCCGGATGCAGCCAGACCTCCAGACGTTCACGGCCGTGCGTGGAGAAGAAGATGATGACGGACATTCCCACGGCCGCAACGCCGGCGAGGACGCCGAGATACAGCTTGCGTGTGCCGCCGAGATACATCATCAAAAAGATGAGAAGGAGCACGATGATGGTTGCCGACAAGTGCGGCTGAATGATGAGAAGTCCCGCGCTGACCACCGCCACGATGCCGAACGGTAAGACGCCGACGCGGAAGGTATGCATATTTTTTCGGTTTCTTGCGATGAAATCCGAGAAGAACAAGACGACGGCAACCTTCAAAAGCTCGGAGGGCTGCATCGTGGAAATGCCGATGTTTATCCAACGGCGCGCGCCGTTTCGCACGACGCCGAGACCCGGAAGCCACACGGAGACCATCATTCCGAGGGCGATGAGACAAAAAAGAATGGTAAAACGCTTGATGATGAGGTAATCGATCCGAGTGACGACCGCCATTGCCGAAAGCGAAACGACCGCCCACACGATCTGACGGATGGAGAAATAATAGCTGTCACCGTCGTAATTCTGCTTTGCATAGGCATAAGAGGCGGAGAAAACCATCGTGGTGCCGATGCAGACGAGCAAAACAACCAGAAGCAAGAAGGGGCGATCCACGTCTGAGCGCAGACGAACGATCTTGCGCTCCTCGTGCTCGTCACGAGAGACAAGACGTGCGCCCATACGGGCGAGTTTACCCTGTTTCTGCTCCTTGGGAGCTTTCATTTTTGCTTCTTTACTCAAGGGGATACTCCTTCTTTTTAAAACGCAAAGTACGAAAGCACGCAGCCGACAAGCGTGACAAGAGAAAAGAGGGCAACGATCTTGTTTTCCGTCAGCCCGCACTTTTCCAGATGATGGTGGAACGGTGCCATTTTGAAGAGGCGGCGGCCGTGGGTCAGCTTGAAGAAGCCGACCTGCAGAACCACCGAAAGAGCCTCAAAGAGGAAGACGAAGCCCGCAAACACAAGCACGAGCGCAAGACCTCGAAGCACGGCAAGACCCGAGAGGACGGCACCGAGAAAGAGGGAGCCCGTATCCCCCATAAAGATCTTGGCGGGATGGCGATTGAAGCAGAGGAAGGCGAGCAGGCCGCCAAATACGGCAGAGGCGATGAGTCCCTCCTCCGGGACGGCCGCGATCAAAACGAAGAACAAAAGCACCACGCTCATCGTGGAGGCGGCAAGCCCGTCGAGTCCGTCCGTCAGGTTGACGGCGTTGACCACGAGCACGAGGAAGACCATCAGGATGAAGTAATAGACGATGGCATACTCGGAGAAATTCCACTCGCCCAGCCCGAAGGGTAACACAAGCACAGGCTGCATTGCGCCGGAAAAGTGCATTCCGAGAAGGAAGAGTGCGGCGGATGCGAACTGTCCGACGAGCTTTTGCAAGGCGGAAAGCCCCTTGTTGCGGTGCTTCATAAACTTGACGTAATCATCGACAAAGCCGATGAGTGCGTTCAACAGCGCAAAGACGATGACGCAAACGCCGCCCCAATTGACTTCCCCTGCCGAAAAGCAGGCCTTGAGCACGATCGCCGCGGCAAGCACGAAGACGAAAGCGAGCACGAAAAAGATGCCGCCCATCGTGGGGGTTCCCTCTTTTTTCTTGTGCCATTCCGGCCCGATCTCAAGAATGGTCTGTCCCATTCTCTTTTTCTTCAAATACGGGATGCCGAACTTGGTCAAGACAAACGAACAAGCAAAAGAGACGACGGCGCCGAGAGCGCACCAGAGATACGCGTTAAGATCCATACAGCTTATTCTCCCAGGTCGGAAAGTTCAATGATTTCTTCCAGCTTCATCTTGCGGCTGGCCTTAAAAAGTACGTGGTCGCCGGGGCGCAGAGACTCGGAAAGCTTCTTCGACAGGGCTTCCTTATCCTCGAACGAGGCGATCTCCTCTCCCGCAAAGCCATGCGAGGCAGCATACTCCGCCGCTTCCCGCGAGAAGGTCCCGTAAGTATAGAGAACGTCGATCCCGCACTCCACGACCTCACGGCCAAGCTCTTTGTGTGCCATCTGCGTCATACTGCCGAGCTCCATCATATCGCCGAGAACGGCGATCTTTCTGCCGGACTGGCTCTCAAGCACCTTGAGGGCGGCGCTCATCGATTCGGGTCCCGCGTTGTAGCAGTCTGCGATCACGGTGATGCCGCGGCGCTCATAGATCTTCTGGCGCAAGCCCTGCGGCTCATAGGAAGAGAAGCCGCGCTGGATCTGCTCACTCGTGGCGCCCACGCACTGACTGACCGCGCAGGCAAACAGAGCGTTTCGCACAAAGTGGTCGCCGATGGCGGGGATGGTGACGCGCTCCTCGCCCTTGGGACTGACGATGTCGAAGGACAGATAATTTCTGCCGCGATAGATATCGGTGGGATACACGTCGTTCTCACGGTCAAAGCCGACATAGATCACGTTGAGATGTGCCGTTTTCTCCCGCACTGTCTCATCGCGCAGAAGCGGCTCGTCGCCGTTTAAGATCAGGGTGTCTCCCGCCTGCATCCCCTCGATGATCTCAAGCTTTGCATCTCGGATCCCCTCTCGGCTGCCGAGCTTTTCGATGTGGCTCATACCGATGTTGGTGATCAGGGCGATGTTGGGACGGCACAGGCGGGTCAGATACGAGATCTCCCCAAAGCCGCTCATACCCATCTCGCAGGCGAGCGCCTCATCCTCCGGCTCCAGACCCAAGAGGGTGAGCGGAAGGCCGATGGCGTTGTTAAAATTCCCGACGGTAGAATGCACCTTCATTGCCTTGGACAAGATGTCGGTGATCATCTCCTTCGTGGTCGTCTTTCCGACCGAGCCCGTGATGCCCACGCAGAAGCGCGGAGCGGAAAGGGTGCGGCAATGTGCGCCGAGGCGGCCGAGGGAAACGGTGGTATCCTCCACTAAAATCTGCGGGATGGACACCTTTTTTTCCACCTGCGTGATAACGCCTGCGACGTGCGCGGGCAATTTCTCGATGAAATCGTGTGCATCAAAGCGCTCCCCGACGAGGGCGCAGAACAGATCTCCCTCACGGATGGTGCGGGTATCTATGGAAAGGCTCTCGACGACGACGTCCTCACAGCCCGCCGGCAACAGGAGCGTTCCGTCGATGGCCTGTGCGATCTCGGATAAACGAAGTTTTAACATGTGCGTCCCTCTTTTTTCTCGGTATAAAACTGTCTGACGACTTCTTTCTCACTGTACGGTCGCTTGCCGTCTTTGTCGATGATATATTCCTCGTGCCCTTTGCCCGCAAGCAGAACGACGTCGCCTGCTTCGGCATGCTTTAAGGCGTGGCGGATGGCCTCGGTGCGATCCGTAATGACGGCGAACAGATGCTCGCTGTTCTCACAGCCTGCAAGAATGTCACGGATGATCGCCTCGGGATCCTCGGTGCGGGGATTGTCGCTCGTGACAAGCACGCAGTCGGAGTGCTGACAGGCGATCTCGCCCATCATCGGACGTTTCTTCGGATCGCGGTCTCCGCCGCAGCCGAAGACGGTATAGATCTTGCCGTGCGGCAAGGCAGACAAGGTAGAAAGAACGTTTTCCAGAGCATCGGGCGTATGTGCGTAATCCAAAAGGACCGTTACGTCCCCCGTATCGGGCAGACGCTCCACGCGCCCGGGCACGCCGTGCATCTTGCCGAGTGCCGCCGTCACGGTCTCTTCGGGAATGCCCGAAAGAAGAGCCGCCACGGCCGCCGCCGCCGAATTGTACACGCTGAAGCGGCCGGGGATGGGCAGGCTGATCTCCAGCATCTTCCCCTCGTAA
Organism: Eubacteriales bacterium; assembly: GCA_045601605.1. Lineage (GTDB taxonomy): Bacteria > Bacillota > Clostridia > Oscillospirales > SIG627 > RUG14179. The sequence goes on from JAZRZY010000088.1 coordinate 16,666, forward strand.
CGCAAGCGGTACTGCACGCCCGAAACGCTGAGTTTCTCGTCCGAAACGGCAAAATCGGCATTGCCGGTGCCGTAGGTATAGCACTTACACGCGGCCGAGGAGAGAATCTGCTCGGCGGCGGGGTCGTCACGGTTGACAAGCCCCGTGCGACAGAGGGAAAAAAGCTTTTCCTTCTCGCGGCGATAGGCCTCCATCGTGCCGTGGTAATCAAGGTGATCCTGCGTGAGGTTCGTAAACACGCCGACGGTAAAGGGGATCCCCTCCACGCGCTTCTGCGACAGGGCGTGACTGGAGACCTCCATGATCAGGGTATCGCATCCCGCCTCGATCATCTCCGCGAAGTAGCGAAAGAGATCCTCCGGAGCGGGGGTAGTAAGAGGAGCGTCGTACTCACGCTCACCCACCACGTATTTCGTGGTGCCGATGAGCCCCACCCGATGCCCCGCCGCCTCAAAGACGGCACGCGCCATCATAGAGGTGGAGGTTTTT
>JAZRZY010000089.1:0-8538 GCA_045601605.1 Eubacteriales bacterium
GTTTTTTTGGGAACGGAAACCGTTCGGGGGGGAGGCGCGGTGCGAGGCGTATTTGGGGCGCTCGGTGTTTCGCGGCGCTTCGCGGCGTCTTTCTTTGAACGCAGGCGCAGAAGGACCAGAACCACTACGATGAGAACTAAGATCACGACCAGAATGAGGAAGAGCGGGAAGATGCCGCTTTCAAAGAAACTTGCATCATCGATGTGACCGATCCAAGCGTTAATCTGGTAGTTTTTCTCAAAGGCGGGCATTCCGTCTCCGCCCTCGGAGGAAATGACGACTCGGTCGATCCTCCAACCGTCCTCGTTTGAGGAGTTGGTGAAGAAAAGTTGAACGGGTTCTCCGATGTAAGCTCCGAGCGTGAGGGTCATCGTATCGACCGCAGACGGAGTAAGAGCCTTTGCATCAAGCGCGCGGAGTGCTTTGGAAAGCTCGATCGTTTCGGATTGCTTTAAGATGCCGGTCGCACGATCGTGGTAGGTGAAATAGAAGGAAATGTCGCCTTCGGTTGCCGCATGAGCATTTTCGGACGTGTAGAAAACAAACTGCATATCCACGCTTTGGAAGACGGTGATGGAGTAGTCCTGCTCGGTTCTTGTACCGTTGGCGTCCACGATCAGGAGGGTGAATTCAAAGGTGCCGAGATCCGTCGGCGTACCGAAGATCGTACCCGTTTCGGCATCCAATGCAAGCCCGCTCGGCAATTCGCCGGCGCTCAGCGTTACGTTGAAGTTGGAACTTGCTTCCTGCAGCATCAGTCGGTCGGAATATTCCACGCCGAGTGCGGCGGAGGAGAATTGGAAATCCTTTGCGATCGAGACGGGGACGATGTCCCAGTCGGCATAGAAGGTGAGGTCACCGGAAAGGGTGAATTCGCCGGAGGCGGGGGAGGTTTTGCTTTCGTCCGTAAACCATCCTTGGAAGATGTAGCCGGGACAGGTCAGCTCCTCGGGGAGAGTAAAGTGCTCGCCCGCGGGATAATCGAAACTGAGTGTTCCGATGGAAGCGCCGTATTCCAGCGTGACGGTAGCGGCGACGGGTGCATTGTTAAAGAGTGCGGTATCTCCGACGGAAAGAGAACCGGCCATGGTGCATCCTGCACCTGCACCGATCCGATCGGCGGGGATGCCTTTGGTGTCAAATTTCTCGGATTCGCCGACGAGAATGTCCTCGTCTGCGGACGCGAAGTTGATCGCGGAAACAATGCTGTCTTTGCCTACGGTTTCGATGTTTTTTGACTGTGTGGAGAGAACGCCCCAACCGAATTTTTCCGGTTTTCCGGAACTTTGTGCCAAGAGCAAAAGCCGTGCTTCCTTCCGAGTGCTTTCTTGCGTCAAGAGCGAGACGGTGTAGGGCTCGTCTCCTTGCTTCGGCTGTGCATAGCCTGCCTGTTCTGCGGTCTTGGAATCGTCGGTGACCGGCGCGGGCGTTTTCAGGGTGAGGGCGGCGATTGCATCGCGGATGGCTTTTGCAAACCCGTCCACGCGTGCCTGATCTTCTCCCTTGAGGTTGTATTCAACCGCATCGATGGCGTCGGTGAGCGTCTTCCAAGAGTCTTCGGTGTAGTGCGTGGGATCCTGCGGGATCTTGGCAAGAGCCTCTTCCACCTCGCTGTAATCGGCGTCGATCATAGCGGTTCCCTTGACGGAAAAGTTGGCGAGTGCAACGGGATCGTCTTCTCCGTCGAGGCAGAGGTAGGCGGTGTATTTGCCCTCCGGCAGACCGGCGTAGCCGAGGTTCTGCAGGAAGTGGTTTTTGTCGATGCTCAGTTTGGCCGTGCCTTTTGCGGCGAGTTTGCCGTTCTTTTTGCAATAAGCGCTCAGAAGCGGCGTTCCGTACGACACGTTCAATTCAGGGTCGAGCTCGTCTTCCGTGGGGAGATGGCCCTTCTTGAGGACGATGATACGATCCTTGGGGCTTTTGGCACCCTCCCATTTGATGACGACGGTTTCACCGGATTCAAACGTTTTCTTGGCAGGAGTCAGTTTTCGGGTCACGGTTTTTTTGACCAAAACAGAGATGGCGCGTTCGATGGATGCCGCATAAGCATCTACCTGTGCCTGCTGGGTCGAGGGCAGATCGTAGATGACCTCTTTGATGGCGTTTTCGAGGATCTCAACGGATTGCTCGGTATATTCGCTGAGGTTTTTCGGAACTTTGGCGATGGCAGATTCCACGATAGAGTAATCTGCGACGGTTGCACTGCCGCCTTGGCCGCCGTGATCGGGCTCGACCGTTAAGTTGTCATAAGAATCAAGCGCGGCGGTGTCGGAAACGATGACGCGTCCGCCTGCGGCATACAGACCGCCGCCGACACCTGCGGCATCCTTGCCGCCTGCGGCGCGCACGGAAGCATCGCCGTAAATGTAGATGTTGCCGGCCGAGGGGGCGTGATCGGGGGCGTTTTTCGCGCCCGTGCCGATGCCGGCACCGAAGTTACCGCCTTGTGCGGTCACGGTGGCATTTTCAAAAATACTGAGCTTGCCGCAAACGGCGTTTTTGCCGCCGCCGAGTCCCGCGCCGTATTTGCCGCCGAGGGTGTTGACGGTCGCAAAACCGCTGATGGAGATCTTTTCATAAAGACCGCTTTCGCCCGTGCCGATGCCTGCGGCATTCAGACCGCCGAAGGCGTAGAGAGAAACGCGGGAGTCTGCGGTGATGTTGCTCACGTTTCCGCCTTTGCCGGAACCGATGCCTGCACCGTAGCTTCCGCCGTAGGCTTCCACGAGGGCAGATCCGCTGAAAGAGAGGTTTCCGGCAGAAACGTTGCTTCCGCCGATGCCTGCGGCACCTTTTCCGCCCATGGCGAATACGGAGGCAAAGTCGGAAACGCTCACGCCGACGGAAAGGGAGGCGTCCTTGCCTGCGCCGATGGCTGCGGCACCTTCGCCGCCGCGCGCGCGCACCAAGGCGTTCCCGGAAAGCGAGATCATAGTGCCGCTTCCGCCGAGTCCCGTGCCGATGCCTGCGCCGCTTTCACCGCCGGATGCACGTACGGAGGCATAGTCGTTGATGTTGATCTTGGATGCGGCACCGCCCTTGGCCGAGCCGATGCCGGCACCGCTTTCGCCGCCGGCTGCCTCTACGATGGCGTGTCCGGTTACGGTAATGGTGCGGCTGCGCGCACCCAGACCGGACCCGATGCCTGCGGCTTCTTTTCCGCCGAGCGCATAGACGCGTGCAGAGTCTTGAATGGTAATGCTGCCGGATGCACCGCCTTCACCGCCGCCGATGCCCGCCCCGAAGTCACCGCCGTATGCGCTGACGAGGACGGAGCCGCCGATGGTGATGGAGCCGGAGGGAGATCCTGCGGTTTTGCTTTTCCAACCTCCGCCGATGCCGGCGGCACTGATACCGCCGCGTGCAGAGAGAGAGCCCTCTCCCGTGATGGTGAGATTGGCGTAGCGGTTGACCTGGAGGGCGGCCATATATTCGGGAGCATTGAGGGAGTTTGCGCCGACCAAGGTAAGTGTGACGTTTTCGGCGGAACAAAGCTCTAAAGGCGCACTCAAAAATCCGGTGGATTCAATGCGTACGCCGGAGAGCGTGACGCTCGCCGTAACGTTGTCACAGATGCGAATCGTGTTTTTGGTGGTCGTGTCGGCACCTTCGATGATGATTTCAGTGCCCGCGAGAAGGGTAGTACGCTTCTCGCCGACGGTGACGGAAAGCCCGTCGCCGTCGGGCGCGATGACGATGTTGCCTTCGTGAATGCGAAACGTTTTAGACGCCGCACTTGCCACCATCGCGGGGCAAAGAAGCGCGGCAAAAAGCGTCGCCGCAAGACACAGGGCGAGAAAACGGGAAGTGAATTGCTTCAACATCGATCACCTCACAAAATTCGTGTAATAAGCGTTGGTAGGATTGTTTTTACAGGATGCCGGGCTTCACCACGGTCTTGGTGCTGTGGTAACGGAAGATGTCCACGGACTTCTTGATGCCGTTGAAGTACACGAGCGTCTTGCCGAGCTTTTCGTGGGTGAAGGAGGCAAAGTACAGGTCGGTGGTGTTCATGTTCGAGCAGCAGCGAAGCACCTTGTCGTACTTGGACTCGTCGAGGTAGTCCTTGTATTCTTCTGCCCACTGGCCGTTGGCGGGTGCAATGATGTCCATATCGAGGATCTTCTGACGGAAGATGATCTTGCGCTTGGAGCCGCCGAAGATCTGGACCATTTCCATTTTACCGTCGCAGAGGACGTATTCGTAGTCGATGTTGGTCAGACGCAGCAGGGTGAAGATGAGATACAGGCTCAAAGAACCGAAGCCGATACCGCCGATGACACCGACGAGCATGTCGCTACCACCGGAGGGAAGAATCTTTTTGAGAATGAGAAGGAGCGCGACGAATACGGCGATAGGAGCGAGGACCGCGCCGACCTTGGCAAGGTAGGTCAAGAAGGTCTTGTCCTTGTGAACGGCATATTCGCAGTATTTGGTGGAAGAGGTCGCGCGGCTTTCGCGCAGTTCTTCGGCAGATTTTGCCAGTGAAAACTTTTTCTTGGCCATTTTGAAAAAACTTCCTTTCAAACGTTATAGTTGGTCGATACCAAGTTACAGAAAATTATACCACAATTCTTGGAAGAATTCAACATCGAAACAAAAATTCAAAAAAATGATGTGCTCCCGTTTTCGAAGGAAAAAATTGCGGCAAATAGGATACTTTGCAAGGGTGAAAAAACGAAAAATTGCAAAGAGTAACTTTGGCCGCAAATGCGGTCGAAAAGGAATGCATCATGAAATTAAAACACAGAGTAACCGGATTTATTTTGGCATTGGTAAGCTTTCTTTGCATCCATGCAGACGGTTCAAGGGTCTTCGCCCATGATACGCGAGAAGTTGTGGCGCTCGGGGAACTTTTCGGTGTGGAACTGGATCTTGCCGGTGTGCTCGTGACGGATTTTGCTCCGTTTGAATCGGAGGGACAGTCGGTGTCGCCCGCATCCAATGCGGGACTGTTGCCGGGAGATCTCATCGTGCGGGTGCAGAATTCGAAAGTGGAGGATCTGGACGATTTTCTGTCTGCTTTGCAAAGTCCGAAGCAAGAGGTGGTAACGGTCTCTTTCCTGCGCGGAGCGGAGAGAAAAGAGACGCACCTTCACGTGCGGCGCGGGGATGCCGACGGAAAGTATCACGCAGGTCTTTGGGTAAAGGAGGCACTCTCGGGAGTCGGAACCGTGACGTATTATGATCCCAAAACCGGCAATTTCGGAGGACTCGGTCACGCCATTGCAGAACGTGAGGGAGATCCTGCCTTGCTTTTGGAAAAAGGCTCGGTCTATGAAGCGCATCTGAAAAGCGTTGTGCGTGGAAAGGTGGGCGCGCCCGGGGAACTGCGTGCTGCCTTCGGACAAGAGGTGATCGGCAGCGTTTCGAAAAACACGTCCTGCGGTGTGTTTGGGCAAGCAAAGTTTGCGGATAACGCTCCCCTCGTGGAAGTGGCAGACGCTTCCCAAGTGCACGAAGGTGCCGCTCTGGTGCGTTGTACCGTGGAGGGCGAGCAAGCGAGTTACTACGAGGTGCTCATTGATGAGATCCAAAACGATGGGCGCAAGACCAAGAATTTCGTTGTTACGGTGACGGATGAGCGTCTGCTGGAAAAAACGGGCGGCATCGTTCAAGGGATGAGCGGAAGTCCCATCCTGCAAGACGGGAAGCTCATCGGTGCTTTGACGCACGTGCTTGTGCGCCATCCCGCCAAGGGCTACGGAATCTTCATTGAAAATATGCTGAATGCGGCGTAATAAAAAGGATGCACGATCGTGCATCCTTTTTATTACGTATTCGGTCGATTCGGCATTCGGACGCGGCTTCCGGGACGGTGCGCGGATGTTCGGGCAACGCTTTGGCGGCATTCGGAACGGGAGCGGGCGACGGCGCCAAGAACGGAAAACCGAAAGACGAGGCGGTCGGGGATTTGGTTGTCGCCTCGTTTCGACAAAAACAAGTTCGCTTTTGTGCAAGTTGCAAAAGCGGCGCGCCGGAAATTTGGAACAAACACCAAACTTGGTAAAAAATGGAAATTTCTTTCGCCAACCTCTTGCATAATTTGGTAAATTATGGTAAAGTTAGTGCACACAAGTTACCAATAAATGGCAGGAGGAAAAATATGAACGATCAGAAATACAGAGTTTATCTTTTGGATTCGGGGAGTGATTATCGGCATGTGTGCCGCGAGAATCTGACCAGACTCGGCTTTGAGGTGGTGGGAGACAGCGCAGACGGACAGGAGGCACTTTTGGATATCGTGCGGCTGATGCCGGACGTGGTGTTACTGGATCTTTGGTTTCCCGGGTTGGATTTGACGGCTCTCATCCGCGAAGTGCGTCGTCAGGCGGCAAATGCACCGCAATTCATTCTTGTGACAGGCATTGCAGATAAGCGGCTTTTGGAGGAAGCGTTTGCCGCAGGCGTGGCAAATTGTATGATCAAGCCCTTCGATTATGCCAATCTTGCGGAAAAGATCCGCTATACGCTTTCCCGCTTTTCAGGGGAAGAAGCTTCCGGCGAAAAACGGGATGCAGCCAGCGATCTGGAGGCTCACGTCACTCGGATCATTCACCAAGTCGGAATTCCCGCGCACATTAAGGGTTATCGTTATCTGCGCTTTGCCATTATGATGGTCGTGCAGGACAATCGAATCATCGGCGAGGTGACCAAGACGCTGTATCCCACGGTCGCGCGCGAATTCGACACGACCTCTTCTCGCGTGGAGCGCGCCATCCGCCACGCCATTGAAGTCGCGTGGGACAGGGGCGACGTGGACGTTCTGAATTCCTACTTCGGATACACGGTTCAAAATTGCAAGGGTAAGCCGACCAATTCCGAGTTCATCGCCATGATCGCGGATCATTTGCGCTTGAAGCTGCGGGGAATCGTGGTTTGATCGACGATTCAAACAAAAAACAAAGAAAAGGCACAGACGAAAGTCTGTGCCTTTTCGGTTGGTATCGATCAGACGGGGTGCACCTGTGTTTCGGCGTTTGCATGATCGGCATCAAGACGATACTTTTTCGCCTTGCGCTTTTCAAAGAATTTGGTGGCAACCTGACCGAAGAGCGCGTAAGAGAGAACGTCCTCGTCCTGCTCGATGTATTCGGCGATCTCTGCGCGCAACTTGTCAAGCTCGGGCGGGATGTTGTCGGCGGGACGGCAGGTGATCGGCTCTTCATCACCGATGATCTGCTTGCGGAACTCGTCGCTGATCGGCACGGGCGTCTGGCCGTATTCGCCGCGAACGATGCCTTTAAACTCCTTGGTGACCATCTTGTAGCGCTCGCCGTTCATCACGTTGAGAACAGCCTGCGTGCCGACGATCTGGGAGGAGGGGGTGACGAGCGGGGGATAACCCGCATCCGCACGCACGCGCGGAACTTCGGCGAGGGCTTCGTCGAGCTTGTGGGCCTGTCCGGCATCCTTGAGCTGCTTCATCAGGTTGGAGAGCATACCGCCGGGAACCTGATAAATGAGTGCGTTGGCGCTGACCTTCATGACGTTGGGGTCGAGCAGACCGCTTTCGAGGTATGCCTTGCGAAGCGGCTCGAAGCACTGTGCCACCTCATCAAGCTTTTCAAGCGAGAGGCCGGAGTCGTACTCGGTATCCTGCAGGGCGGCAACGATGGATTCCGTCGGGGGCTGGGAAGTACCCATAGCGAGCGGCGAAAGCGCGGTGTCGATGATGTCGCAACCGGCTTCGATCGCTTTGATGAGGGTCATGGAAGCTTGACCTGCGGTGTAGTGGGTGTGCAGTTCGATCGGAATGTTGACGCTTTCCTTGAGCTTTTTGACAAGCTCGTAAGCGGTGTAAGGACGAAGCAGACCGGCCATATCCTTGATGCAGATGGAATCGGCGCCCATTTCCTCAAGCTGCTTTGCAAAGGTGGCAAAGTATTCGTTGGTGTGGACGGGGCTTGTCGTATAGGAGAACGCCGCCTGCACGTGACCGCCTTCGCGCTTGGTCGCGTCGATGGCGACCTTGAGGTTGCGCGGATCGTTGAGGGCGTCGAAGATGCGGATGATGTCGATGCCGTTTGCAATGGACTTCTGGACGAAGTATTCCACCACGTCGTCGGCATAGTGACGGTAGCCGAGAATGTTCTGACCGCGGAAGAGCATCTGGAGTTTGGTATTCTTCACGTGGTCGCGGATGGTGCGCAGACGATCCCAGGGATCTTCGTCTAAAAAGCGCAGACAGGAGTCAAAGGTAGCGCCGCCCCAGCATTCCAGAGAATGATAGCCGATCTTGTCCATCATTTCCAGAGCAGGGAGCATCTCCTCGGTGGTCATACGCGTGGCGACGAGGGACTGGTGCGCGTCGCGCAGTACGGTTTCACAAATTTTAACTGCCATAGTAGGTCTCCTTGGTAATTCGGTAGGATCAAGCAAAATTGCGGAACAGAACGATGAAGACGCCGGCGGCGACGGCAGAACCGATGACACCGGCCACGTTCGGACCCATTGCGTGCATGAGGAGGAAGTTTTTGGGGTTGTCCTTTTGAAAGTCGGAGGCCAAGCGGTCTTAGGAAGGCAACTGGGGCTATC
>JAZRZY010000090.1:0-8471 GCA_045601605.1 Eubacteriales bacterium
GTCGGGCGCGCCGTCGTACAGATATTTTTGGCGGGCGAGGTCACTCGTGCCGCTGCACATGACCTGAGCGCGCATACGCACGCTTTTTTTGGCTTTTACACCCATCGTTTCGGCGATGGAGGCGTGTGCGGCATCGTCGGCAACCGTGCAGGCGTTGATGTCTGCTTCGCCTTTGGCGATCGCCTCGGCGCAGGCGTCACAGGAGGCAAAGCCGCATCCGGCACAGTTGGCTCCGGGCAGAGTTGCGCGGATGGCTTCGACCTTTTCATCCGTCTTCACAAAGAAGAGCTTGGAAAACAGAGCGAGAGCTACGCCGAAGATTGCTCCGAAGAGGGAAAACCAAAGAACGGAATAAAGAATGATCTCCATAGTGACTCCTTAGAGTTGGATTCCGGAAAAGCCGGAGAAGGCCATGGCGCAAAGTCCGGCGGCAATGAGGGCAAGCGGCATTCCGCGGAAGGCGCGAGGAGCTTCGGCAAACACCAGGCGCTCCCGTACGCCCGCAAAGATGAGGAGGGCTACCAAAAAGCCGATGGAAGAGGCGAATCCGAAGAAGGTGGCCTCAAGCACGCTTGAGTAGTTCTCCACCGCCAAAAGAGCGGCGCCGAGCACGGCACAGTTGGTGGTGATCAGCGGAAGGTAGATGCCCAGCGCGTGGTATAAGACGGGGATATAGCGTTTGAAGAACATCTCCAGAAGCTGAACGAGCACGGCGATGACGAGGATGAAGGCGATGGTCTGCAAAAACTCCAGACCGTAGGGCTTCAGGATGAATTCGTTGATCTCGAAGGTCAGAAAGTTCGAGACCGTGATGACGAAGGTGACGGCAAGCCCCATACCGAATGCGGTGGCGGGCTGCTTGGAGACCCCGAGAAAGGGGCAAACACCAAGGAAACGGGAGAAGATAAAGTTCTCCACCACGATGGCGGAAAAGGCAATGAGAAGCAAAGATGCAAGATTCATATTCATTCCTCCTCAGTGCTTGATCTTCGGCGCTTTGCGCGCCTTGAGCTTTTCGATGAGCGCACGGGCGAGAGCGGTGATGATGCCCAGCGCGATGAAGGCGCCGGAAGGCGTCTGGAAGAAGGCGATGGAGGGCACTCCTTCGGGCAGGAGGCGGTAGCCGAGAATGGCGCCGCTTCCGAGCAGTTCGCGCAAGGCGGAAATGAGGACCAGAGCAAGGGTGTAGCCAAGGCCCATGAACAAGCCGTCAAACAGCGAGTCCAAAACACCGTTCTGGGAGGCAAAGGATTCCGCGCGTGCGAGAATGATGCAGTTGACCACGATCAGCGGAATGAAGAGGCCGAGCGAATTGGAAAGAGCGGGCAGATAGGCTTTCAAAAGCAGATCGACGATCGTCACAAAGGTGGAGATGACGACGATGAAGGCCGCGATGCGCGTCTGCGGAGGAATGAAACGGCGCAGAAGCGAAATGAATACGTTGGAGCAGACGAGGATGATCGTCATAGCAAGCCCCATTCCGATGCCGTTTGCAAGGCTTGTGGTGACGGCGAGGGTGGAACAGATGCCGAGCAGCTGGATGAAGACCGGATTGTTGTCCAGAAGTCCGTCGCGGCAAAGGGCGGAAAGTTTATGTTTCATAAGACTTTCTCCTTTCAGACGCCGAGTGCCGCAAGGCACGCGGTGGCGCTGTTGACGCCGGCAAGTACTGCACGGGAGCTTCGTGTGGCGCCGGAAACGGCGTCGATGTCTTCCTTGAGCACCAATTCACCGGATTTTCCGCTGTACTGAGCAAGGTACGACTCTTCTTGGACGAGACTGCCGAGACCGGCTGTCTCGGAAAGGGAGATGATCTCCACTTTGCGTACGCTTGCATCTGCGTGAAAGCCGACGATCATATCAATGTCTCCGGAAAAGCCGGGGGAAAGCACGCGGATGGCATAGCCGAGGTTTTTCCCTTCGGGATCCTTGGCGAGATAGACGGCAACGGCGTTTTGCCCCTCGGGCACGGGAACGTCGTAATCTACCGTGACCTCATCTCCGTAGATGGCACGCAATTTTTGATCGATCGTGTTTTTCTCGTTGGCGGCGATGGGCGCTTCGGTCAAGAGATAGGTGGCACCGAGCATTCCCGCGCAGATCGTACAAATGAGAAAGAGACAGAGAATGATCTTCAGATAGGGGATGGAGACGGCAGAGCTTTCTTTGGCTTGCACTTCAGTTTTCTTTTGCTTTTTCACGCTTCTTTGCGCCTCCTTTCCCAAAGGGTTTGGAACGGGTGTAACGATCCAAGTAATACACGAACAGATTCATAATGAGGATGGCGAAGGAGATTCCCTCGGGATAACCGCCGAAGAAGCGGATGAACACGGTCAGGGCACCGATGCCGATGCCGTAGAGGATGCGTCCGACGGAGGAAGCGGGGCTCGTCACGTAATCCGTTGCCATAAAGACGGCACCGAGGATCATACCGCCGGTGAGCAGTTCTGCAAGCATAAAATCCACGGCGGGAGCTTCCCCCTGCGGGAAGAAGTAGCAGAGGACTGCTACGGTGGCAAAGCAGGAAAGCGGAATACGCAGGTCAATGACGCGGCGCACCGCAAGGTAGATGCCGCCTGCGAGAAGCAGCAGGGCGCTGACCTCTCCAAGGCATCCCGCGCGGGAGCCAAAGAGCAGATTGAGTGTCGTTTCATTCGGGAGAAGACCGCTCTTGAGGGCGGTGAGCGGCGTGGCGCTCGTAACGGCATCTGCGGGAATCTCCCCGAACAGGGAGAGGGGGGTGCCCGGCGCGGTATAGGTCGTCATATCGGTGGGGAAGGAGATGAACAGGAAGATGCGTGCGGCAAGAGCGGGGTTGACGATGTTCTTGCCGAGCCCTCCGAAGAGCCCCTTCACGATGACGATGGCGAAAAACGCACCGAGGATTACCATCGGGTAAGGGAGCGACGGGGGAAGCGTGAACGCGAGAAGCATTCCCGTTACCACAGCAGAGAGATCCTTGATGGGAACGCGCTTTTTGATCAGTTTGTTGTAGAGAGCCTCAAAGAGTACCGAACTTGCCACGCTCAAAAGTGTCAGGGCAAGTGCACGCCAACCGAAGAGATAGACGCCCCAGATCAGCGCGGGACACAGAGCGATCACCACGTCCAGCATCAGAACGCGGGTGGTCTCCTCTGTGTAAAGATGGGGAGAGGCGGAAACACGCAGTAATTTCATCGAAAACCTCACTTTTTGGGGGAATGTTCGCGGATATAGGTCTTTGCGGTGCGGATGTATTGCACCAGGGGCACGCCGCCGGGACAGATGTGTGCGCAACTGCCGCACTCCACGCAGGAGAACAGATCAAATTCCTGTGCCCGCAGATATTCACCGGATTTGGCATAGGCGGCAAAGTAAAGCGGCATCAGGTACATCGGGCAGACCTCAACGCACTTTCCGCAGTGGATGCAGGTGCCGCTTTCGCGGTGGTGCACTTCGCTCAGCGCAAGCAGGCCGGAGGTGGTTTTCGTCACCACGCCGTCTCCGTCGAAGCGGGCGGCACCCATCATCGGTCCTCCGGTGATGATCTTGTCCGGCTCTTCCGTGAAACCGCCGCAGAATTCAAAAAGATCGGCAAACGAGGTACCGAAGGGCACGCGCAGATTGGCGGGTTTTGCCACGCAGTTTCCTGTGACGGTAACGATGCGATCCGTCAGCGGCATTCCTGTGACAAGTGCGTGGTAGATGGCCGCGCAGGTGGCAACGTTGACGACCACCGCACCCACGTCGGCGGGAAGCTTGCCCGTGGGCACCTGTCGTCCCGTGACGGCGTAGATGATCTGACGCTCGTCGCCTTGCGGGTATTTGGTCTTCAAAAGATGTACACGGATGAGCTCGTCGCGAATGCTTTGGCGCAGAAGTAGGGCGGCATCGCGCTTGTTGTCCTCGATGGCGATCGTTGCATCCCCGAGATCAAGGATGCGCATCAGGATCTTAATGCCGCCGAGTACGGCAGCGGGATCCTCCAAGAGCAGACGGTGATCAGCGGTCAGATACGGTTCGCACTCACACGCGTTGATGAGAAGCTTATCCACCTTCCCGCCAAGCACGGAGCGCAGCTTTGCGTGGGTCGGGAAGCCTGCGCCGCCCATGCCGCAGATGCCGGCGTTGCGGATCAGTTCGATGAGTTCTTCGGGTTCTGCCTCCAAAATGGGCTTTGTAAAAGGACGGATTTCATCCGCGGGCGTGCGGTTGAAATCGTTGTCGATCTCCACGTGCTCGATCATACGGCCGTTTGCGTCCATGCGGGTCGTAATGGCCGTCACCGTTCCGGAGACGGGGGAATGCACGGGCACACAAAGCGCCTCGCGATTGTCTGCCAGCACCGTGCCGACGCGCACCTCGTCTCCTGCCTTCACCAGTGCTTTTGCAGGGGCACCGATGTGCTGCAAGAGCGGCACGGAGAGATGCGCGGGAGCGGGAAGGGTGACGATGGCAGCGCGTTCGGTCAGCTTGTATTCACCGGGGTGAACGCCGCCTTTGAATGTGTAAGCCAAGTTTGAAACCTCCGAAAATTTGGGTGTTGAATCTGGAGAAAATGCCGTTTGCACGCGCACGCGTACGTGCGCGCGTGGAGAGGATACATTTATACATAAAATACTATAACATATATGCGTTTGAAAAGCAAGAAAAATAGTGGATTTTCTCGTGAGAGCAGGAGATGCGTCCAAAGAAAAATGCACCCGAAAATCGGGTGCATTTTAGGGGTAATCCAAACTTGTGTATGCCGATGGTCCTTGCAGTCAAAAAACAGACAGGGGACGGGGCAAAATGCTGTTTTTAGATTACTTCTGCTTCATTGCGGCGAAGCACTCGCTGCAATAGACGGGACGGTCGTCGCTGGGCTGGAAAGGAACCTTCGCTTCCTGGCCGCAGTTGGCACAGGTGGTGACGAACATTTCCTTGTTGGCGCGGCTGGCGGCCTTGCGGGCTGCGCGGCATTCGGGGCAACGCTGGGGTTCGTTCTGGAAGCCCTTTTCTGCGTAGAATTCCTGCTCACCGGCGGTGAACACAAACTCGTTGTTGCAGTCCTTGCATACCAAAGTCTTGTCCTGATACATGTCTTTCATCCTCGCTTAGAAATAAAAAATGGTGGTTGTTTTGCCTCCGAGCGGACTTGCACCGCTGCCTTGCTTCCGGCTGGAAACACGCTCGCTGAGAGCTTGCGGAGACGTTATTTTGAAAGCAGCGAAGAGAGCTTTGCACGCGCACGGCTGAGTGCGTTCGTGACGGACTTTTCGCTTTTTTCCAACAGACGGGCGGTCTCTTTCGGGCTTTTGCCGGAAAGAGTCAGGGAAAGCACGCGGTTTTCGTACGCGGAGAGGACCTCTCCGAAACGGCAGAAAAGCGCCGTGCAGTTTTCTCGGTCGATGAAAAGCGCCTCGGGGTTGAGTGCGGGAGAGGCGGCATCCTCTTCCAAGGATTCGTAGGATACGGTAGGGGTGCGGCGGTTGTATTTCTTCAGTGCGGAGAGCATGCTCCGTCGCACACAGAGATAGGCAAAACTGGAAAAGGAACTCAAGGATTCATCGTAGAGAAGAATGGCCTTGTGCAGAGCAATGAGCCCCTCTTGCACGAGATCTTCTCGTTCGCTTTCGGGAACGCCGACAAAGGTGAAAGAGATCTTTTGCACCAGGGGGGTGTAACGGTCAATGAGGGTGTGTACCGCGTCGGGATCTGCATTTTTTGCGCGAAATAAAAGCGCGCCATCATCCTGCGGCGCGACAAAAACGGTAGAACCTTGCAAATCTTTGGGGTTATTGACCATGGACTCACGCATCCGATAATATTGGTAAAGTTATTATAGCACGCAAACGAAATATGTCAAGACTTTTAAGAAACAATAGATAAAGTTTTTCCGATTTTGCCGTTTGAGATTGTCAGCCTTGCCCAAAAGTGTGTACTTGACCTGCAACGGAAAATGTGAGATAATAAATGCACCAACATTTGCGGAGGATGGTATGCCCAGACGCATCAACGACGAATATCACATCAAAGTATATATTTTGTATCTGTTTGAAAAGATGGCGAGCCCTTTGAGCCACCAGACCACGGCAGAGATCATTTTGTGGGACGGCACGGTGAACTATTTTGTGTTCATGGATTGCTTTGAAGAGCTCAAAGAGGCCGGCCTTTTGGAAGAGCGAGGCATCGGCGAACAGGAAGAACCCCTGTTTGTCATCAGCAAGAAGGGAAGCGCACTGCTTGCCAGCGTGGAAAACGCTCTTTTGGAAGAGACCAAGAAGAAGGTCCTCCGTTCTGCCGCCCGTCTTTTGGCTTACCGCAAAGACGGCAGTGAGGTTCACGCCGAAGTGCGCCCCAACGGCGACGGTTACATTTTACATTTGAGCATCACGGACCGCAGATACCCCCTGATGGATCTTTCCGTCTATCTGGATCAGCGCGAAGAGGCGGAGTATTTTGCCTCTCGCTTTGATGAACGTGCCGACATCGTCTATCGCGGTGTCTTGGCCCTTTTGACCGGCGAAGCAAAGTTCTTGGGTTAAGATGTAATATGATCTGAAAAACGCACCCTGACGGGTGCGTTTTTTTGTTTCAAAGAAAACTCCCCTCGGTTTCGAGGGGAGTGTGTCTGTCAGACTTCCACTTCTTCGAAGCGGATGGAGATCTTGTTGCCGTCCTTGACCTTGGAGGAGGGCTTCACCTGTTCGCCGTCCACGTAGATGTTCCACGCACGGGTATCACTCTTTTTATAGTCGTTGATGGACTTGATGGAGCCGGCCACGGAGAGGTCAAACGCCTTCTCATCGTCGCGCAGACGCCTGAGGATCTCTTTGACGGAGATGGAGTTTTCGCCTTCCACGGTGTAGTCGCCGGAATAGATGGTATCGTTTCCTGCTTTGATGGAAAGGGAAACGGTCATGGTGAGGACGTTGCCGGCATCGTCGGTGGCAAGATCTGCCGTCTTTTCCGCATACGTCAGAACGACGTTGGTGCCTTCCTTGATCTCACCTGCGATCGGGGCATCACCGTTGCCGTTGATGGACCAGAACCACATATGGGTATCGGTGGCCTCGTAGTTTTCGATGGAGGTGATGCGGTTAAAGACCAGCGTTACGGGGATGATGTTTTCATCGTTGAGGGTGTTGAGCAGATCCTTGAGAGAAAGTGCGGGCTTGGTCGTGGAGGTGACGTTGACCACGCGATCCAACAGTACTTTCTCGGTCGGTTCTTCGCTGTCTTCGCTCTCTTCCAAAATGACAATCTTGGTATTGATGTTTGCTTCGGCAAGCACTTTGTCCTGTACGTAGGGTTCGGGCACATCGCCCGTGCAGGCAGCCAAAAGGCACAGAACGGCGGTCATTGCCAGCAAAAGAGAAATCGTGCGGCTCAGTTTCATAGGTTACGCTCCTCTGTTGATGTAAAACGAGCAAAAAAGCCCGAAACTCAACTAATTTAACAAATAGAATTATACACTTTCGAGCCCGTCTTGTCAACACCATTGTTGCCACGTGCTAAAAAAGAAGCCCCCTTCATAAAATGGATGCGGGAATGGGGGAATAAAATGAAAAACACCTTTTTAAAAGGGCTGATTTTAGCTCTGTTTTTCTTCGCCTTGGTCTTTTTCTTCCGCGACGGAAACGGAGAAGACTCGCTTTTGTGCTTGAGCCGCGGTGTGACGAAGCGCCTTTTGGAGAGCGAGACGGCTCGCGCCGTCTTCGGGATACGGGAGCAAACGGAGGCGTTTGTGTGACGCGCGCACAAAACAGGCGCTTTTTCATTCGCGTCCATCCGTTGGGCGTCGTCGGATTTCTTTGCTTGGTTCTTTTCAATGAGGCAAGCGTTTTGCTTTTCTTGCTTTCTTCCGCATTGATTCACGAGGCGGGACATCTTTTCGCGGCGCTTCTTCAGCACCGCAGAGTTTACGGGCTCAAGATTACGCTTGGCGGGGCGGAGTTTTTGATGGATCTCTTTTCCTCTTCTTACGGTGCAGACGTCCTTTTGCATCTTGCCGGACCGCTGTCAAACGGAGCCGCCGCCGGATTCGTGTTGCTCTTGATCCGCTCTGATCCGAGTGAGCTTCGCTTTTTTGCCTTCTATCTCAACGCGGCGCTTTGTTTTTTTCATCTTCTCCCGCTTTCTTCCTTGGACGGAGGACGCGCGCTTTACGCTTTGCTTTGCTGCAGAGGGGAGCCGGAAAGAGCAGAAGCCATCTGCCGTCGTGCGGAATGTCTCACCCTTTGCTTTTTGGGTGCCGTTTGGATTTTCGCACTTCTTTTTTCGGGATTTCATCTGTCGCTTTTTGCCCTCTTTTTGTTTTGCCTGCCTGCGTTGTGGGATACAAAAAAGTCCCCACAGATCTGTGGGGACTTTTGAAAAGAGCTTTATTCAGCGTCCTTCTTGGCGGCAGTCTTCTTGGCTGCAGGCTTCTTTGCGGGGGCCTTCTTCCGGGCGGGAGTCTCGGCCATCTTTGAATTGGGCTTTCTGGTCAAAAGGCTCCTGCGGCGAGG
>JAZRZY010000091.1:0-11296 GCA_045601605.1 Eubacteriales bacterium
CTGACTCACCACCCCATCCTGTTTGCGCCCGTACGTACGCTGGACCCCGCCTCCTCGATGGATGCGGAAAACGCTACGCGCCTCTTGACGCACAGCGTCGCGCACATCAGCCTGCACACCCGTTTTGACGCGGGAAAATGCGGCATCAACGACACGCTCGCGCACCGATTGCACCTGCAAAGCATCGCACCCTTCGGGCTTGCGGAGGACGTTTTGCCCTTGGGTCGCATCGGCGTGCTCCCCGCGCCGCTCGTCCCCGAGGACTTTGCCCGGGCCGTCGCAGACGCTCTCGGCACGCACGTGCTTCTGACCAAGGGCGACGGGATGATCTCCACCGTTGCCGTCGTCGGCGGTGCGGCAGGGGACTATCTTGACGAATTCGCCAAGTCTTCAATCGACGCAATGGTGACAGGCGAAGTGGCGCATCACCGCCGTCTGTTGTCCTCCCACGCCGGAAAAACCCTTGTGGAGGCGGGCCATTACGGCAGCGAAGTGCTCTTCTGCGACGCTGTGCAAGAGGTGCTCCGCACCTGCGTGCCAAGCGCCGAACTCCTCCCCTTTTCCTCCACCGCCCACGAGATCTGCGTGCTGCCCCGAGAGCATTAGAAAAACGAAAAAAATTTTTGCCGAGGAATTGAAAAAACGCTTTCTTCGTGCTATAATATTTTGTAGATTTTTGTTTGCGACCCATTTCGCAGAAAGGATTTCCATGAAACGTTTTCTTGCGCTTTGCCTGAGTGCGACGTTCGTCGTGCTTGCGTTTGCATCCTGCGCCTTCGATCCCGATGATCGCGGCGCCATCATTCCGATCTATTTGACCGAGGCCGAAGCGAACCTCGATCCTTCGGCAATGATCTACGACAAGGATGTATTTAAGTACACCACCCTGCTCTTTGAAGGTCTGACCGTGATCGCCGAGGACGGCTCCGTGAAAGCCGGCCTTGCCGAAAAATGGATCACCGACTTCAACGACGAGCGCGGGGAGTATTTCATTGAATTTACGCTCAAGGACACGCACTGGAGCGACGGTCGCGCCCTGCTTGCCGACCACTTCGTGTACGCATGGAAGCGCCTGCTCTCCCCCGCCGTTTCCTCCAACGCCGCCTGCCTGCTTTACGACATCAAGAACGCCTCCAAGGTCAAGAGCGGTGAAATGACCGTGGATTCCTTGGGCGTCTCCGCTCCCAACCGCTTCACCCTGCGCGTGGAGCTGGAAAAGAAGATCGACATCGACCTCTTCCTTGAGACCGTGGCAAGCCCCTCGCTCGTGCCGCTTCGCTACGACGTGGTGGGTGAATATTCCGATACTTGGGCAACCGATACCGAGAACTTCCTCTCCTGCGGTCCCTTCGCCGCCACGGCTATGAACGAAAACGAGTACATGCTCGACAAGTCCTCCAACTACCTCTTGGATCTGGATCCGAGCAAGAACGAAAACCCCAACACGTACGTGAAGCCCGCGAAGCTTTACATCGACCACTCTGCGTCCAACGTGAACAACTGGAACAACCTTGTCTCCAAGAATCTGCACTATCTTGACGTCAACGTCATCCCCGACGGCGCCGAATCCATGCTGTCGAAGGCGCAGCGCGACGACCTGCTCTCCACCGCCTCCCTGTACCTGAACAATCAACACGACGCGATGAAGAACAAAGCCGTCCGTCAAGCCATGTCGCTGGTTTTGGATCGCAATGCTTTGGCCAAGGCCTTCGGCTACTGTGCCACCCCCGCCACGGGCTTTGTGGCAAACGGCGTCTTTGATGCCAAAAGCGGCACCTCCTTCCGCAAGGTCGGCGGCGATCTGATCTCCACCGAAGCCAACGTGGAAGCCGCCCGTGAGCTTCTCAACGGCGTCAGCGGAAAGGATGCGGAAATCACCCTTGCCTACCGCGTCAAGCACGAAAACGTTGCCCTGCTTCTGGAAAGCGCTTGGGAAAGCATCGGTTTGAACGTCACCCTGTCCCCCTGCAACGAAAAGATCTACAACAACATCTTGAAATCTCAGGATTTCGACGTGCTTCTTCTGGACTATCAAGGTCTGTCCTCGACCGCCTACTCCTTCCTGATGCCCTTTGCCACTCCCTACTCGGGCAACTACGTGGACGTGGACGGCGACTTCACCACCCCGCACATGACCGGCTTTGACAACGCGGCGTACAACGAGCTTGCAGACAGCGCCTTTGCCGCTACCAACCGTGCAGAGCGCACCCGTATCCTGCACGAAATGGAAACGATGCTGATCGACGAAATGCCCGTCATTCCGTTGGCCTTCTGGTCCAACTGCTATCTGACCACCTCTGAGATCTCCGGCCTTTCCAAGACCGGTTTCGGCACCGTGAACTTCACCAACGCCACCCTCAACGATTACAAGAATAAGAACGTTGCCTGGCTTGCCGCTCGCGAAGAGCAGGAAGAAGCCGAGGAAGAAACCACAGAAGGCGAATAACCTAAATACCACAAAGCACCAAGGAAATTTCCTTGGTGCTTTTTTGTCGGGTTCAACCCGGAAGCAGGCGACAGAAGGTATAACCCTCCGCGGTGTGTGCGGCATCGAAGAGGGGCGACGTCTTCTCCAGAGAAGAGATGGCAACAAAGCCGATGGCGGCACTTGCGTGAAGAAAACGGGTGGGGGTCAGAAGCAGACCGACGTGTCCCTGAAAGAGGACCAAATCCCCGCGCCGCGCCTCGGCTTCCGGCAACATTTCCAAGCGAAAAAGATCCCACGTGTTGCGATAGACAACGACGCCGAATCGCTCGAACACCAGAGAAATAAGCCCCGAGCAGTCCAAAGCATCCGCCGTTCTGCCGCCGTAGCGGTACGGCACGCCCAAAAGCGAAAGTGCCTCGGAACAGATCTCGTCCGGCGTGGGAGGGGCAACGTTCCGCGGGGCAAGATGTGCCTTATGCACGTATCCGCATCTGCCGTCCAACAGCCGCACGCGCCAAAAGCCGTCCCGCTCTCCCTGCACGCAAACGCGTGCGAAGCGCGGCAAGGCAAACACTTTGGGCGAGGTGATCCGTGCAGCGCCGAGCACGTCCGTGCGATAAAGAGCGACGTACTCTCCTTCGGTTTCGGTGATCGCCGCCAGCTCTCGCGTATTCACCCAGCCGACGGCGCCCCCCTTCGTCCGAATGAGTGAGTGATCTCCCTTTTCTTTGATCAACGTCACCGAATGGCCGTAGAGCACCTCGTCACACAGATTCAAACGCGCCTCTTCCTCATACACCTCGCAGACAGAGCCGGATACCAGCACCTTCATCCCCCCTTTTTTATCGGTATATGCCGAGAAGGGGGAGTTTGTCATTGCCTGTCAGGAGAAAACAAGCCTATCCTCTTCCAAAACCGAGAAAAGAGGGAGACCATGCCCACACCGAGACAGATCAAACGCGGCATTGACGCCTATTTCAGTTCCCGCAAAAGTCCCATCTACCAAAAAGACGGCACCCCGAAAACCGACGAGGAGGGCAACGTGCTCTGCGAGATCACGCGCCCCTTAACCGTTACGGGGCTTGCCCGTGCACTCGGCTTTCAAAGCCGCGAGGAAATGCTTTCCTGCAAGGATGAAAAAAGCGCCGAGCTGATCGCTTCGGCGCTTCTTGCCATTGAGGAGTATGCAGAGGAAAAGCTCTTTTACAAAGAGAGCTTTTCCGGGACGAAACTGTTTTTGTCCGTCAACTTTCCCCGTTGGAAAAACGAGGCCGCCCTCCCCTCGGAGGAGTTCCCCGAGGCGTTTGACGCCTGGGTAAAGTGAGTTATTGCTTCGCCTTCTGAAGCTGCGGCAAAAAGGCAATGGCCGCGGCAAACAGAACGGTGAGAAGGATCTCGGGGATCATATAGAGTCCGTTGTAAACGGCGGAGTAGGAAACGGAGAGCATCGTGCCCGAGAAATGCTCCAAGAAGAACGCGTTGAACGCCGCAGGAAGCTCGCTTCCCTCTTCAAAGAACCACTCTGCCCACGCACCGTAGAAGATCGCACCTGAGACGATGTGCACGACGTAGCGCAATCCCACGCCGATGAGTGCGCCGAGCGGCAGGGCAAGGCGCGGCTTGTTTTTCCGCACGAGACCTGCAAAGCCGATGACCGTATATGCCACGATATAATCGAGCAGGCAAACGAGGAGTGCTTGCCAAAGGATCATATACGAATCGCTGTCCGGCAAAAAGAACGCCGAGACGGTGCGCCAGCTCAAGATGAACATTTGGATGAGCGAATAACAGAACGAGGCGCAAAGTCCCCATCCCGTTCCATACAGATACGCGATGAGCACAAGCGGCAGCATGCTGGCAAGCGTGATCGAACCGCCCATCGGCAGGCGCAGATTCAAAGCATCGCTCAAAAATGCCAAGATCACCGAAACGGCAAGCAAAAGGGCTGTGGTGGTCAGGCGGCGTACGGAACTGTGTTTCATAAAGAAAACCTCCTAAAATAAGAAAATTCCGCACGGCAACACCATGCGGAAGAAAAGCCAAGTATGACTCCCTGCGCCGGTATTAACCGTATCAGGTTCAAAGGGTTCGAGGCTCATACCTCATCTCAGCCGCCGTAGGGCAGCACCCCTGTGTACGCACAAACTATAACAAACGCGAAAGGATTTGTCAAGCACCCGATGAAAAAAATCGAGCGATTTTTGAAAAATATCCACCCCTCTCACGCGCAGGAGGCTTTTTTCAAGGCCGATTCCAAGCGCATCGCATACGGTGGTGCGCGCGGCGGCGGAAAATCTTTCGCGATGCGAAAAAAGCTCTCGATGCTCGCCCTCAAATACCCCGGCATCCAGATCCTGCTTCTGCGCCGCACGCTGCCCGAGCTGCGCGAAAATCACATCAATCCCCTGCGCCGCGAACTCAAGGGGCTTGCCGTCTATCGTGAAAGCAGCCGTGAATTTCTCTTCCAAAACCAAAGCCGCATCAAGCTCGGCTACCTTGCCGGCGACGGCGATATTCTCCAATACCAAGGACAGGCCTACGAGGTCATCGGGATGGAAGAGGCAACGCAGTTTACCGAGGAGCAATACCTCGCGCTCACCGAGTGCAACCGTCTTTCGGGAAACCTCAAAGACGACTTTGTGCCGCGCATGTACTTTACCTGCAACCCCGGCGGAGTGGGACACGCGTGGGTTAAGCGGTTGTTCATCGACCGCGTCTATCGCGCGGGAGAGGTTGCCGAGGACTACACCTTCATCCCCGCAAAGGTCTATGACAACGAATACCTGATGCAAAAAAATCCCGACTACGTCAAAACGCTTGAGGCCTTGCCTCCCGTGCGCCGCCGCGCGATGCTCTACGGAGACTGGGACGTGTTCGAAGGGCAATTTTTCCCCGAATTCGACCGCGCGCGGCACGTCTGCGAGCCCTTTGAGATCCCCGAAGACTGGGAATGCTTTGCCGCCTTCGACTACGGGCTGGACCGCACCGCCTGCCTCTGGCTTGCCTACCCAAGGGATCGCTCCCACCTCTACGTGTTCCGCGAATTCTGCCAAAGCGATCTCATCCTCTCCCGCGCCGCCGAGGAGATCGCCTCCCGTGACAAGCTCGGGCCGCGCGCGCGTTTCATTCTGGCACCGCCCGACCTTGCGGGAAGAAGGCAGGAGACGGGGCGCGGGGGCTTCGACCTGCTCTGTGCGGCGGGGCTTTCCCGACTGTGCCGCGCAGACAACGCACGCATTGCGGGCTTTCGGCGCGTGCGTGAATTTTTGCAAAGCACCGCCGCGGATTCGACTCCTTTTTTGCAGATCTTTTCCTCCTGCACGGAGCTCTGCCGCACGCTCCCCCGACTGCAATTTGACAAAAACGTACCCGAAGACGCCGCGCTCCACCCGCACGAGATCACCCACGCCCCCGATGCGCTTCGCTACGCTCTGATGGGCGCACCCTTTCTTCCCTTCTCCAAGGAGCGTGCCGAAAAAAAGGAAAAGAAGACGCTTGCCGAAGAATTCTTCGGCAAGCGATCTACAAACTACTATTCCTTTTTTACACAGTAAACAGTTCCCGACAACGGGCGTAAACCTGCGTCCTTCCGACCAGGAAGCTCAATGCATCCAGCATTCGATTGACCCCGAGATCCTCCGGCAGATCAAAGGACCGAAGTAGTGCGGCGCGGCGCGCGGCGGAATCGGGGGCACCAAACAGCATAAGCTCATACAGATCGGCGCGAGTCAAGGGCTCGCGCTCTCTTTTTTCCGCCGCCCGATAGCGCGAGAAGACTGCCGAAAGCGTCTCGGTATCCATCCCCTCCACGCCGAGCAGTCCCTCCTTGGAGGGTGCCGTCTTGCGGCGCTCTTTTCCCTCGATCTTCGGAATGTAAAGGTGCGTGACCTTCGCCTCGTTCCCAACGATGGATGCGATGCGGCCGCGGATGAGCTTTCCTGCGCTGTCGGAATCCGTCAGCACGAGAATCCCGCAGGTGTCGGCATATCGCCGGATCAACGCACAGAGCTCCTTGTCACGAAAAATGCCGAATCCGTCCGTCTGCAAAATGGGTGCATCGATCAAAGAAGCGAGGCGGGCGCGGTCGTACTTGCCCTCCACCACCACGGCACAATCCAGATGAATCACGCGCGGCCTCCGAGCTTTTGACAGAGGGAGACGATGAGCGTGGTAAGCAGAAGATCTGCATCCAGCGAGGTGTTTTTGAGCTTTCGATCCGTTTCACTGCAGAGAAGCTGGGCAGAAACGAGATCCTCCTTTTGCATCTTTGCGGCACGCGTCTTCAAGGCGCGTGTGCGGAAGGGCTTGAGGGAAAACTTCATTTCAGCCTCTTCTTCGGAGAGAGAGCCTTTGACAAGCAGAAGATTCGCCACGGCACGACTGATCGACGCAAGCAAGGGGATGGGCTCAAACTTCATTGCGCGCAGAGTATTGTACTCCTTGAGCGCGCGCGCGGCGTCGGCGGATTCAATGGCATCGGACAGTTTATAGACCATCGTCTCCGTCAACGCGGGGAGTGCCTCCTCCACCATCGCCCGCGTCACACAACGATCCGAGGCAGACGCAAGGGCAATCAGCTTTTCGCTCTCGTTTTCAAGCAGGGTCATATTCCCCGCGCCGCGGGTACAGAACAGTTCCAAAACGTCCCTTGCGGCAGAGACGCCGCGGCTTTTGAACTTTGCGTCGTAATACTGCAAAAGCTCGCCCGTTTTGGGATGGGTAAAATGCACCACGGTGACGTTCTCGGGCAGGTTCTTGAACACGTCCAGATCCTTGAGCTTCTTCTGCGTTTTCGGGATGTTGCCGCTGAAGGGAACGTCACACTCAAAGAAATAGAAAATGACGATCAAATCCTCGGGGCATTTTGCCAAAAGCGCGTGCAGACGCACGACATCCTTCTCGGACAGGCGATGGAGCGCAAGAGAGCGCACCTCCAAAAAGCGAAGCTCCGAGAGAAAGGGCAGCCGATCCATCTCGGCGGCGATCTGCGAGACGGGATCGTTCTCCCCCACCTCCAAAACCGTGCTGTTAAACTCCGCATTTTCCGTGATCAGCGCACGGAAACGGGAAAGATAGACACGCTTTAAGTGCTCTTCTTCCCCGAAAAAGAGGTAAGCGCCTGTGGGATGAGCCGACAGGCGCGCCTTTAACTCTTTTGCTCCGATGAGTGCCATCAGAGAATACGTTCCGACAGCTGAACGCCGCCGATCAAATGGAAATGCAAGTGCTTCACGCTCTGGCAGGCGTGGGTACCGGTATTGGTGATGAGGCGGAATCCGTCCTCAGCGACACCGAGGAGCGCGGCAACCTTCGGCACGGCCTCAAACAATGCGGCGAGCGAATCGGAATTCTCCGCCGTCACATCCCCTGCGGAGGTGATGTGGCGCTTCGGAATGAGAAGCACGTGGACGGGCGCCTGCGGATTGAGGTCGTGAAACGCCAAGACCTTCTCGTCCTCATAGACTTTGTTCGACGGGATCTCACCCGCGACGATCTTACAGAAGATGCAATCTGCCATCGTTCTCTCCTTTCGCGTTACAGGGTGGCGAGTTCTTCGAATTTGGCGCGGGCATCGGGGATGCCGGCGGGGTTTTTGCCGCCGCTCTGAGCGCTGTCGGGACGGCCGCCGCCGCCACCGCCGCAAAGCGGGGAAATGGTCTTGAGAAGATTGCCCGCAGACAGGCCGGCTGCCACGGCCTCCTTGCCGCAGGAGGCCGAGAAGAGCACCTTGCCGTCAGAGACGGTGCAAAGCACCGCCGCAAGGCGGCTGTGACGATCCTTCAAAAGATCGCACAAGAGGCGCATGGCCTCGGGCGTGGTATCGGAAAGCTCCGCAAAGAGTCGATCCGCGCGCTCACCCGTCACGATCTTGGCTTCCAGCTCGGACACGGAGGCAACGGCAAGCTTCTCGCGCAGAGAAGACGTCGTCTTTTTCTCCTGTGCAAGAGCCGTCACGGTCTCGGCGGCTTTCTTCGCGTTTTCGTGGCGGTTGGGGCACTTGAGCGCGGCCGCCGTCTCGACGGAGGCGGCGATCTCCTGCGTATAGAGCTTCAGGAAGTTGAGTCCCGTAACGCCCTCGATGCGACGCACGCCTGCAGAAATGCCGACTTCGCTCACGGGAGTGAAGAGGCCGATCTCTGCCGTGGAGGCGACGTGGGTACCGCCGCAAAGCTCCGTGGAGAAATCACCCATCTTCAGCATACGAACCTGATCGCTGTATTTTTCGCCGGACAGAGCCATCGCACCTGCCTTGCGTGCGGATTCAATGTCGGTGACGACGGTCTGCACGCAAAGGTTTTCCAAAATCTTTTCATTGACAAGCGCAGTCACACGCGAAAGCTCCTCCTCGGTCAGCGCAGTGAAGTGCTTAAAGTCAAAGCGCAGGCGCTGTGCATCCACAAAGGAGCCTGCCTGCTCGACGTGGCTTCCGAGCACCTCGCGCAGAGCCGCCTGCAAAAGGTGCACGGCGGAGTGGTTTCTGCGGATCGCGGCGCGGCGAACAGCATCGATCTTTACGGTGACGACGTCGCCGAGGGAGATGCTGCCGTTTTCCAGCTTGATGCTGTGCAGGAAGACGCCTGCGGCGTTCTTCTGCGTATCGGTGATGAGGGCGCTGCCCGACGCAAAGGTCAGCGTGCCGACGTCTCCCACCTGACCGCCGCCTTCTGCATAACAGACGCTGCGATCCAAGATGAGGGTCACTTCCCCTTCGGAGACACTTTCCTGCTCGCCCTCGTCGCCGAGGATGGCGAGCACCTTTGCCTCACAGCTGTTCTCGGTATAACCGACGAATTCGGTCGCGGCAAACGCGTGATTCTCGTTGCCGATGACCTCGTCCCAACCGCCTGCCTGTTTTTTGCGCTCACGGGCGCGATCGCGCTGTTCCTTCATCAAAACGTCAAAGCCCGCCTTATCGATGGCAATGCCGCGTTCCTCCGAAAGCTCGCGGGTCAGATCGATCGGGAATCCGTACGTATCGTAAAGCTTAAAGCAGTCTGCGCCGCAAAGGATCGTCTCACCCTTCTCCTGCACCTCGGAGAGGATGCCGGAGAGAAGAGCCAGGCCCTTGTCCAGCGTGCGCGCGAAGCTGTCTTCCTCGTTTGCAACGACGCGGCAGATGTAATCCGCACGCTCGCGCAAAGCGGGATAAGCACCCTCATTCTGGGAAATGACGGTCTCAACGAGCTCAGTCAAGAACTTGCGCTCGATGCCGAGCAATTTGCCGTGACGGGCGGCACGGCGCAGGATGCGGCGAAGCACGTAGCCGCGCCCTTCGTTGGTCGGTACGACGCCGTCGGAGATGAGAAACACGGTGGAGCGGATGTGATCCGTGATGACGCGGATGGAGATATCCGTCTTCTCGTCCTCGCCGTAGGTCTTACCCGCAATGGCGCAGACGTGCTCACGGATGCGGCGCACGGTATCGACCTCGAAGATGTTGTCCACCTCCTGCATCACGCAGGCCACACGCTCCAGTCCCATACCGGTATCGATGTTGGGATGCTCCAGGGGAGTGTAGGTGCCCTTCCCGTCGGAATCAAACTGGGTGAAAACGATGTTCCAGACCTCGATGAAACGGTCACAATCGCAACCGACCTTGCAGTCCGGCTTGCCGCAGCCGTAAGCCTCACCGCGGTCAAAATAGATCTCGGAGCAGGGGCCGCAGGGGCCGGAGCCGTGCTCCCAGAAGTTGTCTTCTTTTCCGAAATGGGCGATCCTCTCACGCTCCACGCCCAGGCTGACCCAGATCTCCTCTGCATCCTGATCTTCCAGATACACGGAAGGATACAGGCGATCCTTAGGGATCTTCAGGTCTTCGGTGAAAAACTCCCACGCCCAAGTGATCGCCTCACGCTTGAAATAATCCCCGAAGGAGAAGTTGCCCAGCATCTCAAAGAAGGTACCGTGGCGGGCAGTGATGCCCACACTCTCGATGTCGGGCGTGCGGATGCACTTCTGGCAAGTGGTGACGCGGCGGCGCGGCGGCTCCTCAGCGCCCGTGAAATAAGGCTTCAGGGGTGCCATACCCGCCGGAATGAGCAGGATGGAGGGGTCGTTTTGCGGAATCAGCGAAAACGAAGGCATACGCAAATGCCCCTTGGATTCAAAAAAGGCAAGGTAACGTTCGCGCAGGGTGTTGAGAGAAAGATGCTCCATAAAACTCGTCCTTTTTGCCCGTGTTCGGGCGTTTTTTGATGATAGAAAATTATAACACAATCAAAGAAGAAAGTCAAACGAAGAAACGGGCATTTTCCCCACTGTTGCTTCCCCCTGCAGCGAGGGGTGAAAAAGGGCGAAAAAGTGCCCGTTCGGTTTGACATTCTCCCGCGCGAGTGGTATAATAAACAATCACAATGGGAGAGGAGGGCTTCGGATGACGTACGGCCTCGCCGTGGACTGCGGAACAACCTCCGTCTGTCTTGCGCTCTCTTGCAATTCCCCGACGCGCGAGGTGCTCGGCACCTGCGTGCTGGAAAACCCCTCCCGCCGCTTCGGGGCAGACGTACTGACACGCGCCTTTGCCGCCGCCAGAAATCCTGCGGCGCGCAAAAAGCTCTCGACAGAGCTTTGGCAAACGGTCGCCGAAGGAGCAGAGCGGCTCTCTGCCGCCTCCGGCATCGCACGCACGGACATTCGGCACGTTGCGCTGGTTGCAAACCCCGTTTTGTCCCACCTGATCCTCGGTCTGGATGCCGAACGCATGACCGCATACCCCTATACCCTCTCCGAACACTTCGGCAAAACGGTCGATTTTCCGCTTTCGGACTACGGGTTTTCCCCCGCGTGCACGCTCTACCTCGGCCCGCTTGTCTCCGCCTTCCTCGGCTCGGACGTGCTGCTGGGGTTTCTGAATACCGAAGAAACAAA
>JAZRZY010000092.1:0-1532 GCA_045601605.1 Eubacteriales bacterium
GTTGACGCCTTTGATCTTCAGCATATTGTCGGCGCGGTCACACACCTTATCCATCCGCACCATCGTGCGCCCGCATTCACAGGGGTCATAGTTGAGTCTCGAAAGATCTCGCGTGCGGTATCGAAGCAGGGGGAACGCTTCCTTAGACAGAGTCGTGAAGACCAACTCACCTCGCTCGCCGTCCTGCAGCGCGGCACCGGTGCGAGAATCAATGATTTCGGGAATGTAGTGGTCTTCGGCAATATGTAAGCCGTTGCGGTAAACGCATTCACCCGATACGCCGGGGCCGATGAGCTCGCTCATGCCATAGTTATCGGTGACGAAGACGCCCCAGGCTTCTTCCAGCTTTTCGCGCATTTCCTCGGTGCATCCTTCGCTTCCGAGCAGAGCGAGCTTCAAATTGAAGTCGTTGCGACTCATCCCGTTGTCTTTGGCTACTTCAGCCATGTACAAAGCGTAAGAAGGGGTTGCAACCAGAAGCGTGGTGCCGAGATCTTTCATCAGCATCAACTGTTTTTCGGTGTTTCCGCTGGAAGAGGGAATGACGGCGGCGTCGATTTTTTCCAGTCCGTAATGCAGACCGAGTGCACCGGTGGACAGACCGTAACCGAAGCAGATCTGTGCCACGTCATCTTCACTTGCGCCTGCGGCGACCGAAATGCGGGCGACCAGTTCTGTCCAGACCTCAAGATCTCGGCGGGTGTATCCGACGACTGTGGGTTTGCCTGTGGTGCCGCTGGAAGCGTGGTAACGGACGATGTCCTTCTTGTCCACGGCAAACATACGGTCCGGGTAATTGTCGCGGATATCCTCTTTTGTGGTGTAAGGAATTTCGCGCAAATCGGAAAGCGTTTTGAATTTATCGGGGGTCATTCCGACGGAATCCAAACGTTTTTTGTAAAACGGAACGTTTTCATAGACATAGGAGATGAGTTTCTTCAGCCGAAAGAGTTGAAGAGCCTCGATTTCCTCACGAGGCATTGTCTCAATGTCTTTTTGAAAATAACGAACTTCGTGCTGCATGATTTTCCTCTTTCAAAAACGATTGTCGGTATTGGGGGCGGGATCCCGGGTGACGAAACCAATGCTCGGGGGTTGAGCGGCATTGCGGATGGAGGGCTGATATTTTAACAAGTCTGCCCGAAAGCGACGGCAACTCCCGTAGGAAAAGACGAGTCCTCGCTTTTTGCAAAGACAATGCTCGCCGCCTTCCAAGAGGGTGGCGTGTTCACAGATCCGACAGGATGCTTCAATCTCGTGATTGCGTTTCATTTCCACCTCGAATAAAAAATATATAATATTTTACAATATATTTTTTTATATTACAAGGCGTAATCTCACAAAAAACCGAGAAATTTCAGAAAAAAACTGACAAAAATGCAGGAAAGTGCCGCTTGTGCCAAACGCGCGAGAAAAAAAGAGGTCGGATTTACACCGATCGATTTTAGGCCTTCCATAGATTGAATCAAAACGCAAAGCCCTTGCAGGGATAAAAAGAACGTGCCCAGAAGGGTGCTTTTCCAAAGGTCTGT
>JAZRZY010000093.1:0-2910 GCA_045601605.1 Eubacteriales bacterium
CCTTGCCGCCCGCCGTCAGGCACTTGCCTTCATCACCAAGGAAGATGTCGTCAAGAAGCTCTTCGACGTCATTGCCCCCTCTTACGAGGGTCGCAACGGCGGATACACTCGCGTTCTCAAGCTTGGCCCCCGCCGCGGTGACGGTGCCGAAATGGCCCTCATCGAGCTTGTGAAGGAAGAGAAGAAGGAAGAAGCAAAGAAGCCTGCCAAGAAGGCCGCCGCCAAGAAGCCGGCTGCCAAGAAGGCTGCTGCCAAGAAAGAAGTCGCGGCAGAAGAGCCCAAGGCTGAAGAGCCCAAGGCAGAAGAAGCTGCTCCCGCTGAGGAAGCCGCTGCTGAGTAAAATGTCCATTCGGGCGGGGAACTCCCCGCCCGAATCGCCTTTTTTCGGAGGTTTGAAATGAAAGAGATTCAAATGCAGGTGACGCGCGCACTCACGGAGCTTTTGGAGGTTGCCAATCTGCAAAAGGGAGATCTTCTTGTGGTCGGATGCTCCACCAGTGAGGTGACGGGCGGCGTGATCGGGAAGAATTCCGCGCCGGAGGCCGCAAAGGCTGTCTATGAGGCGTTGCAGGCTGTTTTGCATCCGCGCGGCATCTTCCTTGCCGCTCAGTGCTGCGAGCATTTAAACCGCAGTCTCATCGTGGAGAAGGAATATGCTCTCGCCCACAATCTCCGTCGCGTCAACGTTGTGCCGCACGCACATGCCGGCGGCGCTTTTGCCACACACGTCTATGCCAATCTCGAGGCTCCCTGCGCCGTGATGAACGTGCAGGCAGATGCCGGACTTGACATCGGGCAGACTCTCATCGGGATGCATCTTGCTCCCGTTGCCGTGCCCGTTCGCACCTCCGTGAAGACGGTTGGCGAGGCAATTTTGGTTGCCGCACGCACCCGCCTGCCTTTTGCCGGCGGAGAACGCGCCCGCTACGACGCTTCTCTCATGTAAGAGCGACCGAACCGAAAGCGCATCGAAAACCGATGCGCTTTTTTGTTTGCTTTTTTTTGAAAATGTGTTATACTGTATTTATCCATTTATCCTTGTTAAGAAAGGCTGTCCGATATGAAGAAAATCGCTGTAGTTTTCCTTGCGTTTTTGACGTTTGCACTTTGTGCCTGCCGGAGCGAGATTCCCCAAACGAATGACAATCCTTATTTCGGAAGCACGGATTCGGAAGCGGCGGTCTGCCTGCAGGAGACGCTGGCGACCACCGTTCAGAACTATTATGCCTTCGCTCTCAACAATCTCGACGTGGTGAAAATGGGCGATGCCTATACCGTGGACGACGTGCAGAAGGGAATGACCTATGAGATCCTCGGCTCTTCCTATCCGCTGTACTATTCCGTGACCACGCGCCCCTCCGGCGAACTCAATGAGGTCGATGCCTATAACAGCAGCAGCGGAAACGTTATTCTCAATTTCCTGCGCGGCACCAAAGAGACGTACGTCATCACCTTTATGGACACTTCCGCCCCCAAGGTGAAAGGCGATTTGAATGAAAAGAACCTCACCCAATACGTGCTTTCTCTTTTCCCTGAAAGTTTCGAGGAGTCCGAGTATGAGAAGAGCTATGAGGGCGGTGATTTCGGTCATCATTTCGTTTACACAAAGAAGATCGGTGATTTTCAGACGGTGGAGCGCTTGGAATGCCTGTTTGACTATGATGGCTACCTGATGGAAGTTCGTTTGCAGAATTACGGCCATATGGAGGCCGTGCGCGACAAGGCCGTGGATGCAAATGCCCTGCAGGTTGCCGTTTCCGGCGCCGTGAATCAGGCGTATTTGCAAAAGGACGTCAACCCCATCAAGACCGTTCAGGTCAAGGACGCCGTTATGGGCAAAGACGTGGACGGCGAGGTGTATTACACCGTGCAGGTTTCCGTCGAGTATGAGAAGAGCTCAATGGCACCGCAAGAGCTCAACCTGATCTATTATCCCGAACGCATTGCTTAAAATATTTATGTGCCTTTCTTGACTTTGCACTGTTTTTTGTGTATAATGAGAGGCAAGCAAAACCCAAGGACTGTTGCAAGACTGCTTGCAACAGTCCTTTTCTTTTGGAGGTAGTATGAAAACGGATGTATTGATCATCGGTGCGGGCCCTGCGGGTATTTTCACCGCGCTTGAGCTTTTGCGCCTTGGCTCAAAGAAAAAAATCGTTATGGTGGAAAAAGGTCAGCCTATCGAGCGCCGCCATTGCCCGAAGGATAAGACCTCCAAGTGCGTCAATTGCCGCCCGTATTGCCATATTACCACGGGCTTTTCCGGTGCGGGTGCATTCTCCGACGGAAAACTTTCGCTCTCCTATGAGGTCGGCGGCGATTTGCCGGAACTCATCGGTGCCGATCTGGCGCAGGAGACCATTGATTATACCGACGGCATCTACCTTGAGTTCGGCGCGGATACCGCCATTGAGGGGATCGGAAACCCCGAGGCCGTCAAGGATATTCGCACCAAGGCCATTCAGGCCGGCTTGAAGCTTGTGGATTGCCCCATTCGTCATCTCGGTACGGAAAAGGCGCAGGACATTTACCTCGCCATTGAAAACGCGTTGCGCGATGCGGGCGTGGAGATGTATTTCGGCACGGAGTGTCGGGGCCTTCTCATCGAGGACGGCAAATGCTTGGGCGCCGTGATCGATCAAAAGGGCAACGAGGAAGAGATCTATGCACAGAGCACCGTCGTTGCCACGGGGCGCCGCGGTGCGGATTGGTTGGAGAAACTTTGCGTCGAGCACGGCATCGCCCACGATCCCGGAACGGTTGACATCGGCGTGCGCGTCGAGGTGCGTAACGAAGTGATGGAAGAGGTCAACCGCGTCCTCTACGAGTCAAAGCTCGTCGGCTATCCCGCACCGTTTAAGAATAAGGTGCGTACCTTCTGCCAGAATCCCGGCGGCTTTGTCAGTCAGG
>JAZRZY010000094.1:0-4864 GCA_045601605.1 Eubacteriales bacterium
TTGGGCGTGCCGGAGAGGCGGGGCGTATAGGCAGGGGAAATGACGGGATCGGCAAGCTCCCAGATGCCGCCGACGGGATCCTTGAAACCGCCGTCGCCATAGACGAGCACCTCCATCTTTTTGCCGGAGAGCTCGGCAAGCTTCGCGCAGAGCGCATCGACAAAAGGCTGGGTGTCGCGCGGGAAGAGCTTGACTTTTTCCTCGGTCGCCTTGTTGGAGCCGAGCAGACCGTAGGCGGAGTAGCCGCTGCCGTCCACGCTCTCGGTCAGGATCTCGTCGAGACGGTAGCAGTTGACGGCACCTGCCGCCTTCAGGATCTTCTGCGTACGCACGCGCGTGTGAATGTCGCAGTTTAAGACGTTCTTCGTGTAGTTGAGCACGTAGGTGGGGTCGTTGGAGAAAAGCACCTCGATGTTGCCGTTTCCGAGGGATTTGTAGTACTCGATGTAGTCCACGCCCGTGAAGCGATGCACCGTCTCAAAGCCGAAGGTCTCGCGGAAGCCCGCCTCGTCGTAGTTTGCCACGTAGGGGTTGATGCCCTTCGCGTCCACAAGGTCGGTTTCGATAAGTCGATTGCCCACCTCGTCGGAGGGGTAGGAGAACTGGATGTACAGCTTCTTGACGGAGGCAGCAATGGCGCGAAGCAGGATGGAGAAACGGTTGCGGGAGAGGATGGGAAAGACGATGCCGAGCTCTTCGTCGCCGAATTTGTTTTGCAGATCCTTCTTGATCTGCTCCACGGTGGCATAGTTGCCCTGCGTGCGGGCGACAACAGCCTCGGTCACGCCGACGATGTCGCCGTCGTGGAGCGCAAAGCCTTCGCCCTCGGAGGCGCGGACGATGTTCTCGGCGATGAGGCTGACGAGGTCGTCGCCTTCTTTGAAGATGGGCATGATGATGCCGCGAGAGGTAACACCGGTGTAACGCATGATTTTATCCTTCCTTTTTTCAAAAAATTACAAGGTTTGATCCTGCAGCTTCAGCAGGGCGGCGACGAAGATCTTTGCATTCAGGATGAGATCCTCGACGGGGATGAATTCATCGGGGGAGTGGATGCGGCAGTCCCGGTTCGGGAAGCAGGTTCCGAAGGCAACACCGCCGTCGATGTCGTGGACGTAGGTGCCGCCGCCGATGGCAATGCAGTAGCCCTCAAGCCCCGTGACTTCGGTGTAGGCGGAGAGCAGACTTTGCACGAAGGGGGAGTCCTCCGCCACGTGGTGCGGCGGGATGCCGTGAAATTTCGTCAGGGAGAAGGGCGTTTTTGCGAGCGTCTTTTCAAGCTTCTCGCGGATCTCGGGGGCACTCGTGCACAGCGGATGCCGCACGTCAAAGGAGAGGGTCAGAACGCCGTCCTCCAGCGTTGCAAGCCCGAGCGAGCAGGTGAGGCTTCCGCTGATCTCGTCGGACGCCTCGATGCCGAGGGGAGAGCCGTCTGTGACGTGGGGCGGGTGCAGGTCGAGGGCGCTCTTGAGGATCGCGTGTGCGCCATCGCCTACGAGCTTCTTGCAGAGCGTCTCCAAAAGGGCGCTCACGGCGTTTTCGCCGAGCTCCGGCGTGGAGGCGTGGGCACTTTTGCCCGTCGCTTCCGATTTCGTGCCGTCCTTGAAGGTTGCCGTGGCACGTTGCGGAACCATGTTCAACGCCTCGCCGCCCGAGAGGGAGACAAGTGCGCTCTCTGCGGGGAGGGTGGCGGAGACGGAAAAGCGTGCCATTCCCTTTTCGGTGTTGACCACGGGGTAATTTGCATCGGGGGAGAAGACGTAGGGCGGGATGACGCCGCGCGCCTTGCAGTAGGCAATGTCGCGGCTGCCCGTTTCTTCACAGGTGCCTGCAATGAGGCGGATGGGATAGTTCAGGGGAACGTCGCAGGCCTTGATCGCCGCCAGCGCCAAAAGCGCCGAGACGAAAGGACCCTTGTCGTCGGAGGTGCCGCGTCCGAACAGCTTTCCGTCCTCGATCTCGCCTGCGAGCGGGTCGTGCGTCCAACCCGTACCCGTGGGAACGATATCCAGATGACAGAGCATCCCGATTTTCGGCGCGATGCCCTCGTCGGAATCGATGAGGCCGGCCTCTCCGTCCAGATCTCGGACGGCAAGCCCGTATTCTTTTGCGGCCGTGAGCGCCGCCGAAAGACAAGCGGCGACTGCCGTTCCGTGGGGGGCTGCGGGGTCGTTTGCGGGTGTATCAACGCTCTCAAAGGAAAGAAGCGTACGCAGAAGCGAGACGGCTTCGTCCTTCATCGAGTCCAGTTTTTGAAAAACGCGTTCTTGCATGGTGTTCCTCTTCAGGGGCGGAAAGTTAGGGTTTGTCGGTCGGCATCCAGCGTCACGGTCTGCCCCTCGTAAAAGGCGTGGTTGTTTTGCAGGTGTCCTGCGGGAAAACCGCCGAGTACGGGGATGTCGCGTGCGACCGCTTCGGCGAGGATCGTGCGGATCGCCTCCTCGCGCCCGCAGTCGGTGAAGGCACCGAAGACGATGCCGCAGACGTTGTCAAAAACGCCCGCAAGCCTGAGCGTCGTGAGCAGGCGGTCGATGCGGTATTCCTCTTCGCCGATCTCCTCCAAAAAGAGGATTTTTCCCGTAAGATCGGGGAAATATTCGCTTGCGGCAAGGCTTGCGACGAGCGTGAGGTTCCCGCCGAGCATCGGGGCGGTGACGCACCCGCGCGAGAGGGAAAAGAGTCCGTCTTCGCAGGTGTATTGTGCCGAGAGCTCTCCCGCAAGCACCCGCTTCAGGCGGCGCATGGCGCCTTCGGGCGTCTCGGGATAGCGAAACGGCATCGGCGCGTGCAGGGTGGCAAGGCCCGCCTTGTGCCACAGCGCCAGATGCAGCGCGGTGATGTCGGAAAGGCCGATGAGCGGCTTGGGGTTTCGGGCAAGGACTTCGTAGTCGAGCAGAGGCAGGATCCGCATACAGCCGTAGCCTCCGCGCACGCAGAAGACGGCACGGATGGCAGGATCCGCAAAGGCCGCCGTAAGGTCTGCGGCGCGCGCCTCGTCGCTTGCGGCGAGGTAGCCGCGCGTGCCTTTCGCGCTCGGGAAGACGACGGGGCAAAAGCCGAGATCCGTCAAGGCTTTTTCGCTTTTTGTAAGGAGCGACGGATCGCGAAAGGGGCTGGCGGGGGCGAGGAGTGCGACTCGGTCGCCCGGACGGACTGTGTACGTGGATTTCATACGTAACCTCCAACAATTTATTATAAATCACAAGGGGTTCTGTGTCAATGCTTTGCTTCGACACTTTTCGCACAAATTTCGGGGTAAAATCGCTTGCAAGGGAGGGAAAAACTATGGCGATCCGTTGGGAAGAAACAGAGGGTGAATTGCGCTTTTTCATCACGGGAGAGATCGATCACCACAACTCTATTTTTCTGCGCAGGGAAATGGAAGAAACCATTCGAAAAAGCCGCGCGCCTTCGATCGTGCTGGATCTGTCCGGCACGGAGTTTTGCGACAGTTCGGCACTTGGGCTGATCCTGGGCAGGGCGCGGCAGGCGCAGGCGCTTTCGCGCACGCTCATCGTCCAAAATCCGAGCGCGCGTGCGCGCAAGATCTTGGATCTCTGCGGGGCAGAGCGATTTTTGAAGTACAGTTAGAGAGGAAAAGGACATGAAACAACGCGTAAAAAACCAGATCAACACATCCTTTGCGGCAACGAGTGAGAACGAGTCTCTTTCGCGCGTCATTACGGCGGGCTTTTTGATGGCGCATCCCGTCACCGCAGAGGAGCTTGCAGACATCAAGACTGCCGTGAGTGAGGCGGTGACGAACGCCGTAGTGCACGCCTATCGCGGCAGGGAAGCGGGAAGGATCAAGCTGGACTTGAAATTATATTCCGATGCCCGTCTGAAGATAACCGTCACGGATTACGGTTGCGGTATTGAGGACGTCGAGCGTGCCCGCGAGCCCTTTTTCACGACCGATCGTGAGCACGAGCGCGGCGGGATGGGCTTCTCGATCATGGAGACCTTTATGGATCGGGTGCGGGTGACCTCTACCGATGCACGCGGCACCCGCGTGGTATTGGAAAAGCGACTGTCGCTTTGCAGGTAGAAGAAAAAAGCGCCGTAGAATCGGCACTTTCGGAACATATGGGGTTGGTGTACGCGCTGGTGGGGCGCTACCGCGATCGGGGCGAAGCAAGGGAGGACTTGATACAGGTTGCCACGCTCGGTCTGCTCTGTGCTTTGGAAAAATACGACCCCTCGCGCGGGTTTCGCTTTTCCACCTACGCCATCCCCGTCATCGACGGAAAGCTGAGGGACTATTTCCGTGCTTCGGGCACGGTACACGTTTCCCGTGCGCTCAAGCAAAACGCCGCAAAGCTCTCCCGCGCCTCCGCCGAGCTCGGGCAGGACGCGCCGCTTTTGCAGCTTGCCGCCGCGGCAGGGCTTTCTGCGGAGGAGGCGGCTTTGGCGTTTGCGGCGATGCGGCCGGTCAAATCCCTGCAGGAGCTCTCCGAGGAGGGGATGGAACCGCAAGCGGCGGAGGACGGCTATGAGCGCGTTTTGGACAAGCTCTGTCTTTCGGAGGCGCTGGCAGCCTTGCCGCGCGAGGACGCCGCCCTCATTCGCCTTCGCTATTTCCACGCGCTCACCCAGAGTCAGACTGCCCGCGTATTGAAGATGACGCAGGTACAGGTTTCCCGCGCGGAAAAACGCATTCTGGCAAAGCTGAGGGAACTGCTGAGCTGAGGTTTCTCTTCTTTTCTTTTCACGAGAAAAGAAAAGAAGCAAAAGAAAAGCGAAGCGGGAAGAAGAAAAATCAGCCTCATACACAGACGGCACCCAAAACGCGGGTGCCGCCTGCGGCGAGCGACCCTCTGCTTTCTTTTCACGAGAAAAGAAAAGAAGCAAAAGAAAAGCGAAG
>JAZRZY010000095.1:0-8641 GCA_045601605.1 Eubacteriales bacterium
ATAACGGATTATTATGCATGGCTTTGCAATGAGATATATGAGGGATATACGCCCAATGAGGATGAAGTAGAAGAAATCCTGCAAGCCTATCTTTGCTCTCGTCAATAGAAATCCGTTCGACAGATTCTAATTTGTAGAACAAAGCAAATACACTACTTTTAGGCTTTCTTACCTCAATTCTGCTCCGTTTAGGTAGTCTTTCGCAAACAAAAAACGCACCCGACGGGTGCGTTTTTTCATTCAGCGCTTCTTCCAGGTGGAGACGGAGAAGGCGACCATCAGGGGGAAGATCTCAAGTCTGCCGAGGAGCATCGCTGCCGACAAGGTCAATTTGGCAAAGGCGGAAAGGTGGGCGTAGTTTGCCGCAGGGCCGACCTTGGAAAGACCGGGGCCGATGTTGTTGAAGCAAGCCGCCACGGCGGTAAACGCGCTCTCGAAATCCACGGGGTCAAGGCTCACGAGCAAAAACAAGATGAAGAAAAGCACGAAATAGACCATAACGTACACGGCCGTATTTGAAAGCGCCTGCTCCTCCACCGTTTTGCCCTCCAGCTTTATCACGGAGACGCTGCGGGGATGCACCAGCTTCTTCAGTTCCCGACGGATGAGCTTGAAGACCAAGATCACGCGGGAGACCTTCAGTCCTCCGCCCGTACTGCCGGCAGAGGCGCCGATGAACATCAGCACGACCAGAATGGTCTTGGAAAACTCCGGCCAAAGATCAAAGTTCGTCGTAGCATACCCTGTCGTGGTCATCACGGAAGAGACCTGAAACGCCGCCTGACGCAACGCCTCCTCCACGGTGCCGTAGAGGGAAAAAACGTTGACGAAGATCAGCGCCGTTGCCGCCACGGCAATGGCGGTATAGCACCAAAGCTCCGAGCTCTTAAACACCGAGCGAAGCTTGCCGAGGATCAAAAGATAGTAAACGTTGAAATTGACACCGAACAGGAACATAAAGACGCAGATGACCCATTGGCAATACGGCGAATAACCTCCGATGCTTGACGCCTTGACACCGAAGCCGCCCGTGCCTGCCGTGCCGAAGGTGTGTACCAAGCTCTCAAACAGATCCATTCCGCCGAAGAGCAAAAGAACCGTCTCAAGCACCGTCATAGAAATATAGATTAGATAGAGGATCTTGGCGGTGTCGCGAATCTTCGGCACGAGCTTGCCGATGATGGGCCCCGGCATCTCCGCACGCATGATGTGGATCGAGCGTCCGCCGCCCTCGTTTGGTAAAATCGCCATCACGAAAACCAGCACGCCCATGCCGCCGATCCAATGCGTGAAGCTGCGCCAGAAGAGAAGCCCGCGGCTCATCGCTTCTATGTCCGTTAGGATCGATGCGCCCGTGGTGGTAAAGCCGCTCACCGTCTCAAAGAATGCGTCGATGAAAGAAGGGATCTCCCCCGTCAGCACAAAGGGAAGCGCCCCGAGCGCCGACATCGAGATCCACGCAAGCGATACGATGACGAAGCCCTCACGCGCAAAGATCGTGTTGTGCGTCTTTGCCCGACGCGCAAGAGTCAACGCCGTGCCGAGCAAAAGCGCGATTGCCGCACACAAAAGAAACGAGAGTGCGACGGAAAGCTCCGCATAACACAGGGCGCACACGAGCGCGGGCAGAAAAAGGAGCGCCTCGATCTGCAAAATGCGCCCGACCATATACAGTACCATTCTGCGGTTCATACGCGCCTCACGCCAAAACGTCGGAAAGATCCGAAAAATGCTCGTCTCCGAGGGCGATGACGATCACGCGGTCACCCGCACAGATGACGGTCTCGCCGGAGGGAGAGATGGGTCGGCGCTCGCGGATGATGCCCGCGATGAGCACGTTTTTCTTCAGGTTCAGATTCTTCAGGGGAACGTCCGTCAAGCGGGGATCCTCCACCACCTTAAACTCCATCGCCTCTACGCGGTCATCCATCAGCTTGTAGAGAAGTTCCACGTTGCTGCCCTGCGAGTTTGCCAGAGCGCGCACGAAGCTCGTAAGCACGTCTCCCACCAAATGCTTCGGTGAAATAACGGTGTCCACGCCCAGCTTTTCCGCGAGCGTGATAAACTCTTCGCGGTTGACCTTGGCGATGGTCTTCCCCACGCCGCGGGCGGCGGCGAAAACGGAAAGCAGGATGTTTTCCTCGTCCATTCCGGTCAGAGCGACGAAGGCATCCATCTCCTCCAGCCCCTCTTCCAAAAGCAATTCCTGATCCGCGCCGTCTCCGCAGATGATCGTGGCACGGGGCAGAGCCTCACACAGCTCTGCGGCACGCGCGGCATCCTTCTCGATGATCTTGACGGATGCGCCGATGCCGAGAAGCGCCTGCGCGAGGTAGCGCGTGATGCTGCCTCCGCCGAGGATCATCACCGCGCGGCTTCTCTTTTTCAAGACGGAAAGCTCCCGCAAAAAGCGCTGCAGCTGTGCCGGAGGCGCGGTGATGCCGAGACGATCCCGTGAGCGAAGCACGAAATTGCCGTCGGGGATGAAGACCTCTTCCCCACGGCGCACACAGCAGATCAGCACCTGTGCCTCATACCTGTCCCGAAGCTCACACAGGCGAAGACCGTCCAGCGCGGAATCCTCACCGAGACGGATCTCGATCATTTCAAACTGTCGGCGGGAAAACGACTCGATCTTTACCGCCGAAGGAAATTTGTGCAAATTCAAAAGCTCGTGCGCGGCAAGGCGCTCGGGGTTGATCGCAAGATCCAATTCCAGATTTTTCCGCAGAAAATCAAGGCTTCGATCGTTGTATTCCGGTTTGCGAATGCGCGCCACGGTATAGGAGGCACCCATCTTCTTGGCGGAGAAGCAGGCGAGCATATTGAATTCATCGCTGCCCGTGACGGCAATGAACACGTCGGCTCCGGCGGCACCCGCCTCTTCCAGAATGTCACTGTCGGCACCGTTTCCGCAAATGCTCATCACGTCGTAAACGTTGGTCACTTCCTCCAGCACCGCGGCGCTGGAATCAATGGCGACGATGTCGTGCCCTTCCGCGACCAAATTCTGCAAAAGCGTTCCGCCGATCTTGCCGCATCCGACAATCAAAATCTTCATAAAATCTCTTCCTCACACAGATGCGCGGCACAAGCCGCATAATTGGGATTTGCAAAAAGGAGTTCAATTTGGTATCATTGTACCACAAAGTCAAAAAAATGCAAGTTCGCACGTTTCACGTTCCGAGGCAGTCCCCTGCCCCTCTCTTGCAATTTCGGGGCTTTGTGGTAAAATAAAGGTACAGTCACATAAACCTATAAGGAAACACTATGAAAATCGCACTCATTGCACACGACAAAAAGAAAGACGACATCATCCGCCTTGCCATCGAATACAAGGACGTGCTTGCCGCCCACGAGCTTTTCGCCACGGGCACGACGGGCACGCTCATCATGGGAGAGACCGCCCTTCCCATTCACCGTATGAAATCCGGCCCGCTCGGCGGAGACCAGCAGATCGGCGCCATGCTCGCCGACGGAAATCTCGATCTGGTCATCTTCCTGCGCGATCCGTTGACCGCTCAGCCGCACGAGCCGGACGTCTCCGCTCTGCTTCGCCTCTGCGACGTGCAGGCGATCCCGCTTGCCACCAACCTCTCCAGCGCCCGCGTGATGCTGGAAGCACTGAAGAAACACGTCTGCTTCGAGGACTGAACCACCGCAAACCAAAAGGAGAACACCGCCTTGAAGAACACATTGACCGTCATCGGCTGCGGCCGTTGGGGCTCCTGCCTCGCGTGGTACACCGACCGCATCGGAGAACAGGTGATCCTCTACGGAAGAAAGGGTGCCGCAGATTACGCCGAGCTTCTCCGTTGCCGCCAAAACGAGTTCGTCACTCTGCCGGAGTCCATCGCCCTGACCGACGACCTCGCCACCGCCCTTTCCTCCGACACGATCATCATCTCCATCGGAAGCCAGAATCTGCGCGGATTTCTTTCCGAGTGCGCGGATTTTGATCTCTCGGGCAAGACCGTCATCCTCTGTATGAAGGGCTTGGAGATCGCAAGCGGGATGCGCTTGAGCGAGATCGTACGCGAGATGCTCGGCGACGCCCCCGATCTTGCCGTCTGGGTCGGCCCCGGCCACATTCAGGACTTTACGGCGGGCGTGCCCAACTGTATGGTCATCGACTCCGACCGCGAGGAGGTCAAGCACACGCTCGCCCACCGCTTTGCCTCCGATCTCATCCGCTTCTACGTCGGCCGTGACCTCATCGGCAACGAAATCGGCGCGGCGGCCAAAAACGTTTACGGGCTCGGTGCGGGCATCTTGGACGGGCTCGGCTACGCCTCGCTCAAGGGCGCCTTCATCGTGCGCGCCTGCGTGGAGATGACGCGCTTCATCACCGCCTGCGGCGGTGACGCCAAGTCCATCTACGGGCTCGCCTTCCTCGGCGAATGCGAGACCACCTTCTTCTCCTCCCACTCAAACAACAAGCGCTACGGCGAAAAATTCGTGCGGGGCGAAACGGAAACGCGCCTCTGCGAGGGCGTTTACACCCTGCAGGTCCTCCACGAAAAAAGCCGAGCGCTCGGCGTGGAAATGCCCATTTGCGATGCGCTCTACCGCTATCTCATCGCCAAAGACACGGATGCCGTCACTCTGCTTGCCACGCTGTTTGCCCGTAGCCTCAAGGAGGAGTTTTGAACGCGTCGTCTCGGCGCCCGATCCGTTGCTCCCGCAAAAAACAAACACGGAAGCGCAGAAGAGCCTGCGCTTCCGTGTTCCTTCTTTGCTCCTTCTTATTTCTTTAAAACCTTTTTGCACCAGGTGCGTTTGTTGCACTTGGGGCATTTCAGGTAGCGGGTGGTTCCCCGATGCATCGCCCACAGAGCCTCCGCATAAGTGGGCGTGATCGCCTCCCCGCACGCCTTGCACCGATAGACGCCGACGCTCACCTCAAGCTTTAAGGCATAAAAGCAAGGGATCAAAAAGAAGATGCAGCTTCCGAGAATCACCGCCGCTTGAAGCGGTCCCTCCGGAACCAGAAGGGCGGCGATGAAAAGAGCGGCAAGAAGCGAAACGAAGCTTACGGCCATGATGACCCACATACAAGTCCAGATCGTCTTGTTTTTTTCTTCCAGCTCCTTTGCCATTTCCAGCAAAAGCTGCTCCTTTTTCAAACGGCCGTCTTCCTCCTCCAGCTTTTCCCCGCACAGCAATTCGTTGGCGGTGATGCCGAAGACCTCACACAGCGCAAGCATCAGCGAAACGTCGGGCATTCCTTTCCCGCGTTCCCATTTTGAAACGGCGCGGTCGGTGATGCCGAGCTTTTCGGCAAGCGCGGCCTGCGTGAACCCTTTGCTTTTTCTCTGCTCCGCAATGAATTCGCCGATCTTGACCTGATCCATATCGTTCTCCTTTTTGCCTTGTGTTATCACTATCCTAAACGAAACGGCGCGCCGCGTAAACACACGAACCGTTGAGTCAGACAAAAAATCGATTCGCGCGCCCTTATTTTTGCGTATTTTTCCCGCCCGTTTTCCGAAACATCCGTTGTGAGCGTCAAAACACCCGTGGCCGCAAACGCCACGGGTGTCGTCTCTTGTTTCGTCGGGCGGCTCAGCCGATGCCGTGCTCGCGGTTGTAATCCGCGCAAAGCAGATTCATCGCGCGGCAGAGATGCCAAACGTACACGATGTTTCCAATGCCGAAAAGCCCCAAAAGCACTCGCCAAAGCCAAAAGGTCTTCGTGCCGAAATCGCAGGCGATCCCGCGCTCGGAAAGCGCCGTTTGTATGCGCTCGGCAATGCTGTAATCCCAAATGAGAAGCACGATGGAAAAGGTGAAATAGGAAAGGATATACGCCGCAAGGTAATTCATCGTTCGCGTGCCGTCGCGCCGCGGGCAGACCTTATCCAGATCAAACGA
This sequence comes from Eubacteriales bacterium, assembly GCA_045601605.1. Lineage (GTDB taxonomy): Bacteria > Bacillota > Clostridia > Oscillospirales > SIG627 > RUG14179. The sequence continues at coordinate 5,875 of JAZRZY010000095.1, forward strand.
AAACGGAATGAAGAAAAAGAGATTGTAAAGCCCGAGTGTGACGATGCAGAGCAGAACGTATTTCCAAGCAGAGCGGTTCTCCTGCAACGGCGTCGGCTTATAGACCGGCTCATCCGAATTGTAGGGATATTTCCAAGCCATATTGCGCTCCCCTTTCCTCAGCTTTCCGAAGGTAGTGTATCACAACTCGCTTGAAAACACAAGCGAGCGCGTGGGCTTTTTGCAAAATTTCATAAAAAACACCGCAAGATTCTGAAAAATTCTCACTCTTTTTCCTTGAAAAGCACCGCCTCGTATGATATACTGCAAAGTGGACCGATTTTGCACAAAGTGCATAGAATCCACCTGAAGTTTACAAGTTCCGGAGGAAACACCATGAAGATCAAGCTCGCCTTTCGTTGGTGGCTGCAAAATGACCCCATTCGTCTAAAATACATCTCCCAAATTCCCGGGATGCGCTCCATCGTGACAGCCGTCTATGACGTGCCGCCGGGAGAGGTCTGGCCCGAGGAATCCTTGGCGGAGATCAAAAACCGTTGCGAGCGCCGCGGTCTGGTCTTTGACGTGGTGGAATCCATCCCCGTGCACGAGAACATCAAGCTCGGCCGCGGCAACGTGGAGGAGCTGCTCGACGTGTACTGCGAGAACATCCGCCGCTGTGCGCGTGCGGGCGTCAAATGCATCACCTACAACTTTATGCCCATCTTTGACTGGACGCGCACCCAGCTTGACCGTATGGCACCCGACGGCTCGACCTCGCTCGTTATGTACTGGGATCAGCTGAACGGGCTCGACCCCTTAAAGGACGACATCAACCTGCCCGGCTGGGACGCCAGCTACACGCAGGAAGAGGTGCGCGAGCTCTTCCAGGCCTACGCCGAGATCGGCGAAGAGGGCGTGTGGAAGAATCTGGAGCGCTTCCTCAAGAAGGTCATCCCCGTCGCCGAAGAGTGCGGCATCAAAATGGCCATCCACCCCGACGATCCGCCCTATCCGATCTTCGGTCTGCCCCGCATCATCACCTGCGAGGAGAACATCGACCGCATGCTCGCCATCGTGGACAGCCCCGCCCACTGCCTCTGCCTTTGCACCGGCAGTTACGGCTGCGCCAAGACCAACGACGTGGTCAAGATGACCGAAAAATACGCCGCCATGCGCCGCATCGCCTTTATGCATATCCGCAACGTCAAGATCATGGAGGACGGCTCCTTTGAGGAGTGTGCCCACTTCTCCGACTGCGGCAATCTCGATATGTACGGCATCGTGCGCGCCTTGGTCAAGCACGACTACGACGGCTACGTGCGCCCCGACCACGGCCGTATGATCTGGGGCGAAACGGGCAAACCCGGCTACGGTCTTTACGACCGTGCCCTCGGTGCTTCCTACATCATGGGCCTGTTTGAAGCCGCCGAAAAAGAACTCGGTAAAGCCTAAATTCTTCAAGGAAGGTATATCGTTATGGAAAAATTCATTCCCGTCGTCGTCATCAAAGAGCTCGGCGAAACCGACAAGATCTTAAACGCCCTGAAGGGTGTGGACATTCACACCGCGGAGATCACCTTCCGCACCGCCTGCGCGGCAGACGCCATCCGTCAAGCCGTAAAGCTCCACCCCGATATGGAGATCGGCGCCGGCACGGTCATCAACGCCGAGCAGTGCCGCGCGGCACTGGACGCGGGCGCGACCTTCATCGTCTCCCCCGGTCTCTCTCCCGCCGTTGCAGAGATCTGCAAGGCAGAGAACGTTCCCTACTTCCCCGGCTGCGTGACTCCCACCGAGATCATGGCGGCGCTGGAGCTGGGCATCACCACCGTCAAGTTCTTCCCCGCAAACGTCTATGGCGGCCTCAAGGCACTCAAGGCGCTCTCCGCCCCCTTTCCGCAGGTGAAATTCATCCCAACGGGCGGTGTGGATCGCTCCAACATCGACGAGTTTTTGGCCTTTGACAAGATCGCGGCCATCGGCGGGAGCTTTTTCGTCAAAGAAGCCTTGGAAAAAATGGAGGGTTAATTCTATGAAACGCATCGTTACCTTCGGCGAGCTGATGCTCCGCCTTGCCCCGAACGGCTACTACCGCTTCTTCCAAAACGACCAGATGCAGGCCACCTTCGGCGGCGGCGAAGCAAACGTCGCCGTCTCCCTTGCCAACTACGGCATGGATTCCGTTTACGTGACCAAGCTCCCCGCCCACGCCATCGGCCAAGCGGCAGTCAACAGCCTGCGTACCTTCGGCGTAGATACCTCGAAGATCGTGCGCGGCGGCGACCGCGTCGGGATCTACTACTTGGAAAAAGGCGCCTCCCAGCGCGGTAGTGTGTGCATCTACGACCGCGCCCATTCCGCCATCCCCGAGGCAAAGTCCACCGGTTTCAACTGGGATGACATCTTCGACGGCGCGGATTGGTTCCACTTCACCGGCATCACCCCCGCCCTCGGCAAAAACGTCGCCGACATCTGTCTGGAGGCCTGCAAGGCTGCCAAGGATCGCGGCGTGAAGATCTCCTGCGACTTAAAGTACCGCGGCAAGCTTTGGACCCGCGAAGAGGCCCGCGAGACGATGACCCGCCTCTGCCACTACGTGGACGTGTGCATTTCCAACGAAGAAGATGCAAAGGACGTCTTCGGCATCGAAGCGGAGGGTACCGACATCTACGGCGGCAAGCTCAACCACGAAGGCTACAAATCCGTCGCCAAACAGCTTGCCGACAAATTCGGCTTTGAGAAGGTCGCCATCACCCTGCGCAAGTCGGATCGTAGCCATGTCGTT
>JAZRZY010000096.1:0-14676 GCA_045601605.1 Eubacteriales bacterium
GAAGGATACGGACGGCACCCTCTCCGGTGTGAAGAACGGTACCTACAAGTATAACCTGTATGTGACCATGTACAATGACTATACCGAGCAGGAGATCACGCTTCCCGAGGAGCTTGACTCCATCTTGGATCTTGTCGCAAGCTCGTTTACGCTCTGTGTGCGGGGCACCAAGCTTGAAAACGAGGGCATCACCTTCTCGGCAGACGCCCTGCTTTTGTGTACCTATTCTGCCGAGACGGAGGGAGACGGCCGTCTCGTCAGCTTTTCTCAGCCCTTGGAGTTTTCGGGCGAAATGCATCTTTCCGAGGCTTCGGAGGAGGACGTGGTATCGCTTTCCCTGCACCCGCAGTCCTTGAAGTGTGAGGTCTTGATGGATGAGCTCGGCGTGCGCCGCTCCATTCGCCTGCGCCTCGGCTATCTTGCGGTGGCGGCGCTTTACGAATCGGCGGAGGTTCTGCTTGTGACGGATGCCTATGCGCTGGGCGCGGAAAGCACGCCCCTGGAGGGGAAGGCCTGCCTTGCGGAGGTGCGTCCTCAGAAGCTTTGCCGCGCAGAGGAAACGCTGTCCTTCGCCGCGCCCGCGCCGCTTTCGGCTTTGGAGAATTGCCGCGCCTTCGTGCAGGTGTTGAAGGTGGAAAAAGGGGAGGGTGCCTTGGAGATTTCCGCAAGGGTATTTCTCTCGGCGCTCGGAGTACGCAGTGAGGACGGCCGCATCCTCGCCGTCAGTCACAGCGAGGAACGTACCTTTTCCTGTCCTCTGCCTGCCGATACCGCAGGACAGACGTGGCTTTGTGAAAACGTGCACGCCGCGGTGCAGATGAAGAGTCAGGAGGAGGGCGTCACCGCGCGCCTGTCCTGTACCTTCCCGCTGAACGTGCGCTGTGAGAGCGAGACGGAGTATTTGTGTGACCTTGCGGTTGCGGAGGAACGGGCACCGTTTTGCGGTGTGCGCTTTTACTATCCCGGCCCGCAGGAGAGCCTTTGGGAGATCGCGCGGGCGCACCGTGTGAGCTTGTCCTCGCTGATGGAGAAGAACGCCGTCGCCGAGAAAGCGCCTCTGCCGCATATGCTGATGATCACGGAATAAGCAAAACCGCAACGGACGCGACGTGTCCGTTGCGGTTTTTTCTTGTCTTCTCTTGACTTTTTTGCGTCTCGCGTTATAATAGGACTTGCAAACGCAGAGTAGGACCTTGTGCGTTAAGTGCCGTGTGAACGGGGAGTTGTCACGCGGACGAAAAGTTTTCTTGCGGTACAAGGTTTGCATCCCGCTGCCACATCGGGGCTTTTTCCTCCGCTGGGGCGACAGATTTTTTATGCGCCTGCACGGAGGTATTTTTATGCAAAAAAAGAACCGGAGCTTTTTGCGATCCTTGGTATTTTCCGCACTTTGCGCCGCCTTGTCGGTGGTGCTCGGAAAGTACTTGCAGATCCCCGTGGGCAATTCGCTTCGCATCAGCTTTGAGAGCTTGCCCGTACTGCTCGCCTCGCTTGCGGTCGGACCCTTTTGGGGCGCGCTCACGGGGCTCGTCGCCGATCTTGTCGGATGCCTCTTGGTGGGCTATGAGATCAATCCCATCATCACGCTCGGGATGGTGTGCGTGGGGCTGTTGCCTGCCTGTCTCATTCTGCGGAAGGATCGCTTTTTTTCAGTCTTTTGGCCGATTCTCGTTGCCCACGCCGTCGGCAATATGTGTGTAAAGAGCCTTGGCTTGTACCTTTGGTACGCAACTCCGTGGCCGATTCTGCTGGCGAGAGTCGGGATCTCTTGCGCCACGGCCGTCTTGGAGAGCTTGATCATCTATGAACTTATGAAGCGGAGCCGATTGCCGTTTTGGAAAGGGGAGAAGCGAGCGTGACGTACAGCGAAGCACTGTCTTATATCCACAAGACCGACTGGAAGGGCTCGCGTCTGGGGCTGGAGCGCATCGAGCGCCTGCTGTATGCCCTCGGCGATCCGCAGAAGTCGCTTCGATTCATCCACGTCGCAGGAACCAACGGAAAGGGATCCGTCTCTGTGATGCTCGCCTCCGTTTTGCAGGAGGCGGGGTATCGCGTGGGGCTTTTCACTTCGCCGTTTCTTTTGGAGTTTCGCGAGCGCATCCGCATTTCGGGCGCGTATATTTCGGAAGCGGAACTCATCGAGGCGGTTGAGGCAGTCCGCCCCTTTGCCGATGCGATGGAGGATTCCCCCACCGAGTTTGAGCTTATGACGGCTTTGGCATTTTGGTATTTCAGAGAGAAGAAGTGTGACCTCGTCGTCTGTGAGGTCGGTCTCGGCGGGGAATTGGATTCCACCAACGTCATCGAAAACCCTTTGCTTTCCGTCATCACCTCCATCGGGCTTGACCATACGCGTGAGCTCGGGGAACGCATCGAGGACGTCGCCCGCGCCAAAGCGGGCATCATCAAGCCTTTTGCTCCCGTTTTGTTCGGGGAGGCTGAAAATGCGGAAGCAGACGCGGTTTTGAGAGCACGCGCCGAGGCGCTTTGCGCGCCCTACCATACCGTGGGGCGAAAAGCGCTTTCCGTGGGTGAGAGCACGCTCTTTGGCACACGCTTTTCCTTTGGCGCGTATCGGGATCTTTCGCTTTCCCTCTGCGGTGCGTATCAACCGATCAACGCCGCAAGCGTCCTTTCCGCCTTGCCGATCCTTGCGGAGCGCGGTGTGCAGGTTCCCGAGGACGCTGTCCGTCGCGGGCTTTCTGCGGCGCGTTGGCCGGGGCGCTTCGAGGTGCTTTCAAGAGACCCCGTCGTCATCGCCGACGGCGCCCATAATCCGCACGGTGCCGCGGCGCTCTGTGAATCGCTGGATTGCTGTTTCGGGGAAGACGCGCGCTTTTTGGCACTTGTTGCCGTGATGGCCGATAAGGATTATCGCACCTTGCTTGCCCCGATCCTTCGGCGGGTGGATGCGGCGTATTGCACCGCTCCCGAGGGGCACGCGCGAGCGCTGGACGCAAAAAAACTCGCCGCGGTCTGCGACGAGTTTTCGGTGGAGTCGTATGCATTTCCCGACGTGAAGGAGGCGGTCGCGAATGCCGTTTCGGCTTCCCGCGAGCGCGGTCTTCCGCTGTTGATCTTCGGCTCGCTCTATCTGTACCGCGAGGCGTCGGAGGCCGTCAGAGCGCTTCTGTGAGCGGCACCTCAATCTTGCGAGCGAGCGCAAAGGAATAGAGCGCGGCGGAGCTTACGTCCTTTCCCGTCAGTTCCTTCAGCGCCTTGGCGTAGAGCAAAAGCTGTTTTCGGTGACGGGCGAGCAGGATCTGTTCGCCCGTCTGCTCGTTTACGGCGTCTGTCTTGAAGTCGAGGATGGCGTAGGTGCCGTCCTCCTTTTCATAGAAGCAGTCGATGACTCCTTGGATGAGCACGTCTCCGTCTCGCTCAAGGGCGAGCACGTCTCTGATCGGCAGGAATACGTTGAATCTCAGCTCCCGTTTGATACGGGGGCTTTTTTCGATTTCGGCGAAGGTCTCGGAGTCAAAGAAGCGGGCGAGTGCGTAGAAATTGAGATCCTTGGCTTGCTCCTCGGAGAGGAAGGCAAATTCGGCAAGGCGGGAGGCTTCGGTTTCAACGTTTGCCTTGGCGGCGGCAAAATCGCAGAACTGCATAAAGGCGTGCATCGCCGTGCCGCGGCGGGCGCCGCTGCGGTCCTCCGCTCGGAAGGAGAGGTGCGTGGCGTGTTCCTCATCCGCAGAGGCATCTAAGTGCAAAAGCTCGGAGACGGAGAGCTTGGAGGGCAAAAACTCCTCTTCGGTGCGTCTTTCGTAGGCCTTGAGATGTGCGGCGAGCCGCTCGGCATCCTCGGCGGAAAAACACGGCGCGGGCGCGGAATGCTCCTGCAGCTTTTCAAGCGCATTCTCGGGGGAGAGGAGTGTGTCGTGCCCTATGACGCTGAGACGGTAGGTGGGACAGACGACGGTTTGCCGTGAGGCGGAATCGGGCAGGAAGCCCTCCCCGAAGGTCTTGAGTGCTTCGTCGTCTCGCAGGGAATAGAAAAGCAGATTCGAGGGGGCGAGCAAATCGTGGGAGTGGATGCATTCTTCGGGCAGATGGGGGAAAACTCCGCATTCGGAAAAACGCTTTGCGGTGTCGGTGTCTTTTCCGTCGATGAGGATGAGCTTTTCGGCGGCGCGGGTGATGCCCACGTACAGGAGGCGCTTGGCCTCTTCACGGCAGGCCTCGTTTTCCTCTCGCCGCGCGATCTTGTCGGCAAGCGTCGAAGAGAAGGCGTGTCGATCTGCATCGTACAGACGATGGTAGATGCCGCGGGAAAGATCTAAAAACAGACCGTTTTCGCGTCTGGTCTGCCGCCCGAGCTGGGCGAAGATGCAGACGGGAAATTCCAGACCCTTGGATTTGTGTACGGTCATCAGGGTCACGTAGCCCTTGTGTACTTCCGTGTCGGATTCCGCCTGCGTGCTTTGCTCGCGGCGGCTCTTCAGGTAGTTGAGAAATTCTCCGAGCGTGCGGCGAGAGCCTTGCTCAAAGGTCTGCGCCTCGCGGTAGAGCTTCAAAAGGCTTTCGCGGCGCTTGTCTTCTCCGTAGGAAAGTGCGGCAAGCACACCGCCTCGGTGCAAAAGTGCGAGTAGAAATTCGCTGAGGGGCATGCGGCGGCTCTTTTCGCGCCATACGGTTACAAAATGCACGATCTTGCGCGCGCTCTCGGCGATGGGGGCGAGGTTGGAGGCGTCGCTTGCGGTGACGAGCGCATCCCAAAGCGTGCCCTGCGAATAGGCGCGCAGCTTTAAAAGCTCGTCTGAGGAGAGCGAAAAGAGTTTGCTCGTGCAAAGGCTTGCCAAGGGGATGTCGGAGAGGGGATTGTGAAGCGTCTTCAAAATTGCCGTGAGCCCCTCTGTCTCCACGGCATCCATCAGCTCGGCGTTTGCCTGATTGACGGGGATGCCCGCCTTGAGGAAGGACTTACGCAGCTTGATGAGGAAGGTGTTGGTATAGGCGATGACGGCGATCTCTTCGGGGGCGCGCCCCTCCTTGTGGATGAGGGAGAGCACGCGCTCGGCGATCAGCGCCTCCTCGCCAAGCTTTGAGTCGGGATCGGTTTTTCGGTCCAGCAGGAGAAATTCCACCGGCTCGTCTTTTTCGCTGAGCTTGCCTTTTTTCAGGTGGTCTTTTTCGGCGTACAACCGCTCGCTTTTTTGCGTGTTATCATTCATAAGCACGGAGAACACGCGGTTGGCAAAATCGATCACGCCCCGATCGGAACGGAAGTTTTCGGAGAGGAAGACGCTTTTTCCCAAGGGCGCGTCTTGCACGTCCTCGGCGTGAAGGTCGGGGAAGTTGTTTTTGTAGCTTAAGAACAGCTCGGGTGCGGCGTAGCGGAAGCGGTAGATGCTCTGCTTGACGTCTCCGACGAAGAAGAAAAAGCCGCCGTTTTGCGTACAGGCACGGAAGATCGTGTCCTGCAGACGGTTGGTGTCCTGATATTCATCCACGAACAGGGCGCGGCAGTAGGGTGTCTCGGCGGTGCGAAGCACCTTCAGCGCGTAGTGCTCAAGATCCGAGTAGTCCAAGAGGGCGGCGGCAAGCTTCTCGCGGCGGTAGAGCGCGTCGAATTCCGTTAAGATCTCGCAGAAGATCTCTTGGACGCGGATGCGGCGCGCCTCCTCGCTCAGCAATTTGTCGACGTTTTGGTCGTAGTCACCGCAGAGGTTGACGAAGGGGGTCTTGATCTTGTTGTTGTAGAAATCCTTCAAGAGCTTCCCGAGCGGGGAGGAGGTGGGAACGGATTTTGTTTTGTTCGTGTATCTTTCGGGCGTAAAATTGCGGGCAAAGGCCGAAAAACGCTCAAAATCGCCGTCTTCCAAAACGGAGGCGGCCACGCGGATGGAATCGCGCAGGGCGTGCGCGTGTAACAGCAACGCCTGCTCCTCTTCGGGGAAGGCTGCGAGGTAGGTCTCGATTCGCCCGTTCAGAGTGCGGAGCAGAAGGGTGGCCTGTTCGCGTCCGAGACGACCGGCGGGTGTGCCGAAAAAGGTGGTTTTTCCCGCTTCCCATGCGGCAAGATCCGCCTTTGCCTCGCGGGTGAGGTCGTCGAGCTTTGAGACTCCCTCCTCCAGCGCCATCAGCTGATGATAGAGCTTCAGCGGAAGATCGGTGATCTCATGTTTCTTTTCGGAGGTGATGAGGTAAAAGACGGTGGAAAGCGCCTCTTGCATCGAGTCGTCTCTCTTTCGCGTGTCGTCAAAGACGGCGTTTAAGGCACGGCGCATCGCGCTTTTCTGCATCCGATCGCACGTTGCCTCGTCGGCGAGCGTCAGTCCCTGCGGCAGGGAGAGGCGCGCCGTGTTTTCGCGGATGATACGCATGCAAAAAGAGTGCACGGTGGAGATCGCGGCGTGCGGAAGCTCCAGACTCAGACGGCGGTACAGCGCGTTTTTCGGGTCGCTTGCGATCGCCTCATCGATGCGGCGGGAAAGCTTTTCCTTCAAGGATGCGGCGGCGGCACGGGTGAAGGTGATGGCCACGATCTCGGAGAAGGGAATGGGATCTTTTTCGTCGGTCAGCAGGCGGAAGATGCGCTCGGTGAGCACGGCGGTCTTTCCGCTTCCCGCGGCGGCGCTGACCAAGAGATTGCGGCGCGGTGCGTTCAGGGCACTTGTCTGCCCTTCGTTCCAGCAAAACGCGTCATTTTTTGCCTGAAGCACGATGGATCCCTCCTTCCTTTAAATCTTCAAAGAAACTTTTTTTGTTTGCTTTTTTCAGGAGGCGGCAGGCTTCGGATTCATAGCGGCAGACGCTGCGGTAGGGGCAGTAGGTGCAGGCCATTTGAGTCTCCTCGTCCTTCCAGAGCGGCTCGCGGGGGAACTTGCCGGCCAAAATGTCTTCGCAGACGTCTTCGGCGTAGGAGAAGATCGCGTCCTTGAGTATGTTCAGCTCCTCGCCGCGCGCCAAAAGCCCGTTTGCCTTCGGCAGGCCGTTTTGATCAAAACGAACGGGCAGATCGTCGCACTCCGCTTCGCATCCGGGCAGGACACACGCGTGCAGCGCGCGTTCCTCGTCAAGGAAGATACCGCTTCGTTCGAAGGAACAGAGCGCTTCGTCGGGTTCGGCTTTGGCATTCTTTGCGGCAGAGGCGGGCGGGGTGTGTGCGCGCAGATAGTAGGCCGCAGCAGGCAGGATCTCGCCGCGGTCTTTTCCGAGACCGTTTTCGGCGAGGGTGAACAAATAGAGGAGGAGCTGGGTGTCCAGTCCGTTATAGATTGCGGTCAGATCCAGAGCGTGCTCGCCCGTTTTGTAGTCCACTACGCGGGCGTAGGTTTTTCCGGTGTCGGGATCGGTGGCGAGATCGATGCGGTCGGCTTTCCCGCTGACGCGCATGCGGCACCCGTTTTTCAGCACGCGCTCCACGGGGGTGAGCGTGCGTAAGAGATCTGCTTCAAACAGCGTGGGGACAAAGCGCCCCAAACGAAGCTCCTCTTTCATAGAGCGCAAAAGGCGGCGGGTGTTTTGGCGCAGATCGGAAAACCAGCGCTTGTCGCAGGCGTCGAAACGGTAGCCCGCATCGCTGAGCAGGCGGTATTGAAGGGCGAATTCCGCATCGACCTTCTCATCGGTGAGCGTGTCCAGTACGGCAGACAGACGGCGGCTTTGGGAGAGTGGGTAGAGCAGATGCTCCAGCGCGCTGTGGATGATGACGCCGCGCAGGGAAGCGTTCGGCTTTGCCTCGGGATCCTCCGCGAGGCGGAGCTTGTAATGCAAGAAATAAGAATAAGGGCATTTCGTATAAGCGGAAAGCTTTGCCTGACTGACGGTGACGGAAGAGAGGCTCTCGTCGGGTAGCGTCGCATCGCGCTCTGCGGCTGCCCTCGCATCGGAGGGCGGCAGGAATGCGTCTGTCGTCTCGCGGTAGAGGCGGCGGGAACATTCGGTGAAGGGATCCGTTTCGTTGCGGGCCGAGACGAGGTGTTCGTAGAGTTCGGCAGGTGAAAAGGGGATCTCGTTTGCGGCGGAATACTCGCGGCAGGGCACGTTTGAAAACAGCGCCTTGACGCGTCGGATGAAGACGGAGGGCTGCAGGGCGCTCCCGTCCAGAGCCTTGAGGGCGTAAGAGAGATGAAGGCCGCGCCTCGGCACGGAGGCGGCAAGGTAGAAGAGGAAGTACTCCTCGCGCGTCAATTCTGCGGTCGGCTTTGCAAAAAAGAGCGGAGAATCCCCGGCAAGCCGCGAAAGAACTTCCCGTTCTCTGGGGGAGAGAAGGGGGGCGGAGGACGCAACGCGGGGGAAAACGTCGGTGCACACGCCGAGCAGGAAGAGGTGTTCTACCTTCTTGAGTCGGGTGAAGGTCACGTCGCCCGCCGCCAATGCCTCAGGCGAGGAGGGGAGTGCGCCGACAAAGCCGAAGGAGAAGGAAAGCTTCAAAAGCTCCGAGAAAAAGGCGTCGTCTGCCTCGGTTTCGTTTTCGGCGAGGGCATCCAGCGCCTCTCTGCAGGCATCGAAGAGCCCTTCCATCGTGGCGGCGGCGGAAAAATCGCCCGATTGCCGCAGGGCATCTACGAGTGCAGAGTAGGTCTGATCGACCGACAACTCCTCGGCAAAGCGGTAGAGTGCCTCCGTGCGTACGGGAATGGAGGTGCTTGCCTCAAAGGCCGCCGTCAGGCGGGAAAGCGGTCGAAAGAGCTTTTGCTTTTGCGCGTTGAGGCGCGCGAGCACCGCTTCGTTTTCCGCGCGCATCTCGGGCAGGATCATTTCCTGAAAGCCGAAGATGCTCGCCGTATATGCTTCGTCTGCGTAGAGTGCGTCCCCCTCCAAGTCCCAGGTGCGGATGTAGCGCTCCCAGAGCAAGAGCAGGGGCTGCGAAAACGGGCAGAGTCCCGTGGAAAAGAGACGCAGAAGAGGCTCGCTTGTCCGATTGCCGCAGGCGATGCTTGCCGCGGCGGTGAAGAACTGAGCAAGCACGGAATCCGAGAGAGCGGTGCGGCTGTCGGTATACAGCGGGATGGCGTACCGCGCGCAAAGCTCCTTGCAGAGCGGAGCGTACAGGGCGGTATCTCGGTACAAAACGGCGCATTCGGAGTAGGGTACTCCCTCGTCCTCGTGCAAGCGAACCACCTCGCGCAGAGCGTATGTGACTTCGTCGTAAGGAGTCTTGCAGGAGACGATCTCCAGATGCTCGGGTACCTCCGTGAAGGGGGCGTCGGGGGCGGCGACGATGTGGTCGCACAAAAAGACGAGATCCTTCGGCGGCGTATCCGTGCGCTCCCTGAGCCCGAGGTCGGCGGGGGAAAGCTCGTCACAGAGCCCGTCAAGCCGCGCGGAAAGGAGGCGGCGTGCGGTGCGGGGGCGTTCAAAAAGCAGATCGTCCCGCCCGTCGTCGAGCGAGGAGAGATAGACTGCGTCTGCCGTGTTTGCCATATGGCAGATCAGATCGTACTGCGGAGCGGTGAAATCGTAAAATCCGTCCAATATGACGACGGAGTCGGCAAAAAACGGGTTGTTTCGCTCGTTCAAAAGGGAAAAGAGACGGGTGGATTCGTCCGGTTCTCCCAGACAGAGTTCTTCGTAGAGGGCGCGGTAAGAGGCGAGGAAAAGCGCGGCCTCCCTCGTTTTTTCGGCAAGGGTGCCCTCGCCCGCAAGAGCGGGATGCTCGGCGAGGTGCGAGAGCTCTTCGGCATCCGTTCCGCTCTTGAAAAGCTCTCCGGCAAAGGCGGAAAGCTCGCGAATGAAATCGGCGTTTTTGCGGTGACGGGCGAACAGGGGCAGGGATTTTTCCCGTTCTTTCAGAATGCGTGCGATGAGAAGACTTTTTTGCGTTTCCGAAAGTACGGGCAGAGCGAGGGAGCCGATTTCGCGGAAAATGCGATTCGGAAGACGTTGGAAATTGAGGACCTCCAGCACTTCTCCCGCGCGATTTGAACAGAGACGGATGAGGTCTGCCTCTGCCTGTGCCGTCTGCTGTTCCGGAACGAGGAAAAAGACCCGCCGACCTTGTTCGGTCAGCTTGCGGGTCAGTTCATACAGCGCTTTGGTCTTGCCGGAATAGGCGGCGCCGACGAGGAAGTGAAGCACGCGGTTCTCCTTTCGCATTTCTTGTGTTTGAATTTAGGTTATTATACCATATCCTGTGTCTTTTTGCAAACTTTTGCCGTGCAGTTCCCGCTCGCGGAAAAAAGTGGAGAAATTTCTTGTTTTTGCTTGAAAAATTGTCGTTTTCTTGCTTGACAATCCACGGGGTTCAATGTTATACTTACACTTGCCTTTATGGCGGAATTTTTTGCGCCCTCAAATCATTTTGGGCGGCACTTGACGTGAATTTGAACGTAATACTCTTGCAGTAAGATCAAGGAAAGGGTTGTATTTATGAAACGCATTTTTTCCATCGCGCTGGTTGTCTGCATGCTTGCGGCAATCTTTGCCGTGCCTGCCGCGGCTTATGCCAAGGCACAGGAAGGTCTGTGGCCCTCCGTCTGGCATGCCAACCTGAACATCGGCTTCGAAGACGCCACCGCCAGCCCCTTGCGTCCCCTGAGCTATACTCAGGCGACCAACGCGGATACCACGCAGGGAGACGTTGCGGAAGCCATCAATCCCGACATTAAGAAGCAGAGCCGTCTCGGCGCACTTTACATTACCAACAACGGTAAGTTCAGTGCTTCCACCCGTTACGTCCGTAACGTGCTTGAGGCAGGCCAGCCCGACACGACCAACCACAATTTCGTCACTGCCGAAGGCTCCACCATCGATTTCGGCATCAAGCTCAGCCAATTGCCCAAGCTCACCGACGAGATCATGAAGGTCGATGCCGACGGCAACTTCACCACGACCGGCATCAGCAGCACCGCGCGCGGCTTTTTCGGCCGTTACCTCGGCTTCAATCTGACGCTGCACTCCGTCAGTGACTTCATCAACCCCGACGGAACCGTCAAGGTGCATACCTCCGGAACCAATAAGAACAAGCCCTATTCCACCGAATACAACCTTTCCATCGTTGCATACGACAATGAAAAGCTCGGCACCAACGCCGCCATCATCTTCATCAGCGGCTCCGCCACCGGCTTTACCTCCTGGACGACTTCCGTTCGCAACGTCTATTTCTGCAACCTGAACATCGGCCGCACCGCGAAGTATCACCGCTTCACCCTCACCACCGACTATTCGGCGGGTCTCGAGGGCAAGGATATGGTCACCCTCTACATCGACGGCAAAAAGGCAACGACCTTTGAGGCTCCCGCTTACCGCGGATATAATGCGACTCTCGGCGACTCTCTCTCCCTCGGTCTGTACAACAGCGGTTACCACGAGCCCGCTCTCAACGGCTTCTCCACGATGGCGGTCTCTCTCGATCAGCTGAGTGTGTACGGCACCGCGCTGACGCCGAAGGGCGGGGATCTCTGCGTCTTCAACGAAGACAAGGACGCCCCCATCTATCCCGACGAGTACAAGGCCGCTTTGGATGCTGCCAAAGCGATGGATTCTTCTGTCTATTCCAAGAAGAGCTGGCAGGCCGTTGAGGACGTACTCAAGCGTGCCGAAAAACTGCCCGCAGTGGACGAGATGAACAAAGAGAACGTCACCCAGAAGGAGCTGGATGAAATCGTTTTCGATCTCAACGCCGCCATTGAGAACCTGAAGTACAACGACTTCAACTCCGTGATCAACGAGCGTCGTTTCTACCTGCCTTTTTCCTTCTTCAGCGATGAGGATCCCACGGGCTATGCCTACGCGTGGACCAATGCGACGATCCTCTTTACCAACCCTGATTATGACATTTCCAAGTACATGGTCAACGGTTCTCAGTTGACCAACTTCACCAGCGTGGTCTATGAGCAGGTGATCGAGAACGGCGCTCCCGTCGCCGATCTGTACGAGATCAAGGCGATCTATCCCGCCGGTACGGCTATGAATAAACGCACGATCAATCAGGCGCCGGAGAACGGCTTTATCACCTATACGAACGTCAACGTTCCCGGCACCTCTTCTTCCCGTTATGCATCCCAGCTCTTCGGCGATAACAACGGCGAGATCTTGGCACAGCTTCAGGTCGGCAAGCAGGTCGTGCTTGAGAACGTCACCCTCAACGACGATGCCGCCGCCACCCTGCAGACCTCCGGCGAATGGCTCAGCCGTTACGATCCCGACGTCGTCAACGGAATGCGTCAGCCTACCAACAGCGGTTCCGTCTGCGATGATATCATGGTGAAATATCCTTACAGCGAGCCCACGTGGCGCGACGTGTTCAACGATTTCTCCACGTTGTCTGCCCTCGTTCTTCAACTTCCGGTCAGCCCCTATCTGGATGAATTCAACCAGATCAAGGGTAAGATCGATACCGCAGTCGAGACCGACTACACGCCCAAGTCCTGGGAGGCTCTGCAGAAGGCTCTCGCCAAGGTCGATCTGACCAAGGAAGACCTTACGCAGGATATGATCGACGAATGGACCGAGAAGCTCACCAAGGCTTACGAAGGACTTGACAAGGTCGAAATCAAGGATCCCGGTGAGGAAGACTCCAACAATCCGGGCGCGGGTGAGGATACCGGCGACACGGATCTCGTGCTCGTTTCCCTCGCTGTCATCGGTTTTGTTGCCATCGTCTGTATGGCCGTGCTCGTCATCGGTCGCCGTCGCGGCAACTTCTAACAGCAAGCACAAAAAACACTCCGAGTTTTCGGAGTGTTTTTTTCGTGAAAGACAAGCATTTTTCCAAAAAATGTGTTATACTGTTCGAGAAGACACGGAAAGGAAAAAACGTATGAAAGCCAATTCGAAAAAAACTCTTTCGTTCACCGGCGTATTTTGCATCCTGCTCGCTGCAGCATTTCTTGTATTTGCGGCCGCCGTTGCCGTCACCGCCTATCTGTCCGGATCGGATCTGATCTCGGATCCCGCGCTTTGCCGCGGACTTTCCGCGTATTTTGAAAAGAGTGCCCGCTTCATTACGAAGGAGGATCTCGCCACCGTTCGCGCCCTGAAGCTGGAGTACGCCTCCGTTTCTGTCGGCGGGGAAGAGATCTTGGCGGGCGTGAAAAAGAACCACGCCTTGACCGTAACGGATACCGAGAGCCTGATCGATCTTAATCCTTACTTTCACGAGATCACGTTTTCTGAGCCGATCTATGATTTCGGCGTGGTGGAACTGTTCGAAAACCTCGAATATCTTTCCGTTTACGAATCGCCTGCACTCCTCTCCTTGGATCAGGTGAAGTGCTTTGAAAATCTCTATGAGCTTGAGATCTGGAGCGAGGGAGCCGAGATCGAATCGCTTTCCGCCTTGTCCGAGCTTGAGAATTTGCGTGTTTTGACCGTCGCAAACGCATCGCTTGCCGACCTCTCCGCCTTGGAGGGAATGGATGAGATGCTCCGCTTGAACTTCTCGGGCAACGAGATCTCGGATCTTTCCCCGATCAGCGGGATGAAAGAATTGCGCGTGCTTTCTCTGCCGCAGAACAACGTACGCACGCTGGAGCCGTTGGCGGCGCTTTCCAAGCTGGAGTATTTGGATCTTTCCGACAACGAGGTCACGGATCTCTCCCCCGTGCAGGGCTTGAGCGAGCTTCGTCAGCTCACCCTTTCCAACTCACAGGAGAACACGGAAGATACCGTGCAAAACAACGTGTCGGATCTCGGTCCCGTCGGCGCTTTGGAAAAGCTGGAATTTCTCTACGTCAACCACAATCCCGTGTATGAGGCCGATGCGCTCACAGGACTTGAGAAGCTTTCCGCCGCCTCCTTTGACGGCTGCAAATTGACGTCTGTCGCCCCCTTTGAAAAGATGGAAGGGCTTTATTACCTGTCCTTGAAAGACAACGATCTGAAAGACGTTTCCCCGCTTGCCGGCTGTGAGGGCTTGCGTTATCTCTATCTTGAGGGCAACGACGAGATCGAGGATCTCTCTGCCTTGAGCGACAAGGAGGATCTTGAGGTGGACTTGCTTGCAGAGCAGATGGGATCGTAACACCAAAGAGGAGGATACCCCCGTGGAGAAAGGCTTACACGTTCAGCCGATCGCGCATATTTACACGGATTTTTCCGAGAAGTTCGGCCTCCCGCGCCAAAGCGGGCGTGTGCCGTCGCTGCAGGGGAAGATCGTCTTTGAGGAGCCTTACCGCGATCCGGAGGCTTTGCGCGGCTTGGAAGGGTTTTCCCATCTGTGGCTCATCTTTGATTTTTCGCTTGCACATCGGGAGGGCTTTTCGCCCACGGTGCGCCCGCCTCGCCTCGGCGGCAATCGCCGCATCGGCGTGTTCGCCAGCCGTTCTCCGTACCGCCCCAACCCTCTCGGCCTGTCCGTGGTGCGCCTGGAGCGTATGGAAAAGACGGCGGATCAAGGTGTGGTGCTTTACGTCTCGGGAGTGGATCTGCTTTCGGGAACGCCCGTTTTGGACATCAAGCCGTACCTGCCTTTTGCCGACAGCATCCCCGATGCTGCGGGCGGCTATGCCGCAGAGCACGTGGAGGATCGCTTGACGGTCGATGCGCCGGAGGCGCCTCTTTCGCGCATCCCCGAGGAAAAGAGGGAGCCCCTGCTTCTTTGCTTGGCGGAGGATCCGCGCCCTTCTTATCAGGGGGATGAGCGGGAGTATAAAATGAATTATGCGGGCTTCGAGGTGCGTTTTTTCGTGCAAAACGAGACGCTGTTCGTTCTCGACATCACAGAGGCCTGAAGAGAATGACAAGCGCCCCAACCGATCGCGTTGGGGCGCATTCCGTTTGTTTTAG
>JAZRZY010000097.1:0-3504 GCA_045601605.1 Eubacteriales bacterium
GCGTAGGACTGGAACACCATTGCGATGTCGCGGTCCTTCGGCGCGATGTCGTTGACCAGGCGGTCGCCGATGTAAAGCTCGCCTTCGGTGATCTCTTCGAGACCGGCGATCATACGCAGAGTGGTGGTTTTACCGCAACCGGAGGGACCGACGAGGATGATGAATTCCTTGTCCTTGATCTCGAGGTTGAAGTCAGAGACGGCGGTAACGCCGCCGGGATACTTCTTAAAAATGTGCTTCAGGGTAAGACTTGCCATGGTTTCCTCCTTCAAATCGGAAAGCTTAGAGCATTTCAATTTTTTGCTTTTATTATCATAACAGAAAAGCGAAAAAAAGAAAAGGGGCGCACTTCCCAAAGTTCACCCCTCGTATTTGTGTATAATGCACAAAAAAACACCATATAATTATACTATCGAAAATAGGCATCAAAATAATCCCTTGAAATCAAGATATTTTGGAACAAACAGATGCCGAAATCATCAAAAATGTAATTGTTAAATTTATGTAACATTTCAAAGTTTATAAGAATTTGCTTGTTTGAAAGCAACTTCAGCGCGCAGATTGATACAGCAATTCGAAAAAACTCTCCGTCTCGGGCTTCAAGGGCTTCTGCAGACTCTTTTGCAGGGAAAAGAAGCTGGTCAGACAGACGAAAAAAAGCACGAGACCGAGCAAGAGTCCCATGCTTTGTTTCATAGCGCTCCTCCTGATCGGCGGTGTTACGCTAAATAGTATGTGTAGAAATTGACGATCGATGCCGTAATATATTGGTAACTGTCGCTGCCCGCGGTCTGTCCTTGGGATTTCAGGTAAGCGTCGTTGAGTTCATCGGCCATACCGGCCAATTCTTCGCTGTAATGTGCATTGAAAAAATCATTGTAAGCATTCAGCTCCGATTCCACTTGCGGATCAAGCTTTGCAAGAATTTCATTGACGTTTTCCTTGACTTCATTGGCAAAGGCCTCGTCCTCGATGTTTTCAAGCGCGCCTTTCAGCTCGTCACGCATTCTTAAAAGTACGTTTAAGTGTGCGGAATAGCGCACGTAGTGGTCGGTGCTGGAGGAGCAGACGGCAAACGCGATCAGGTTTGCATCGTTTTCGGAGGCGATGCCGCGCTGGTGCGCCAATTCGTGCGCCGCATTGAAAGGCAGGCAAAAATCGGGGAGTGCAGTGGAAACGTTCGCTTCACCCGTATAGAACGAATAAACGCCGGCAATGCCGAACTTGGCGAACAGATCCGAAAAGATCAGCTCTTTTGCGGGGGTGCCGCTTGCGGGATAGGCGACTGCGTAACTGTCGCTTATGTGGAAGTTTAAGTTGACCTCGGTTGCAAGCGCGCTGAAATCGTAGGGCATAATGCTGCTCCCGTTTTGGTCGAACTCGATTTTCTCAAGATCTTTGTTGATCTCAGCTACAAAATAATCCAACGTGTCGTACAGATCGTTTTCGTAGATGTCTGATTCGTGCAGGCCAAGCGTTTTGGAAACGGGTGGGCTCATATACGACGGAGCAAAGGTGTAAACGAAAATGCACAGAACTGCACAGAGTGCGGCCACGGGTGCCAAGAGCACACGGCGCAATTTTCGGTGGATGCGGTGCAGAGTGTATTTCTTGTGCAGAGCGATCCCCGCGAAGACGAGCCAGAGCGGCAGATAGAGCAAAAACGACAGGAAAAAGAGCTCGCCGACCGAAAAAGGAAAGATCGAACTGAGCGTGGCGAGACAGGTGCGGAAAAAATGCCCCAGAGAGTCGGAATAATCGCGCGCAAGAAGCGGGAAGAGTGCAAACAGAGCGTTCAGCAGGATGCCGAAGGTCAAGAGGAGGAGGGAGAGGCCGAAATAGAGATGGTTTTTGAAAAAAGCAGAAAACTTTTTAAAGGCACGGTATAGGCGCGGGAAGCGGTTTTCGAACTTCTTGGAGCCGGACGCCAAAGATTTGGCACGTTTCCCGTGGCGGGAATGACCGTGCCGTTTGCGAGAATGTACTTTTACACGAATAATGTCAGACATTACGTACTCCAATTTCAAAAAACAGTACTCGAATTATACCACAGGATTGGCAAAATAGCAAGCCCGAAGCAAAGAAACACGCCCGCAAAAGCGGGCGTGTTTGAAAAATTCAGATGCGTACGGTCCAGTTGAAGCTGTCTTCCAACTTGCCCCACTGGATACCCGTCAAAGTGTCGTAGAGCTTTTGAGAAAGCGTGCCGATCTTGCCGTCGCTGATGGTCATCTTTTTGCCGTGTGCATTGAGCTCGCCGACGGGGGAGATGACGGCGGCCGTTCCCGTGCCGAAAACTTCAAGGAGCTTGCCCGCATCGTGCGCGGCGCAGATCTCATCGATGGAGATGCGGCGCTCGGAAACTTTGTAACCGAAGGAGCGAAGTAGATTGATGCAGGAGTCACGGGTCACGCCGGGGAGGATGGATCCGACAAGCTCAGGGGTGACGACCTCGTCTTCCAAGACGAAAAAGATGTTCATTGCGCCGACTTCATCCACGTATTTGTGTTCCACGCCGTCCAGCCACAGAACCTGCGAGTAGCCGAGGTCGTGTGCCTTCACCTGTGCCGCGAGAGAAGCGACGTAGTTGGCGCCGGCTTTGGCATAACCGATGCCGCCCTTCACAGCGCGCACGTATTCATCCTCCACGTAGATTTTGACGGGGTTCAGGCCTTCTTTGTAGTAGGCGCCGACGGGGGAGAGGATGATGCAGAAGAGATAGGAATCTGCAGGTTTCACGCCGAGATGGGGCTCGGTGGCGATGATGAAAGGACGGATGTAAAGCGAGGTTCCCTCAAGCGAGGGGACGAAATCCGCTTCCAATTCCACGAGGGTCTTGATGGCGCAGAGTGCATCTTCGGCATCCAGTTCGGGGATGCAGAGGCGGCGGTTGGTGTTGTTCATACGCTCAATGTTTTTCATCGGGCGGAAGAGTTGAATGCTGCCCTCGGGGGTGCGATAAGCCTTCAGACCTTCAAAGCACTCCTGTGCGTAATGGAAGACCATCGCGGCAGGATCCATCGGCAGGGCGTGATAGGGTTCGATGCGCGCATTGTGCCAGCCGGCATCCGTCGTATAGTCCATCAGGAACATATGGTCGGTGAAGATGCGGCCAAAACCGAGATTTGCTTCATCCGGTTTTGCCTTGGGAGAATCGGTGCGGGTGATCGAGATCGTAAAATCTTTGGACATATTGGTGTACTTCCTTCGTCGAAATAGTTTTACAAGTTTGAAAACAGTATAACACTTTAAAAAAAAGATTGCAAGTGTGCGTGCGATTTTTGCGAAAAATATTGACAATCAGCCCTCGGTTGTGGTATGATATCACACGTGCCAATTGACCCATTAGCTCAGCTGGTAGAGCACATGACTTTTAATCATGGTGTCCGGAGTTCGATTCTCCGATGGGTCACCAGAAAAAGGTCTCACGTTTGTGAGGCCTTTTTTGTTTTTCTTTCGCGCTGCGGGAGGGAAGCGGTAATTCAACTTTTGAAAACGAAGGAC
>JAZRZY010000098.1:0-6623 GCA_045601605.1 Eubacteriales bacterium
GTATCGCAGATACTCGGGTGTTTTTTTGTGTGTGTTATTCCGCTTCGTCAAGACGGAGGGTGACCAGCACGTTTTCGCGGTTGCGATAAACGGTAAGCGTCACCTCGTCGCCGGCCTTATACTTGGAAAGCGCGGCCTTGAGGTCGTTTGCGGTCGGGGTCTCTTTGTCGGCGATCTTCGTGATGATGTCGCCGCGGCGCAGACCTGCTTTGTCGGCGGCAGAGTCGGTCTGTACGGCAGTGATCTGCACGCCTTCGATATACTCGGTGCCCGAGTAGCCGCTGACAGCCTGACCTTCGATGCCGAGGTAGGGTCTGCCTTTCACGTGGCCGTGCTCGATGAGGTCTTCCGCAATGGAGAGGGCGTCGTCGATCGGGATACAGAAGCCCAAGCCCTCGATGGAGGAGGAGGCGTATTTGGCGCTGACGATGCCGATGACGTTGCCGTGGCAGTCAAGGGCAGGGCCGCCGGAGTTGCCGTTGTTGATGGCGGCGTCGGTCTGGAACATACGGATGGGCATCGAATTCTCTTCCACATAGATCTCACGGGAGAGGTTGGAGACGATGCCGCGGGTCAGCGTGTAGGTCAATTCACCCAGCGGGTTGCCGATGACGAGGATCTCTTCGCCGACGAACATATCGGCGCTCTTGCCCATAGGCAGAACGGTCAGCTCCTTGTCGGTGTCGATCTTCACAACGGCAACGTCGTTCTGGCTGTCTTTGCCGATGAGCGTTGCCTCAAGCTCCGTGCCGTCGTACATCGTGACGGTGATGGTGCTGGCATCTTCCACGATATGGCAATTGGTGAGGATGTAGCCGTCTTCGGAGAAGATGAAGCCGGTGCCGCTCACGGCATATACAGGCTGCTGACCGAAGATGTTCTGCTCGGTGATCTCGGTGGAAATGCCGACCACGCCGTGTACGCTCTGCGCGTAGACATCGGCGGGGGAGAGGGTCTCTTCTTCATCGCCGTAGATGGGCGCGAAGGTGCCTCCTTCGTGGCTCTGGTTCTGATCGACGGACGTTCCCTCGTCCTCGGGCACGTCGTCCTCGTCTTCCGCATTCGGGAAAAGACTGTCGATGGAGAAGTCAAAGGGGTTCTCGTTTTGGAAATAGTTTACGATGCCGCTGAAGAAGAGGCCGCTTACGATGCCGACGACAAACAGGGCAATGCACAAACCGACGATGAGGCCTGTGTGCTTTTTCTTTTTCTTCGGTGCGTTCTCTGTTGCCTGCGGGGCGTACGGGGGAACGTAGCCGCCCGCGGGGGGAGCTTGCGGCGGGACGGGGATAGTGGAGGAAACGTAAAAGTCACCGGTGTTCGCCGCGGGGGCGTTGCCCGCAAAGGGCGCCCCTTCCGCGTTTTGCACAGGGGTTGCCTCGTGCATCGGTTCGGCGGGGGTATCTTGGATTCTTTCGTTTTCGGCGGGGTTCGGAAAGTTTTGTTGATCCATACTTGCTCCTTTGTGTGAAAAAAGGGGGTCGATTGCCTTTAGTGTACCCGAAAAAAATGAAAAATGTTCCTTGGAAATATAAACAGTTTTGAAATTTTTGGAAGCGGGGTTCTTTACCTTCAAATTTTAACACAAGAATACTCGCTTGTAAAGCAAAAAAGAATGCAATAAAAATTGACTGAAAAAAGAGACTGTGTTATAATAAAATAACTTTGGAATGATCGCCCGCCGATGCGGGCGCGAAACGAAACTGTGAAAAAAGGACGGGATACGGTATGCGCTACGAGCTTTCCGGACGCCTCTCGGGCGAGGCGTTTTCCATCCCCCGAGAGGCAGAAGCATATTTTGCCGAGGCGGGGGAGAGTGAACTGCGCGTTTTGCTCTTTGCCTGCCGTGTCCGCGCGTTCGACGAGGAGGAGATCGTCGCCGCGCTCGGGCTTGAGTCCTCTGCGGTGCGCGAGGCACTCGCCTTCTGGCGAGGCGCCGGAATCTTTGTAAAGGGCGGCACGAAAACAGAAAAGCAGGCAGAAAAGAACGAGGACGCCCCGCGCGTCAAGATCCTTTCCTCTCGCCCGAATTACACCTCCTTCGACGTGGCAAACGCGATCGACCGCTCCCCGGAGTTTAAGTCTCTCATCGATTATACCGAACAGACGCTGGAAAAAATGCTTTCCCGCGCAGAGCTTTCGCAGCTCTATTCTTTCGTGGACTATCTCGGCCTGCCTGTGGACGTGGTGATGCTCGCCATCGAGTCCTGCGTCAAGGAAGGCAAGAAAAATCTGCGTTACATCGAAAAATTGCTCATCGCCCTCGTGGATGCGGAGATCACGGAGTACGAGGCGGCAGACGCATATTTCGCCTCTCGCGCCGAATACTTGTCCTTTGAGGGGAAGATCCGCGCAATGTGCGGCTTTTCCTCCCGCGCGCTCACCGCGGCGGAAAAGAAGATCATCACCGCCTGGAAGGACGAGGCGCACTACACGCAGGAGGAGATCGCCGAGGCCTATGAGAAGACGGTCAACGCCATCAGCAAGCCCTCCGTTTCCTATATGAACAAGGTGCTTCGCACCCTGCGCGAGGGGTCGCCGAAGGAGAGCGATCCTCAAAAAACGTATGACACCGAGAGCCGCTTTGCAAAAGCGCTTGCTCGACCGAAACGAACGAAACGAGAGGAATGAGAATGACCGAAAAGCAAGCCGCCGCACGAGGTGAGATCGCGCGCATTTTTGAAGAAAAACGAACCCGTGCGGAATCTGCTGCCGATGCACGCCGCGCTGCGCTCAAAACGAAGGACCCTGCATTTTCCGCTATCTGTGACGAGAAGGAAAGTTATCTGGAAAAGATCCTGCTCGCCTTTACCCGCGACGCCGACGGTGCGCGGGAGGAGCTGGAGGCCCTTCGCGTTTCGCATGCCCGCCTGCGCGAAAGAGAAGCCGAGTATCTCAAGAGCCTCGGTTTTTCCGAGGACTACCTCTTGCCGCGCTATGAGTGTGAGATCTGCGGCGACCGAGGCTACGTGGACGGACGAATGTGCGCGTGTATGCGAGGAGAACTCAACCGCCTTCTCGCACGCGAGAGCGGGCTGTTTTCGCTGTTTGAAAAACAGACCTTTGAGAGCTTTTCAACGGACGGTCTTTCTCTGCAGATGCGTGAAAACCTTGATTTTTGCCGTGAGTACGCCCGAGAGTTCGAGCCGAAAACGAGCACGAACCTGCTCTTTGTCGGCGGCACGGGCGTGGGCAAGACCCACCTTTCCAGCGCCATCGGCAGAGAGGTGCTGGAAAAGGGCTACGGCGTCGTTTACGAAAGTGCCCTGACGGCTCTTTCGGCGATGGAAACGGAACGTTACGCAGAGGAAAAGCCGCAGTCTGCGCGCCTGATGGAGGCGGATCTTCTGATCCTTGACGATCTCGGCACGGAGCTGCCGGGAAAAGCAACGGTGAGCTTTCTGTATCTGCTCATCAATGCAAGACTCATTGCTCGGAAACCTACGATCATTTCCACCAATCTTTCCCAGAAAGAATTGGAAACACGCTATGAGCCCCGCCTCTTTTCCCGCCTGACGGGAGAATATGAGGTGTTGGCTTTCGACGGCGAGGATCGCCGCGAACGAAAATAAACACGAGGGTAAAACCATGAACGATAAATTTTACATTACGACGGCAATTGCCTATACTTCCAAAAAGCCGCATATCGGCAATACCTACGAGGCAATTTTCACCGATTCCGTTGCACGCTATCAGCGTCTTCTCGGCAAGGACGTCTATTTTTTGACGGGCACCGACGAGCACGGCCTGAAGATCCAGCAGGAGGCGGAAAAAGCCGGCATCACGCCCAAAGAACACGTTGATCGTGTCGCGGGCGAGGTGCGCGCCATTTGGGATCTGATGAACGTGTCCTACGATCAGTTCATCCGCACGACCGATGAAAAGCACGAAAAATGCGTGCAGGAGATTTTCAAGAAGCTTTACGACTAAGGTGATATTTATAAGAGCGAGTACAAGGGCAAGTATTGCACCCCGTGCGAGGCGTTCTTCACCGAAGCGCAGATCACCGAGGACGGCAAGTGTCCCGACTGCGGAGCGCCCCTCACCGACGCCTGCGAGGAGTCCTACTTCTTCCGGATGTCGAAGTATCAGGATCGCCTGATGGCGCACATCGAGGAGAATCCCGACTTCATCACCCCCGAGGCGCGCAAGAAGGAGATGATCAACAACTTTTTGAAGCCCGGCCTCTCCGATCTCTGTGTCTCCCGCTCCACCTTTAAGTGGGGAGTCCCCGTCTCCTTTGACTCGAAGCACGTCATCTACGTCTGGATCGACGCACTCTCCAACTACATCACCGCCCTCGACTATGCGGCAAACGGTGAGAGCGGCGAACTTTACAAAAAGTATTGGCCTGCCGACGTGCATATCATCGGCAAGGACATCCTCCGTTTCCACACGATCTATTGGCCGATCATCCTGATGGCGCTCGGAGAAGAACTCCCCAAGCAGGTCTTCGGTCATCCGTGGTTGCTTTCGGGCGTTGATAAGATGTCCAAATCCCGCGGCAACGTCATCTTTGCCGACGAGCTTGCCGGCTACCTTTGCACGGATGCCGTGCGCTATTACCTCATCAGCGAGATGCCGTATCTAAACGACGGCACCATCACGTATGAGCTCGTTGTGCGAAAGTACAATGCGGAGCTCGTCAACAACCTCGGCAACCTCGTCAGCCGCACGATCGCAATGAACAAGAAGTACTTCGGCGGAATCGTCCCCGAAGTGAAGCAGTGGGAAGACTTGGATCTCGAACTGCGTCGTACCGCAGAAGAGACCGTCGAGGTCGTCAAGGCTAAGATGGATGAATTCCGCGCCGCGGAAGCCGTTGACGCGATCTTCGACCTCTTGCACCGCGCCAACAAGTACATTGACGAGACGACTCCGTGGGCGCTTGCCAAGGATGAGGCTCAGCGCGGGCGCCTTGCCGCCGTCATCGTGTCGCTTCTCTCGGTGATCCGACTTGCCGGTGTGCTGTTGAAGCCCTTCATTCCGGATGCCGCCGCGCGCATTCTCTCCGCCTTCGGCGGCGGTGACGAGGACTTCGTCACGGGTCTTTCCTACGACGCAGTACCCGCCGGAAAAGAGATCATCGACTGCGGAATGCTTTTTGCCCGCGTGGATGAAGAAAAGCTGCTTGAGCGCATCGCCGTCACCAACGAGCAGAAGAGAGCGTAAATGTTTGACACGCATTCCCATTACGATTCCTCCAAGTTTTCCGAGGATCGCGATGCGGTCCTTGAGGCGCTCGTGCGCCCGAGTGCGGAGGATCCCGTCGGTGTGCGATACGCGCTCACCTGCGGAGACAGTATGGAAAGCTCGCGCCGTGCCATCACGCTCGCCGAGAAATACGTGCACCTCTACGCCGCAGGCGGCGTGCATCCGCACGAGGCGGAGAGCTTTGCCGACGCGGATCTTGAGACGCTCAAAGCGTGGTATCTCGGAAAAAAGATCGTTGCCGTCGGCGAGATCGGGCTGGACTATCACTACGACTTTTCTCCGCGCGACGTGCAAAAGCGCGTCTTCTCCGCCCAGCTTTCGCTGGCAAGAGCGCTCGGCGCTCCCGTCATCGTTCACGACAGGGAAGCGCACGCAGACGTGTTTGACGCGATCAAAGAAAGCGGTGTTTGCCGCGGCGTGATGCATTCCTATTCGGGAAGAGCGCATCTTGCGCGCGAGTACGTAAAGCTGGGCTTTTACATCTCGTTTTCGGGCTCGGTCACCTTCAAGAATGCCGCAGGCATCGTGGAGGCGGCAAAGAGCGTGCCGCTGGAGCGACTTTTGATCGAGACGGACGCGCCGTATCTTGCACCCGTGCCGTACCGGGGGCGCAGGAATGACTCACACCTGATGTACGCCACGGCCGCATTTCTCGCCGAGGTGCGCGAAATACCCGTGGAAGAACTGATTTTTGCCACGCGGGAGAATGCAAAACGCCTCTTTTCCATCGAGTAAGGGGTGAAATTTTGTTCAAAGCGTGGAAAAATAGAAAAAGCCCTTGTCAAGAAGGCAAATTTGCGATAAAATAACAAACGGTAAAAAAACAACCCATAAAACAAAAGGAGAATTATCATGGCAGTTAAAGTTGCAATCAACGGATTCGGCCGCATCGGTCGTCTCGCATTCCGTCAGATGTTTGATGCAGAGGGCTACGAAGTCGTCGCCATCAACGACCTGACCGCTCCCGCAATGCTCGCGCATCTTCTCAAGTACGACACCGCTCAGGGCTCTTACCTCGGTTACATCGGCGAAGGCCGTCACACCGTCGAGTCCACCGATGATTCCATCATCGTTGACGGCAAGGAGATCAAGATCTACGCCATCAAAGACGCTGCCGAGTGCCCCTGGGGCGAACTCAACGTGGACGTCGTGCTCGAATGCACCGGTTTCTACTGCTCCAAGGAGAAGTCCATGGCGCACATCAACGCCGGCGCAAAGAAGGTCGTCATCTCTGCTCCCGCAGGCAACGATCTCAAGACCATCGTTTACTCCGTCAACGAAGGCACCCTGACCGCCGATGACCAGATCATCTCTGCGGCTTCCTGCACCACCAACTGCCTCGCTCCGATGGCCGACACCCTGAACAAGACCTTCCCCATCCAGAGCGGTATCATGACCACCGTTCACGC
>JAZRZY010000099.1:0-26162 GCA_045601605.1 Eubacteriales bacterium
ACACACCTTTCCGGTGGTTAAGCTGTGTGGTCCCACCTGTTCCCATACCGAACACAGAAGTTAAGCACACATACACCGACAATACTTGGCTGGAGACGGCCCGGGAAGATAGGCAGCTGCCGGAATCCAAAAAGACACTCACTCGAGTGTCTTTTTCCTTTCTCCCCCAAATTCCCCCCGCTCCTTTCTGCGGATCGGAAACCCACGTTTTTTGCATTTCCTGAATTTGCTATCTACAATAGAAAAAAGGAAAAGAAAATGGCCAAGTTTGCCGAAACGGCAATCTCAAAAGGAAAACAGCCATCGGTTTTGCCGATGGCTGTTTTTTCAACGATTCCGCTGTAAAGGGAAGATCAAAGCCCCAGAGCGGCGTCCACCAGGAACACGTGAAAATCCCGATGGATGCGCAACGGACGCTCCAACAGAACGGTTGCGTTACACATTCTTGCCGAAGTATCGCAATCGTGACATTCGCCGGTAGCGGCACAGGGCGTTTTCAAGCCTTGTCTGCGTGCATTTTCGGGGCAAGCTTCCCGCTTGATGCGGGAAACGGCGTCCTCCAGGGAGCCGCACAACTTATTTTTGCCGATGATGACGATGACCGTCGGCGGGCCAAAGAGCAGGGAAGCGACGCGGTTTCCCGTGCCGTCGATGTTCACAAGCGTACCGTTTTCCGTCACCGCATTGGTGGAGCAGAGATACACCTCGGAGTGAAACGCCTGCATTTGCGTTTCATGCTTGAGTGCTTTGTCGCTGAGCCAATGCCAATGGACTTCGTTTCCTTGTTCGATCAGAGCAGTATCCAATCCCAACTGCTTCACGGTTTTCGAGCCGCCAATGCCGACGGAGCGTGTACCGATGAGCGATAAGGCCGCTGCCTTGGCAGCCTCCGGTGTTTCGAACACCTCGCAAATAAAATGGTTGCGATTCAAGATTTCTTTCATTTTCTGTAACAATGCGATCACCTCACGACAATTATATCATACTACTTGCATTTTCCGCAATGGTGCGGTATGATGAAATGTAACTTTTCGGAGGAACCTATGGAATACGATCGCAGTTTAATCAGAAACTTTTCCATCATTGCCCACATTGACCACGGCAAGTCCACGCTTGCCGATCGCATGATGGAGCTGACCGCCACCGTATCGAAACGGGACATGGAGGAACAGCTCCTGGATTCCATGGACATCGAGCGTGAGCGTGGCATTACCATCAAGGCGAGTGCCGTTCGGATGCTCTACAAGCACACCGATGGAAAGACGTATATGTTCAATCTCATCGACACGCCGGGCCACGTGGACTTCAATTATGAGGTTTCCCGTGCGCTTGCTGCGTGCGAGGGTGCCGTTTTGGTGGTCGATGCGACACAGGGCATCGAAGCACAGACGCTTGCCAACGTCTATTTGGCGGTGGACAATGGGTTGGAGGTTCTGCCTGTCATCAATAAGGTGGATCTGCCGAGCGCAGAGCCGGAGCGTGTCATCCACGAGGTCGAGGACATCATCGGCATTCCCTGCGAGGATGCACCCTGCGTATCGGCAAAAACCGGTCTCAACGTGGAGCAGGTACTTGCGCGCATTGTGAGCGACGTGCCGCCACCGGAGGGAGATCGAACCAAGCCGTTAAAGGCGCTTATTTTCGATTGCATCTATGACAATTACAAGGGCGCGCTGTCCTACGTTCGTGTATTCGATGGCGAGGTTCGTGCGGGCAGCCGCATTCTCTGCATGGCAACGGGAAATGCATTCGAGGTAACGGAGGTTGGCGTGTTCGCTCCCGGCTGGAAGCCCGTGGAATGCCTCCGTGCAGGAGAGGTCGGCTACGTGGCCGCCTCCATCAAGAGCGTCGAGGAAACCAAGGTGGGCGACACCATCACGGATGCGGACAATCCGGCAACCGAGCCGTTGCCCGGCTATAAGAAGGCCAATTCCATGGTCTATTGCGGCATCTATCCGGCGGACGGAGCGCAC
Organism: Eubacteriales bacterium; assembly: GCA_045601605.1. GTDB lineage: Bacteria > Bacillota > Clostridia > Oscillospirales > SIG627 > RUG14179. The sequence continues at coordinate 1,974 of JAZRZY010000099.1, forward strand.
TATAACGATCTGAGGGATGCTCTGGATAAGCTGAAACTCAATGACGCCTCCCTCGTATATGAGCATGAAACCTCTGTTGCCTTGGGCTACGGCTTCCGTTGCGGCTTCTTGGGGCTTTTACATATGGAGATCATCACGGAACGCTTGGAACGCGAGTTCGATCTGGATTTGGTGACGACTGCGCCCTCCGTCGTTTACCGTGTTTACAAACTGGACGGCACGGAGCTCGTCATTGACAATCCGACGAATCTGCCCTCTGTCACGGAGATCGACTACATGGAGGAACCCATCGTCAAGGCAACCATCATGACGCCGTCCGAGTACGTCGGTTCCATCATGGAGCTGTGTCAGAACAATCGCGGCGTGTTTGTCGATATGAATTACATCGAGGGCGGCAGAGTCAATTTGCACTATGTTTTGCCGCTGAACGAGATCATCTACGATTTCTTCGACAGCCTGAAGTCGAGAAGCCGTGGCTACGCTTCGTTCGACTATGAGATCAGCGGCTACGAAAAGAGCGATCTGGTGCGCTTGGACTTCCTGCTCAACGGCGAAATGTGCGACGCACTTTCCACCATCGTGCATAAGGACCGTGCATACAACAAGGGGCGTGCGGTGGCGGAAAAGCTCAAGGACGTCATTCCACGTCAGCAGTTCGAGATTCCTGTGCAGGCGGCCATCGGCAGCAAGATCATTGCCCGTGAAACGGTCAAAGCGGTTCGCAAAGACGTTCTCGCCAAGTGCTACGGCGGTGACATCACCCGCAAGAAAAAGCTGTTGGAAAAACAGAAGGAGGGCAAGAAGCGGATGCGTCAGGTCGGTTCGGTTGCCGTACCGAGCGACGCCTTCATGAGCGTGCTTCGCATCAACGGATGATTTCCGTCTATCTGCACATTCCCTATTGCATTCAAAAATGCCAATATTGCGATTTCTGCTCCGTTCCGTTGGATCAGACGGCGGAGCAGTATTGTGATGCTCTGCTTTCGGAGATTTCCTTAAAAAAAGCGGAGTATCCGAACGAAACGGCTCATACCGTATTCTTTGGCGGCGGCACACCGACTGTCTTGCCGGCGAAGCAGCTTTGCCGCGTGCTGGATGCGGTTCGGGACGCCTTTCCGTTTACGCCCGATGCAGAGATCAGCATCGAGTGCAACCCAAAGACCGCAACAAAGGAGGGGCTTTCGCTCCTTCGTCGTACAGGCTTTAACCGCCTTTCCATCGGCTTACAGAGTCATGACGATACCCTTTTGCGGCGGATCGGTCGGGTGCATACGTTTTTGGATTTTCAGGACACCCTGCGTTGGGCGAGGGAGGCAGGCTTTGACAACGTCAACGTAGACGTCATGCACGGACTGCCCGGGCAGACGGAGGAATCGTACTGCGACACGTTAAAGACCGTCATGGACTTTGGCGTGGAGCACATTTCCTCGTACGCCCTCATTTTGGAGGAGGGAACCCCCCTCTTTTCGGCGGTCGAGGACGGCAGGGAGTGTTTGCCCGATCCCGATGCGGTAGCGGATATGGAGGACGCAGGGTTCTTGCTGTTGGAGCAGAACGGTTATCATCGCTACGAGGTGTCGAATTTTGCAAAGGACGGCAAACAATGCCGACACAATCTCACTTATTGGCACAATGAGCCGTATCTCGGCATCGGCGTGGCGGCGCACGGCTCCATGCCCGGGAAAACCGCCTGGGAGCGTATAGCGAACACGGAGAGCATTTCTACCTATTATAAGAAACTCAGGAAAAACCAAAGCCCCGAAGCGGAGCGGATTTTGGTCAACACCTTTGAACAGATGTTTGAAACCATCATGCTGGGGTTGCGGCTGAAAGAGGGCATCTCGGAACGGAGTTTTCAAGCACGCTTCGGCTGTACGATCCGGGAAACGTATCCGGAGGCCATCGCCTACGGGGAACGGTACGGCTGGTGGGACGATACCGATAGGGAGACGGTACGGCTGAATGCGCTTGGAATGGACCATCTGGATGCGGTACTGCGTGCCTTTCGGGAACGGAACTATTGGGAGCTTTTCCATTGATTGCACGGAAAGAGCATAGTTCACCGTGATTTCACATTGTCGTTGCTTTGTTTGCTTGACAATTGGAGCGCGGAGTGATACCTTAATGACAGCGGTTAGCACTCGAAAAGACAGAGTGCTAAAGAAGGGAGGTATCACGTGGAACTCGACCAACGGAAGCTGCAAATTCTGCGGGCGATCATCGACGAATACATCCTTTCTGCAAGTCCGGTCGGCTCCAAGTCCATCAGCCGCAATCCGGAGCTTGGATGGTCGTCTGCGACGATCCGCAACGAGATGGCGGATCTGGAAATGCTGGGGTATTTGGCATCCCCGCACACCTCGGCAGGCAGGATCCCTTCCGACAAAGCGTATCGGCTGTACGTGGATCAAATGCTGCGTCGGGCGAACCTGACGGAACGGGAAACCCGAGTGCTGGACCAGTATTATCAAAGCCGCATCAGCGGCGTGGAGTCGGTCCTGTGGTCCACGGCGGAGGCATTGAGCGACATCACCAATTACACGGCGGTGGTGCTGATGCCGGAGTTGTCGGTCAATCGGCTGAAGCACGTGCAACTCGTGCCGATCACGGAGGGGAAGGCGCTCCTGGTCATCGTGACGGATGCGGGCGTGGCAAGCGACACAATCATCGACGTTCCGCAGGAGATGACGAGCGAGGAGCTGGAGCAGATTTCCCGTATCATCACCGCACGCTGTTATAATTGCAGGATGGCAACGGTAGCGGAGCGCATCCTGAAGGAACTGGATCGGGAGATGCAAAGTCGTGCGAGTGTGCTCGGGCAGATGTTGGAGGCCATTCGGGAGCGGATCGACGACGGGACGGCAAGGATTGCGCTGTCGGGTGCGAAGAATATGTTGCACTATCCGGAATACAGCGACGTGAATAAGGCAAAGGCGTTCTTGTCCACGGTGGAGCAACGGGATGCCATGTATCGGATGTTGAAGAGAGCATCGGTCATGGAATTTACCGTCACGATCGGGCAGGAGAACGAGGCAGAGGGGCTCAAGGATTGCAGCATCGTCACCGCCTCGTACCGAATCAATGAAGAACCGTTCGGAACCTTCGGCATCATCGGGCCGACCAGAATGGATTATAACCATGTGGTCTCCGTGATGGAGGGAGCGTTGCTGAATATGGGACAGATTTTACAAAGCATACTGAAGGAGGATTGAGCGTGGCTCTGAAGAAGAACAAGTCCGAAGAAACGAAGGAAGCGAAGCCGCAGGAAACGACGGAAGCGGCGGAGCAGACCGAAAAGACGGACGAAGCGACCTACGTTTTGACACAGTCGGAGATGGAGGAACTCAAGGGACACATAGACGGCTTGAAGAAACAGTTGGAGGAAACGGTTGCCCTGTTGCAACGGAACCAAGCGGACTTCGACAACTTCCGCAAACGGAATGCGACCGTGCGTGCGGACAGTTTTGAGGAGGGTAAGCGGGAAAGCATCGCAAAGCTCCTTCCGATTCTGGATGATTTTGATCGCATCAACGAGCAGGAACAGCACGACGAAGCATGGGCAGAGGGCGTCAAGCTCGTACATCGCAAGCTGATGGAAACCCTTGCGAAGGAGGGGCTTACGGAGGTGGAAGCGGACGGCGCTTTCGATCCGAACCTGCACAATGCCGTTATGATGGAAGCCGTTGAAGGTGTGGAGAGCGGCCAGGTCGTGGCTGTTTTCCAAAAGGGCTATCGTGTGAAGGAACGAATCATCCGACACAGCATGGTCAAGGTATCTCAGTAAACGGAAGCAAGTAAAAAAGGCTTGCATGACATAGAATAGAACAAGAAATCACCATAATACAGGAGGAAATAAAATGAGCAAGATTATCGGTATCGACTTGGGAACGACCAATTCCTGCGTTGCAATTTTAGAGGGCGGCGATCCCGTCGTCATCCCAAACTCTGAGGGCGGCAGAACCACCCCGTCCGTCGTCGCATTCAAGGACAATGAGCGTTTGGTCGGCACGATTGCCAAGCGCCAGGCGATCACGAACCCCGACAAGACGGTTGCTTCCATCAAGAGAGAGATGGGTACGGGTTACAAGGTCAACATCGACGGCAAGGGCTACACGCCGCAGGAGATCTCCGCAATGGTTCTGCAGAAGCTGAAGCAGGATGCGGAAGCCTATCTGGGTGAAACGGTCACGCAGGCAGTCATCACCGTTCCCGCATACTTTACGGATAGCCAGCGTCAGGCAACGAAGGACGCAGGCAGGATTGCAGGTCTGGAAGTTCTGCGTATCATCAACGAGCCGACGGCGGCGGCACTCGCTTACGGTCTGGATAAGGAAACCAACCAGAAGATTCTGGTCTACGACTTGGGCGGCGGCACGTTCGACGTCTCCATCCTGGAGATTGGCGACGGCGTCTTTGAAGTATTGGCAACCGCAGGCAACAACCGTCTGGGCGGCGACGACTTTGACGAGCGCTTGATGGATTATATCGCCTCCGATTTCCTCCGTTCGAACGGCATCGACCTCCGCAAGGACAAGATGGCATTGCAGAGATTGAAGGAAGCGGCAGAAAAGGCAAAGATCGAGCTGTCGGGCACGACGAGCACGAACGTAAACCTGCCGTTCATTACGATGGACGCAACCGGTCCGAAGCATTTGGACTGCACCATCACCCGCGCGAAGTTCAACGAGCTGACGGCAGATTTGGTCGATAAGACGCGTGTTTGCGTACAGAAGGCCATGCAGGATGCAGGCTTAAAGAGCAGCGAGATTCACAAGGTCATTTTGGTTGGCGGTTCTTCCCGTATCCCTGCGGTGCAGGAGATGGTCAAGAACATCACCGGCAAGGAGCCGTTCAAGGGCATCAACCCCGACGAGTGCGTTGCCATCGGTGCGGCCATCCAGGGCGGCGTACTTGGCGGCGAAGTCAAGGACATCCTGCTGTTGGACGTCACGCCCCTGTCCTTGGGCATTGAAACGGTAGGCGGCGTGTTCACGAGATTGATCGACCGCAACACCACCATCCCGACCAAGAAGAGCCAGATCTTCTCCACGGCGGCGGACGGACAGACGAGCGTAGAGGTTCACGTCCTGCAGGGTGAGCGTGAGATGGCGCAGTACAACAAGACGCTGGGCAGATTCCAGCTTGCCGGCATCGCTCCCGCACCGCGCGGCGTACCGCAGATTGAGGTTTCGTTCGACATCGACGCAAACGGCATTGTCCACGTATCCGCAAAGGATCTGGGCACGGGCAACCAGCAGCAAGTCACCATCACCGCCTCCACCAACCTCAACGAGGACGAGATCAAGAAGGCGGTCGAGGAAGCCGAACGCTATGCCAACGAGGATAAGGAGCGCAAGGAAGCGGCAGAAACCCGCAACCATGCAGACCAGCTTGTTTATACGACGGAAAAGACCTTGAAGGAGCTTGGTGATAAGATCGACGCAGGCGACAAGTCGAGAATCGAAGCAGCCGTTGCCGAGCTGAAGAAGGCGCTGGAAGGCACCGACACGGCACGCATCAAGGAAGAAACCGAAAAATGCACCAACGTCAGCTACGAGGTGTTCGGTAAGATTTACCAGCAGCAGGCGCAGGAGCAGGGCGCTCCGAACGGCAACCCGACGGAGCCTCAGAAGGATGACGTAGTCGATGCAGACTACGAGGTCGTGGACTGAGCGAAAAGAACCGAATCGGGCGGAGGTGATCCGCCCGATTCGTAAGGAGAAATCGTGGCTGATAAGAGGGATTATTACGAGGTGCTCGGCGTCGAGAAGGGCGCAAGCGAATCGGACATAAAGAGTGCCTTCCGGAAGAAGGCGAAGGGGTGTCATCCGGACCTGCATCCGGGCGATGCCCAAAAGGAAGCGGAGTTCAAGGAGCTGAACGAGGCGTACGAGGTTTTGTCGGATGCAGACAAGCGGAGCAAGTACGACCAGTTCGGCCATGCGGCGTTTGATCCGCAGATGGGCGGCAGCAGTCCGTTTACGGGTGAGGGCTTCGACTTCGGAGACATTTTCAGCACGATCTTTGGCGGTGGCTTCGGTGGAAGCGCCCAGCGAAACGGCCCCGTTGCAGGGGATGACCTGCGTTACAACATGACGCTGACCTTTGAGGAAGCGGCATTCGGTACGGAGAAGGAGATCAACGTCACGCGGGAAGAGGTCTGCGATACGTGCGCAGGTTCAGGCGCAAAGCCGGGTTCCAGCCCCTCTCGCTGTCAAACGTGTAACGGCACGGGACAGGTGCGCACACAGAGCAGCAGCATGTTCGGCGCATCGTTCGTGTCTACAAGACCGTGTTCCGCTTGCCGTGGAACGGGTAAGATCATCACCGATCCGTGTAACGATTGTCGGGGCAAGGGCAGAGTCCGCAAGACGAAGCGGCTCACCATCCGCGTACCGGCAGGCATCGATGATGGGCAAACCATCCATATGCGCAACGAGGGCGAGGCCGGTTATAAGGGAGGCCCGCGCGGAAGTCTGTATATCACCATCTCCGTGCGAAGCCATGCACAGTTCATTCGGCGTGGAGCGGATCTGCTGTTGGAGATGAACATTCCGTATGCCACAGCGGTGCTGGGCGGGGAGATCGTCGTGCCGACACTCACGGGCCAGATCAAGTATAATGTTCCGGCCGGCACGCAGAACAACACCACGTTCCGCCTGAAGGAACAGGGCATCCAAAGACTGCAGCAGTCCGGCAAGGGCGATCTGTTGGTCACGGTCAACGTCGCCGTTCCCACCCGTATTGGCGATAAGGAACGGGAGCTGCTGGAACAGCTCGCCGCCCTGCAAGGCGTAGCCGTTCCGCAAAAGCGCAGAAAGGGCTTCAAAAAATAAGATTTTCAAAACAGATGCTTGACAGCCGTGCCAACGTGTTGTAAAATAAGCGTCACGGGGATGTAGCTCAGCAGGTTAGAGCGCTGTGTTCACATCGCAGAGGTCTAGGGTTCGAGCCCCTACATCCCCACCAAAAAAGAAGCAACGAAAGTTGCTTCTTTTTTTATCCAAGCCGCAGGCTTGGCATATCATCAGACGGCAAAGCCGTCTGTATATCATCGCCCTTTGGGGCGTATATCATCGCGCGCCAGCGTGCATTTTCCCTGCGGCTTGATGAGATACAACACTCCGTGTTGATGATATACAACGGCTTCGCCATTGATTCTTATAATCAAGCATGTTATAATATAGGCGAAGATATCTAAATAGAATGGACATTATGATTGCAAAAGAGGTGAAGAATTGAAATTAGTAGTGATAATAGGAAGTGGTGCTGTTGGAAAAATGACAGTAGGTCAAGCCCTTATGGAAAGAACAGGACTTCGACTTTTTCACAATCATATGATAATAGAGCCTGTTATAGATGTTTTCGGATGCTTTAATGGAAACCTTATCCAGAATATACGCCAACAAATCTTTCAAGAATTTGTAAAAACCGACTTAAAGGGAATGATTTTCACTTATATGTGGGCTTTTGACGCACAAAGTGATTGGGATTATATTACAAGCGTTGCAGATTTGTTCGAAGAAAACGGCGCAGAGATTTATTGGGTAGAGCTTGTTGCTGATCAAAATGTGCGCCTTGAGCGAAATAAAACGGAAAATAGACTTGCCAATAAGAAATCAAAGCGTGATTTATCAGCGTCAGAAATGCGATTATTAAATGAAGAACGCAAATATAGGCTTGTTAGCTTTGATGGGGAAATACCATTTGAAAACTATGTAAAAATAGATAATACGCTTCTTACTCCAAAGGAAGTTGTTGATATTATCTTGGAAAAATTTAAAATATAGAATATTCCGCAATATTACAATATCATGGAATACGCTAAGCACCTTTTAGTCGTTCTTTCGCACGAAAGAAACCACATTTGTCTACCGGACAAATGTGGTTTCTTTAACTAAGTGTGCCTTACGGCACGATAAGCACACCTTCGGTGCGTGAAGCAATGCTACGCGTTGTGATGCGCCTGTAGGCGTGGGGGAACGCATTGCATCACAACAAGCAGGGATTGCAGGAACGGGGAATCCTCCGGAAGAAGGACACTCGATTCTGCTATTTGCTTCTGACGGCGATGGCCTCCACTTCGACGAGGACGTTTTTCGGGAGCGTCTTGACCGCTACGCAGGAACGGGCAGGCTTATGCCCCCCAAAGTGCGTCTCATAGACGGCATTAAAGACGGCAAAATCCGCCATATCCGAAAGGAAGCAGGTGGTTTTCACGACGTCGGAAAGGGACAGATCGGCGGCGGCAAGCACGGCGGCCAGGTTTTTCATCACCATATCGGCTTGGGAAGCGATTCCGCCTTCCACCACAAGATTGGTCACGGGATCCACGGGGATCTGACCGGAAGTAAACAAGAACGGCTCAACGAGCTTTGCTTGGGAGTACGGCCCGATGGCGGCAGGGGCTTGTTCGGTGAAAACGGTTTGCATAGGCACCTCCGAAAGATGTTTTTTCCATTATAAAGCCCCGTGTCCCTGCCCGTCAAGCAAACCTTGAAAGGAATGCAAAAATCCGATATAATGGGAGCAGGAGGAAGTATGGATCGAGCGTATGTATATCTTTTAAGGTGCGAGGACAACACCCTCTACACCGGCATGACAACCCATCCCCACGCACGGTTTTCCACGCACCGGCAACAGCTTGCGGCGTGTGCAAAGTATACGAAAAGCCACCCCGTTTCCGAGGTTGCGGCTTTGTTTCGCTGTCGGAACAAATCGGATGCATTGAAACTGGAGGCAAGGATCAAGCGGCTGACGCACGCGGAAAAGGAGGCTCTGATTCGAGGAGAGGGTGTTTTTGAGGAACTTACGGAGCTTTTCCTCTATCGGTGCGACCAAAGCCCCGCCGTCCGATACGATCGAATCTTAGGCTCGCTTCTCGGCGGTGCGGCAGGCGATGCGCTGGGCTACGAAGTCGAATTTGAATCGCATCAAAGCATCGTGTTCCGCTACGGCAAGCAGGGCATTGCGACGCTTCCGAACGCGGCGGTGCTTTCGGATGACACCCAAATGACGCTCTTTACGTTGGCGGCGCTGTTGCAAACGAAACGGGAGGGGAAAACCACCCCGACCGCACTCAGGACCGCTCTTTTACGGGGATATTTCGATTGGTTCACCACGCAGGGGGAGGGGGATGCGCCCCCCTACACCTCGCTTTTAACCGAACCGTTTCTGTTCGTTCGTCGTGCGCCGGGCATGACTTGTCTCGATGCTCTTCGGCAACAGTATCGGGAAACTCAAAACGGAACGAAGCCCGTCGTGCGCTATTCTTGCAAGCAGCGCATCAACAGCAGCAAGGGCTGTGGCGGCGTGATGCGGACTGCCCCCATCGGATTTTCTTCGGAAGCGTGGATGCCCATGACGGCGGCAGAGCTTGGTGCAGAGGCTGCGGCGCTGACGCACGGACACCCAATGGGCTGGCTTTCGGCGGCGCTGCTTTCCGAGATGGTCGCGTGCCTGATTGGCGGACTTTCCTTGGAAACCGCCTTCTCGTTGAGTGCAGAAACGGTACGCTCGCTCTATCGGGACGTTCCGCATACCGAGCCGTTTTTGAACTTTATGTTTCATGCCGTTTCGCTTGCTGCATCCGATCGGAAGGATGTGGACGTCATCCACGAGCTTGGCGGCGGCTGGGTAGGGGAACAGGCGCTCGCGATTGCGCTGTTCTGTGCTTTCCGCTATCCAACGGACATTCGTGCCGCGCTGATTGCGGCGGCCAACCACGACGGCGACAGCGATTCCACGGCGGCCATTCTCGGGAATCTGCTTGGCGCAAGGCTTGGGGCAGAAACGGTAAAGGAACAGTTGAAACCGATGCAAGTAACACGTTTGGAGGGGATGGCACTGATAGAACGGTTGGCACGGGAGGCCACCGAACTGCTTTAGAAGGTATAGACGGACGGCAATCGGGTACAATACCTGCATGAAACAAGCCCTCCGAACTCTCTTTCAATTTGATCGACCGAACGTTACATTTACGTTGTCGGAAACGGAACAGGGCGGCACGCCGCCCTTTTTTGCGCGCCGAAAAACGAAAACCGATCCGAAACATCCAACCGTTTTTACCCTTTCAAAACGGTTGGATGCAACCCAAAGAGCATTGGAAACTCGGTTTCATCGGGAGGTCAACCCCGATTTGATTCTGCGCCGCTTTCGCATCGGCAAAACGCAGGAGGCCATGCTCGTCTTTTTAACGGGCATGGCAAGTGAACAGCGCATCAATGAATTTCTGTTGACACCGGCGATGAGATCGGAATGGGCAACGGGAACGAAAGAGCCGTTGCGCTTTGCCATGGAGAACGTCTTTGCTCTGCACGAGATGGAGCAGACGGAGGAGTGGGACGTCATGGAGCTTGCCATTTCGGAGGGGCGAACAGCCATCTTTTTCGAGGGGGTGCGTGGGTGCATTCTTTCCGAAACACGAGGCTACGTTTCCCGTGGCGTAAGCGAACCGAAGGCAGAGAACGTCGTACTCGGGCCGCACGAAGCGTTCAATGAGAATCTCCGTACCAACGTGACCTTGCTGAGAAGGCTCGTGAAACTTCCCGATTTTGTCGTCCGCTTTTTGGAGACGGGCGGCAGAAACCGCACCCGACTCGGGCTCGGATACTTGGAGGGCGTGTGCAATCGAACATTGCTTCGGGAGGTGGAGCGGAGGCTCAGAAAGGTTGATACGACGGCGGTGCTGTCCAGCGGAACGTTGGAGCAGCTCATCGAATCCTACACGTTCTTTCCGTTGCCGCAGATGCTCAAAACGGAGCGACCGGATCGGGCGGCAAGTGCCATCATGCAGGGAAAGATTGTTCTGCTGGTGGAGGGGAGCCCGATTGCGTGCATCCTTCCGGTGACCATCGGCACGCTGTTTTCCAGCGCAGAGGACACGTATTTAAGACAACCGGTGGGCACCCTCGTTCGGGTGGTGCGTGCGGCAGGAGCGATTCTTTCTATCCTGATGCCCGCCTACTTTCTTGCACTTGCTCTGCACCATCCGGGGCAGCTTTCCAGCGAGGTCTTGGCAACGGTCGTGGCCTCCCGCATCATGGTGTTTTTGCCGCTTTCGGTGGAGATGATTTTTCTGTTGCTCGTGTTTCAATTGGTACGGGAGGCAGGGTTGCGCATTCCGGGTTCCATCGGCCATGCCATCGGCATCATAGGAGGCTTAATCCTGGGACAGGCGGCGGTCTCTGCGAACATCGTTTCCACCGTGGTGCTCATCATCGTGGCGTTGACGGGGCTCGGCAACTTTACCATCCCCGATTACAGCACCCAGCAATGCATCGCCTACTATCGTATAGCCCTGTGCTTGCTTGCAACGCTTGGGGGACTGTTGGGGATGGCGGCAGGCGTGCTGATGACGCTTGCGGCATTGTGCTCCATCAAGTCTTTCGGCGTGCCGTTTTTGACGCCGTATGCACCGGTGGTGGTAAGGCGTGCGCCCATGGTCGTGCGTGGCAAAATTCAAAATCGTGCGGAAGCACCGGATGCGATCAACGTGGAGGGAACGGTATGAATCATCGGGTAGGACGATTCGGCAGGCAGGAGGCTGTTAGCCTAACGGCGCTTTCGGGCGTGATCAACGGATTCTTTGCGGTAGACAATGCCGCCGCCTTTCAACATGGCAATGTGCAGTATCTTACGAGCTTGCTCGGTGCCGTGTTTGCGTGGTTGCTTTTGGAGTGGACGGTGTATTCCATGCGCCGAGTCGGTGCAAGGACGTTGCACGAGTTGCTTTCCGCATTGCTCGGTAGCGTGGGGGCGTCGGTTGCGTCCGTTGTCCTTTTGGTGGCGCTGTGCCTTGCGGCGGCGTTGCCGCTGTTGCAGCTTTTGATTGCCCTTTCGCAGTTTATTTTCGTGGATGCGGAGTACGTCAACATTTTGCTGTACTTTCTGCTTCCGATTTTACTTCTGGTCTTTTTCGGCATGGAAACGTTGGCAAGAATGTCCCGCCTGTTCTTTCCCATCGTCCTCATTGGCACGCTGTTTGCCCTTTTGACGGGCTTCCCTGCGTATCGGACATTTCGCCTCTATCCGCTTGCGTTTGCTCCAAAGACGGTGTTGGGGCAGACACTTAGTGCTACGTTTCGCTTCGTTCCCTCCGTTCTGTTGCTTTTGATCGGTGCGGATGCCCTGCAAGGGCTGCAAAATGTACGGTTTTGCGGCAGGATGGGATTGGGAATGGCAGGCGGACTCGTGGCGCTGACCAAGCTTTGCCTGGGCTTGTCGTATGCGTATTCCGATCTGCGTGGCATGAGCGCTCCGCTGTATCGCTTGATTTTGGAGGTTCGCACGGAAGATCCGGCCCTGCGTGCGGATCGTTTGATCATGTTTCTGTGGGTGATGGGCGGCATCGTGGCTGCGGCATCGTATCTCTATGCGGCAAGCCTGCTGTTCGTGCGAAGCTACCGTGTTGGGGACGTGCGGCCCATCGGTGCGATTCTTTCCTGCATGACCATTCTTGCGGTGCTGAGCGTCTTTTGCAGCATGGAGGAAACGGTTTCGCTGTTGAAGGGAATCTATCGGTACGGATGGACGCTTGCGGTGAATCCGTTGGTGTTGGTCAATCTGATCGGACTGTTTCGAAGAAAGGAGAAACCCGTATGCGGCGAACGCTCGTCCTGCTGTTGTTAAGTGCCTCTCTGCTGTTTGGTGGGTGTATGCAATCGCTGTCCATCGGCGATTATGCCTATGCGCTCTATATTGGCGTGGAGGAGGGGGAGAACCTCCCTTATAAGGTCACTTTCTTAGTGGCAATGCCGAACGGAAGCGGTGCGGATAGCTCCTCGATTTCGCAAAAGACGGTGACGGCAGAGGCAAGAACGCTGTTTGAAGCGATGGAAACCGTCAATGCAGGTTTGCCCAGCCGCTTGAATTTTTCGAGAGTGTCCTCCATTGTCGTGCAGGAGAAATTGATGCAGGACGGACGCTTCCTCTCCTTTTCCGACTTTGCGCTCGGCAAATTGGATTTGTGGCTGAATCTTCGGGTACTCGTCACGCCTGATTCGGTGACGGAGGTGTTAAACGGGATTCTCTCCGATTCCGATCCGTCGCTATCCAAACTGAAGCACAACATCGGCGTGTTGGCGGAGCGATCCGGCATCACGGTGGACGTGAGCTTTAGTGAAATGATGGAGCAGTTTGAAAGCAAGACGGGGGATGCCTTGCTTGCCTATTGCGGCACGGCGTCCTATTCTGTTCGGGAGGACCTTACGGGTGGCAATTCCTATCCGTACCTGGGCGGCAATGTGCTGACGGAGTCCATCTTAAAGACCTCCATCTTAGGAGCGGCGGTGTTTGACGATACGGAAATGGTTGGCGTGTTGGACGGGCAGCACACCATGCTTGTGCAGATGGTGAACGATCGGTTCGAGCGCGGCAGGGTTCTGTTGCCGAACGAGGACGGCACGATCCTCACCGTATATTTATATCGGTTGAAAGCCCCTAAGATCACCTTTTCCATGGAACACGTTTCGGTCGAATTGTATTTGGAAGCGGACATCGAACAGCCGGAATATGTGGCGCTGGAGGAGCGAACGGCAACGAAAGCGTATCTGGAGGAATGGTTGAAGACGGAACTGTCGCGCGTTTTAGCGTCCTTGCAGGAGGCAAACTCCGATGCCATGTGCTTCGGCAGGGAAGCGGTGCGCTCGTTCGATTCCACCGAGGCATGGGAATCGTTCGACTGGAAGGCCGTCTACCGCACCCTTCCTGTATCGTTTTCGGTCTCCGTGCGGCTGAGCGGCAATCTTCCCGTATCGTAGGAGGGCGTATGTGGTATCTGATGCTGTTGAGTGCGCTGACACTTTTATATGGAACGGCGTATGTGGTGCAGTCGTTTCGCAGGAAGAAAAGGGGGCAGGCGTGCGTCATGCTGTTTCCGCTCGTGACGCTGCTGTTGCTGATGTGGGTGACGATCACCCGCTATCTTCCGACGACCTGATTTGCCCGTGCAAACGGGGGGGAAGGGGAACCATCAAAAATCAAGGAGGTTCTATGTTCAAACATGAAAAGAAATTGTTCCATCCCGTAGCGGTGGAACGCCCCAATCCGCAGTATGCGGCTCTGTTGCAGGAGCAGCTCGGTGGCGGCAACGGCGAGCTGAAAGCGGCATTGCAGTATATGTCGCAGAGTTTCCGCATCCGGGATCCCGAGATCCACGATCTCTTTTTGGACATAGCGGCGGAGGAACTTTCCCACATGGAGATGATTGGGAAGACCATCACGCTGCTGAACGGCCACGACGTGGATGCCGAGAGCGTTCCGTGCGGAGAGATCCAAACACACGTCCTCTTGGGGCTGAATCCGGGGCTCGTGAACGCTTCCGGCTATTCCTGGACGGGCGATTACGTCACCGTCACAGGCGATTTGTGTGCAGATCTGCTGTCGAATATCGCCTCGGAACAGCGTGCCAAGGTCGTGTATGAATATCTGTATCGGCAGATATGTGACAAGAAGGTGCGTGAAACCATCGACTTCCTTTTGAATCGGGAGGAAGCACACAACACTCTGTTCAGGGAAGCATTCGAAAAGGTGCAAAACAGCGGCTCCAATCGGGACTTCGGTACGACCAAAGCCGCCACCATGTATGCAAACCTCTCCTCGCCTTCACCCGCCGACCATTTCAACGCCCCCAAAAATCACCCCACTCGCTTCGGCGAATAACCTCCCCCTCAAAAACCCCCGCCCTCAAAAAAGAGGATGCATCAGTAAACTAAAAGTAGGCACTTTTCTGTGTCTACTTTTACTTGACAAGTGCAACCAATATTCCTTATAGGGGGTTTTTTGTTTTAGTCCAAAACCTCGCTCAACAATTTCCAACTGTCGCTACTGATGTCATCGGAATAGGTATCCATACAGATACACAATTCCTCGCTCTTGTCATCGTAGCGGACAATACCGCCGTTCAGCTCATAGCGTTCAAGGTAGTCTTTCAGCACCTTAAATTTCTTTGGCGTGAAAATATCTATATCTTGGCTATTGCCGGAACGGTCAAAACCGCCCTTGGTTTCGACAATCCAAATTTGACCGCGAACGGAAATGATGTAGTCGGGGTAAAAATTCTTCTGTTTTTCAGAGTTATCGACATATACGATGGAAAGGTATTCGTTGCCCTTATCACCATTTTTATAAACCCAATCAACGCTATCGGCGTGTTCGCAGTATTTTTCAAACTTGCGCTCGGAAGAAGAACGCACCTCGGCAGAGGAAAGATAGCCGCGATACACATTCTTTTTCATTTCCAACTGCGTTTTCGCAGATCCGTCATAAGTAAACAGGCAGCTTTGCGGAATACGGAACTGCATTTTGGATACCGTCTTAATATCCAACTGAAGCTGCGCCAATTCTGCCGCCATAGCCTCACGCACGATATGCTTCAAGCGGTCAGCGTTATTGATAACAAAGGTGTAAACCTCTCTCGGTTCAAGAGAAAGGATTTTACGGGCATACTTGAAATTCTTGTCGAACAGCTTACGGATAATGGTATTCATATAGTTATATTCCATACCAATTTCCATACCGATTTTACCAATGCGGTTATGGTACATATGACCGTGTTGGTGGGTATTCAGCTTTTCTTCGATGGTGACGGTATTCATATCACCGGCATTGAAATCAAGGGTAGGCGTTTCGCCCGAATATGTATGATGCAAAATGCCGTCCGAGAACACAAATCCCGCCGTCTGCAAGCGCGTCATATTTTCCGCTTTATTGCCGCCCGTCTTAAACTCTTTCTCAAAATATTTGACAACGGCGAGTAGCGCTGTCTGCGGATTACGAGTATTTGTAACCATCGTCCGCTGTTCGCTTGTCAGCGTAATTTCTTTGTATTCGTTTTTAAGGAACAGAGTAGCAGCCTCCAACGCACCCTTGCCCAAGCTCATTTTTACGCCCTGCGTAAACTTCTCGTCAAAGGTATAGAGATAGCAACTATCAAGCAGATCGCTGCCGTAATGCACAGCTTCGGGCATACGGCGAATACGTCCGATGGTCTGTATCTCAAAGGTTTCGTCCATATTGTCGCGGAGCTTCACCAAAATATAGGCTCTCGGACAATCCCATCCCGTAGCAACTGCCTGTTTGATAATAACAGCAACGGACTTGGCGTTTGGCGCGTCAATGCCCTCAAGGTTTTCGTGCATATCAGAAAGCCAAACCGCCAACTGCTGATTTTCATAGGTGATACCCTGCGTATCAAAATAACGCTCAATATCATCTTGCGTTTTTTCGGACTTGTTCGGTATCTGCACCACGATCAGCGGGTTAATATCTCTACCCGCCGACAAAAAGGCAGAACGGAGCGCACGTTGCTTGGTAAGTGCCTTTTCAAGCAAATATGCGTTTTGGTCTGTGGTTTCGATGGCCTGCGGAAAATCCTCATTGATAATAAGCATTTTCTTTATCAGACTTTCGGAAATAACATCTTCTTCCTCGACCTCAATAATTTCTGCGTTCTTAATGCCTTTTGGCGTAGCGGAGCAACGGATAATTTTATCCGTGTGGAAATACTGAATAATCTCGTCAGCCTTGACCGTATTATTCTGATGGCTCTCGTCAACGATAACCACAAAGCGTATGCCGTCGTTTAGGGCGTGTTCGATATGCTCAATGAAATTGGTGCGCTCACCGTCTTTCAGCGCGTTGTTGCCTTTCTTGGTCAGCTTCTCCCAATTTATGAAACAGCAATCATTTTCCTCAAACCCCGCCGTCATCACGTCGGCAAGCAGCTTTGTTTGGGCGGCGTGGATATACTTGTCCATTTTCGCCTTGCTCTGTTCTTCAAGGCTGCCCTTGCCGGGGGTGAGCCACACAAATACGGTTTTCGGATAGCTCTGCGTGTATTGGTGCATAAAGCAGGTAAGAATTATGGTCTTTCCGCTGCCCGTGGGGCTTTTTAAGATGATATCCTGGGCAGAGGTATCCATAGCCTCAAACAAACGCTTTACAGCGGTTTTTTGAAACAATTTAAGTTCCATTATTGCTCACCATCCTTTTTCTTGAATGCCTCGGAAAATGAATCTGACATCTGCTTTTGCAGTTCTGGAGTATTCATAGCAGAAGAAATCATACCTCCAACCAATCCACCGAAAACATCTTTTATTGCACCAAACTTGGCGTTGTTTTCCGCCTCTTTTTCTTGCTGCTTGAGTTTATATTCATACTCTTTCTGCATTAATTCCAACTTTCTTGTTTGGTCTTTTTCCTTTTCTTCAGCCTCCAACCGATATTTTTCTTTTAGTGCTTCAATATCAATTTTATGCTGTTCCATAAGCCGCTCTAAATCGTGTTTGTTTTGTTCTTTTACGACCTTAATTTGAGCCGACGAATTTCTGTGTGCAACCAAATATGAAATAATACCTGTTATCAGCGCAGGAATACACGCGATCAATAATGTTTTTACAAACTCGTCCATTCTCATCCCTCCTGTAATTCTCGATAGTAATAATCGGGAATGATATTTTTTTCGATGCCGTATTCAGTAAGGGCGGTTTCCTGCTCGTCATCGGGTAGGAGGTCGTGTCCCATATAGAGTTTGCGGCATTTTGACAATTTCTCTTTGTCCGCAGTAAAGGCGGCGAGTTCTTCATCTGTCAGCACAATAGCAATTTCCGTATTGCCCGTGAAATTCACGCCGTTTTCAAGCTCCACCAATTCACGGATATGAGCAAGCAGCTCGTCGGCGTATTCATAGTAAAGGCGTTCAGAGATCGGGATATAGTCAACCTTGTAATATTTAAGGCTTGCGGGCGTTGCCTCAAAAACCTTGCCATTTTCGGTTGTATATCCACGGATCACATTTAAGAGCCTTCGATACGTTTTCTCTCTGCAAATGTTATTTTGGTTATTCGTGCATAAAATAAACTGCCTGTTGCCGCCATCTTCAATGTTTTGAGATATTACAGCGTGTCCCGTCGAACCCGAACCGGCAAAAAAATCAAGCACAGTTATATCATCAGCGGGATAGAGAGAAATAATTCTTTTAAGAAAATCTATGGGTTTTTTGCCATTGCCAAACTCCACATTGCCCTCTTTGGTCAAATTTTTCATTGCGCCATTAAAATCCCAATATGTACCTTGCAAATCTTTTTTATAAAGTTCTCCGTCAATTACTTCGCTTGTATCTTTAAGCCATACAAAGAGCCTGCATTTGTCTCCTTTGTAAAATTGTTCATATACACAACCCTTGTTTTTACCTGTTTTAGGAACATATTCGATTGAAATAACATCATCTAATATGTCATTCTCTTTTCGAAAATTCATTACACGGGTACGTATTGAAGATTGAGCATTGGTTGTTTGAAAGACTTTCAGCCCATATTTTTTATATGCTTCTTTTTCGGAAATGCCATCATCTTTTGCAGCTTGCTTGATAGACTTGATAACAACATTCCTGCGTTTGTAAACTTTAATATCGTTACCATCACCATCAACGGTGCTACCGACATATTCTTTTTCACCCTCATCATAAAGGACGGAGGTATATTTCCAACTAACGCCATCTGCAATGTACTTTTGTATGAGTTCGGAAAGCTCCGTATAGACATAGGCACCATTAAAAATTGGCATCATATCATAATGCTTTGCGTAAATCAGAACATATTCGCAATTTTTCTTTAACCGCTTATCCTCACCACCGCCGGAAGCTCCTGCAATATTTTTCATATTGACGCTAATAATATTGATGAAATTTTCTTCACCAAAAATTGCATCACACAGAAGACGCAGTTGGGCTAATTCAATATCACTTATCTGTATGAATATAACGCCTTTTTCCGTCAACAGAGAACGAGCGATAGAAAGGCGCTTTGTCATAAAGCTAATCCATTTAGAATGTCTAAAACCATCTTCAGTATCAATATAGCAATCATCGTATATGAAATCTTGGTTGCCCGTATTATAGGGTGGATCAATATAGATAAGGTCAATTTTTCCTTTATGCGTTCTCTCTAATAATTTCAGCGAGGAGAGATTATCACCCTCAATAAGAAAATTCACGTTGCCGCCATTGTCAATGAAAAGGTTGCTATCTTCACTCAATACGGGAGTGTGGGTATCAAGCACCTCGTCAATTTCTTCGCGGTGTTCCTCAAAGATAAGCCCGTACTTTTTGCCGCGCACATCTTTCTCAAGGTCAGAAAGATAGGTCAGCAGATTGCCCGTGTTTTCGTCCTGCGGGGCAGCAGATATAAAAGTGCGAATCTGCCCGATTTTTGCAATCAGGTCATCACGCTTTTGCTTTGAAATGTTGGTACCCATAAATTGCATTCCTCCCAAATCCGATTGCAAGTGCGGCAACGCACGTGTAGGTCAATGCTCCCACGAGGGGTAAATTGTCTGCCGTACAGACGACCTCCTCATAACAGCACCTCCGATTTCATTATACAATAAGAGCGAAACCGCCTCAACCCCAAATATCAAATTTCCCTTATCCCCATCCAACAAACTCGCCCGAAAAAAGTTTTGCATATGGATTTGAACTGTCATAAAAAGGATGCATGCAGTACCTATATTTACGATTCGAAAAACATTTTAAATCTTATCCACCTCTTAACCGGTTTGTGATATAATTATAAGATAAGGAGTTGAACCTATGTGTAAATTTTTAAGAGCTGTAAAGGATTCGCTGACTATGATGCACGTCAGGTCTTTATTGATGGCGAAGAAATTAAGTTAACCCAAACGGAATATAATATTATCGCCCTCTTATCCGAACACTCCGGAAAAATGATGACCTATACGGCAATGATACGAGGAATTTGGGGATACGACGACCTGAATAGCCGTAAAAAGCTTCAGGTAAATATGGCCAACATCCGCAAAAAATTCGGAGAACGTCCGGGCAAAAGAAATTATATTGAAAATGAACTCGGTGTTGGCTACCGTATGTGTGAACAAGAATAATAATTGAATATAAAGGAGTTTTTACATTGATACCTGCCATTTGTATTTTCTTAGTAACCTATGTTTTAATGCTTGTATTCTCAAAATATCGTAAATTCATTGCAATGGGTTCGGGATTGCTATTTATTGTGACCGGTTTGTTGCCTCTCGATAAGATGGCGGCATCGATCGATTTCAATGTCTTACTTATGATAATAGGAACAATGGGACTTGTAGCGTTGTTCATTGAAAGCAAAATGCCGGTGCTTCTTGCTGATATGATTATGGAAAGGGTTCCCACCGTTAAGTGGGCAGCCGTTTCTTTGGCATTGTTTGCCGGTATTATCTCCGCATTTGTGGATAACGTAGCCACTGTATTGATGATTGCTCCAATTGCTCTTGCGATATGTAAAAAGTTAAATACGAATCCGGTTCCGTTCATTATCGCCATTGCGGTATCATCTAACCTGCAAGGTGCCGCAACTCTCATTGGTGATACAACGGCCATAATGCTTGGTTCGGCACTTGATTTGAGCTTCCTTGAGTTCTTTTGGTATCAAGGAAAACCCAGCATATTCTTTGCTGTTGAATTAGGCGCTGTGCTTTCGGCATTTATTCTTATGTTTATCTTCCGAAAAGAAAACGGCAAAATTGAAGGCTTTAACGAGAAAACTAAGATAACAGATTATGTTCCCACGGTGCTTTTGGTATCTGCGTTAGTTCTTTTGATTCTGGCTTCTCTTATTCCCAACAAACCTGACATCACAAATGGTCTTATCTGCTGTGCATTACTTGTGGTTGGAATTACATACAAGGCCGTAAAAGAACGAAACCTTAAATCCATTGTTCCGGTATTAAAAGGCATTGATTTTGAAACCATCTTTATACTCTTAGGGCTTTTCTTGATGATTGGCGGTATAGCAGAACAAGGTGTTATCGACAAAGTTGCAACCTTCTTTGCAGAAATCGGTGGCAACAACATCTTCCTTCTTTACACCGTTATCGTGTGGGCATCGGTTTTGATTTCTGCCTTTATTGATAATATTCCTTACGTTGCAACCATGATCCCTGTTATTGCAGGAATATCAAGCTCGCTTGGCATAGATCCCACCCCTCTTTATTTCGGCTTGTTATCCGGTGCAACCTTGGGTGGCAACTGCACTCCCATCGGTGCTTCTGCTAACATCACGGGAATTGGCATTCTAAGAAGGAACGGTTATGAAGTAAAGAACAAAGACTTCTTCCGTATTGGTATTCCTTTCACACTTGCCGCAATTGTTCCTGCGTATATCTACATATGGCTTGTTTACGGAATTTGATACAATGAAAATCATCGGGTTGCAAAACTCGATGACTTTTTTCTTATCCGTCCCTTAACCATTTTAATGTTATAATTTGCAAGGTTAAAAATAATAAACGAGGGATAAATATGAGTATTTTTGACGTATACACGCTGACGCGTGATAATATACAACAACGGCATTGCCGTTGTTGATGATATACACCGCACTTCGCGCGGTGATGATATGCCAAGCCTGCGGCTTGGATAAAAAAGAAGTAACTTTTGGTAGACAAAAGTTACTTCTTTTTTGGGTAAGGGCTACAAAAAAGATATTTTTGCCGTTTTGGCGCATGAATTCGAACTCTCACATATTAAACTTATCCTTCTCCCGATTTTCTTGCGCACGAACTTAAATTATCAAACGTATCTTGAGCAATAGTGTAGTTAATTGTTATTGTTTTTTAGAACTTTTTGACCTGCAAATAGGGCAACCGTTCCCTCTGTGCCTATTGCCTATCATCGCTTGCCATTCATGACCATTTTTACATTTCCACCATACTTTTTTATCACTGTTAGGCATTACATCCTCAGGCGTTAATCCGTTGTTTTTTTCATAATTCCATTCATTGGCTAATGTTGGATTAACTGTTTGTAGATCATTTACACCTTTAATCGCATATCGACCTGAACAATAAGGGCAACCAGTACCCTTATTTCTGCCTTGTATTATTGCTTGCCATTCGTGTCCTTTACTGCACTTCCACCATACTTTCTTGTTGCTATTGGGCGATACATCTACAGGTGTTAGTCCGTTGTTTTTCTCATGGTTCCATTCTTTTGATAGTATTGGATTAACTGTTTGTAAATCATTATTGCCTTTTAAAACTCTTTGACCTGCACAATATGGACAACCATTCCCTTTATGTCTATTGCTTACCACTGCTTGCCACTCATGTCCTTTACTGCACTTCCACCATGCTTTTAAATGGCTATTAGGTGTCACCTCCGCAGGGGTTAATCCGTTATTTTTCTCATGATTCCATTCATTTGCTAAAGTTGGATTAATCGTTTGCAGATCATTATAGCCTTTTAAAACTTTTTTGCCTGCGCAATACGGACATCCGCGTCCGCCGTTTCTTTTCGCTATCGACGCATGCCATTCATGCCCATTGTTACACTTCCACCATATTTTTTTATTACTACCAGGTGTTACGTTCACTGGGGTTAGTCCGTTATTCCTTTCATAATTCCATTCTTTTGCCAAGGTCGGATTAACCGTTTGCAAATCGTTATATCCTTTTAAAACCATTTTACTTGCGCAAAATGGGCACCCGTTTCCGCTGTTCCTGTCTTTTATCGTCGATTGCCATTCATGCCCTTTGGGGCACTTCCACCATACCTTTTTATGGCTATTTGCCGCAAAATGCTCCGGTTTTAAATTGCCGTTCTTTTCATAATTCCACTCTTTCGCTATTTCTGGATTAGAAAACAATAGAGACGTTTCTTTTTCTGTATATTCCCGCAAATTTTCTATGGCAATACTATCTCTTTTTAGGTCTACATCTACGATTGTTCCAGTAATTTCGCTTAAAAGAAGTTTAAGTATTTTTGAGAGATCCTCTTGGTTTCTTTGCACAACAAAGTCTGTAGAACTTTCGTTTAACGGTGCCAAACCCTCTCTTATTCTGTATAACTTGATTCCATCCATTGCACACTTGTAATTTTTCGCTAAGTCTTGTTGTGTTTTATCTTTGTGCCAAAGATATCCATCATATTCAATGGCTATTCTTAGGATGGGGATATATACATCCAATTCATAACCTTGTTCTCTGTATGAATGTATTACTTCTAAACCATATTTTTTTAGATAATAAACCAGTGCATATTCGGGAAAAGAAGTGTTTTTCTCCGAACTACAAATAGGGCATCCGTTACCTCTGGTCCTACTACCTATTATTGCTTGCCACTCGTGACCTTTTCTGCATTTCCACCATACTTTCTTATCACTATTAGGCATTACATCTGCAGGTGTTAATCCATCATTTTTTTCATAATGCCATTCTGTTGCTATAGCCGGATTAAGCGTTTGTAAATCGTTTTCACCCTTAATAGCATATCGGCCCGAGCAATATGGACATCCAATACCGCTATTTCTATTATTTATTGTTGCTTGCCACTCGTGACCTTTTTGACATTTCCACCATACTTTTTTATCACTGTTGGGCATCACATCCATTGGTGTTAATCCAGTGTTTTTTTCAATATTCCACTCTTTTGCTAAAGTGGGATTAACCGTCTGCAGATCGTTTTCGCCTTTAATGGTGTATCTTCCTGAGCAATATGGGCATCCGCGTCCGCTATTTCTGCTACCTATTACCGCTTGCCACTCGTGACCGCTTTGACATTTCCACCAGACGCTTTGTCCACTACCGGGAATTACCTCCTCAGGAGTTAATCCATTATTCTTTTCATAATTCCACTCCCTAGCTAAAGTGGGATTAACCGTTTGCAAATCATTATAACCTTTTAAAACTTTTTTGTTCGAACAATATGGACATCCGCGCCCATTATTTCTATCCGCTATGCTCGCTTGCCATTCATGTCCGCAGGGACCAAGCCACCATACTTTGCGATGACTATTTATAGTAACGTCTTTAGGGGTACAATCGCTGTTTTTTGAGGGATGCCATTGCAAAGCGATTTCAGGCGCAAGTGTAGATAAATCGTTATATCCGACAAGCACTTTTCTTCCAGAGCAAATAGGACATTGATTCCCAGCAATGCGACTGTAACAAGCCGCCTGCCATTCGTGACCTTTACCACATTTCCACCATACTTTCTTTCCGCTGCCAATGGTTAATTGCGATGGATCAAAATTTGAATTTCTTTCCCAGTTCCACTCAGCCATGAGTTGAGCATTTTCCGATATATAATGTTTTTCTGACATAGTTTTACTCAACTCCTCTTAATCTAATTCAATATGCTTTATATTGTAATCAACATAGTGATGCATCTCGGGAAACTGGAGA
>JAZRZY010000100.1:0-1673 GCA_045601605.1 Eubacteriales bacterium
GTCAAAGAAGCCCTGGATCTGGGGGGCGTGCAGGTCCATGGTAAGCACGCGGTGTGCACCTGCCTTGGCGATGAGGTCGGCCACGAGCTTTGCCGAGATCGGATCGCGGGCCTTTGCCTTACGATCCTGACGGGCATAGCCGAAATACGGAATCACGGCGGTAATACGACCCGCGGAAGCGCGCTTGAGCGCGTCGATCATAATGAGCAGCTCCATCAAATTGTTGTTGACGGGAGCGCAGGTAGACTGGATGACGAACACGTCGCTTCCGCGCACGGTCTCGTGCATGGAGACGGAGATCTCACCGTCCGAAAACGTGCCGACGGTGGAGGCGCCCAACGAGAGGCCGAGGTTCTTTGCGATGGAGGCCGCAAGACGCGGGTGGGAATTTGCGGTAAAAATCTTTAAGTCCTTGCCGTGAGGTATCATATTGTTTCTTACTTCCTTTCTTCTTGCTTGGCAAATGTAAACAGATCGCAGGAAAACGCGGTTTTCAGCAATCGGTTGACCATGGAGAGCGGCAGTCCGATGACGTTGTAAAAGTCACCGTCGATGCGGGATACGAAGAGACCGCCCGCATCCTGAATGCCATAGGCACCCGCCTTATCCAAGGGATCGAAAAGATCCAGATAGGTCTCGATCTCACGCTCGGAAACAGGCGCAAAGGTAACCTTGGTACAGACGGCCGCAGACAGGCTCTTTTTGCCTTGAAACAGACAAACGCCCGTATAGACCTCGTGGGTGGTGCCGGAGAGCGTGGAGAGCATCCGGGATGCATCGGCGCGATCGCGCGGCTTCCCGAAGATCTCGCCGCCGAAGCTGACGACAGTATCCGCACCGAGCACGATCGCATCGTCCTCAAGGGTTTCGGCGACGGCGCGTGCCTTGCGGGTCGCCAAGGTCTGCACCAGCTCATCGGGAGACAGTTCGGACGAGACCGTCTCGTCCACATCCGCTCCGAGGACGGTAAATTCCAGCCCCATCTCCTCCAAGAGAGACTTTCTCCGAGGGCTGTTGGATGCCAAAACGAGGCGCATCAGACCCCCGTGGAGCCGAAGCCGCCGGCAGAACGAGCCGTCTCGTCCAAATCCTCCACTTCAACGGGGGGACAGGTGAGAAAAGGCAGAATGGCAAGCTGGGCGATGCGCATACCGTGGGAGACGACGAAGGGATCTGCGGAACGGTTGATCAGTGCAACCTTCACTTCGCCGCGGTAATCGGAATCGATGACGCCGACGGAGTTTGCAAGGCTGATGCCGGATTTATAGGCGAGACCGCTTCGGGCAAACAGCAGGGCAACCGTTCCCCTCTCTGCGGCGATGGCAAAGCCCGTAGGGATCAGCACGCGCTCACCGGGCAAGATCGTCACGTCCTCCTCAAGACAGGCACAAACGTCCATGGCGGCGGCGCCATCACTCATATAAGCGGGCAGGACCGCATCCCGATGCAAGCGTTTGACGGGTAACTGTTTCATACTTCCCCCCTCAGGCGCGGTGCCACTTCGTGCCCTGTGCGGTGTCCTCCAAGACGACGCCCATCTCGTTTAAGAGGGTGCGGATCTCGTCGGCGCGGGCATAATTCTTTGCCTTCTTTGCCTCGGTGCGTTCAGCGACAAGGGCGTTGATCTTCTCATCCTCCTCGCTTTCCTCACGCGCCGGTGCGACAAAGCCCAA
>JAZRZY010000101.1:0-2479 GCA_045601605.1 Eubacteriales bacterium
ATCGGCAAGATACCGAACGTAGTCCTGTTTGACGTGTGCAGGCGAGACGAGCGTTGCCTCTGCTCCGAGCGAAGCAAGCCAACCGAAAAACTGAGGGCTGACGCTGACGGGCACGGTGACGGTAAAGGCGTCCTCCCCTGCGCGCAGAAGCGGCACGTCGCGTCCGAATCGGTCGAGAATGACGCCGATAAGCGACTTGTCAAGCCGCAGCGTGACGTGCTCCTGCTCACCGCCGAACATTCCGAACACGCGCTGTGTATATGCAGAAAGATCGATCTTGGCAAACTCCTCTTCCCCTTCGCGGCACTCGTCGGAAAGCTCGATGTGCAGCATCTTATCCACGCGAAAATGCAAAATCTTTTGCCGCGCATCATCAAAGGCGATCAGATAATAATTCTCGTCGTTCCAAAGCAGGGCAAACGGGCTTTCCACGTAACGCTCTCCCCCGCGCCGAAGAACGCGGTTCTTGTTCAGATCCCAGCTGAAATACTGAAAGGAGATCTTCCGATTCCGTGTGATCGCCCGATGGATCTCATCCACGCCGTAGTAGATGCTCTCGTTCATCGTCTTGACGCGGTCTGCCACGTAAACCTGACGGGAGAGCGAGCTTCCCTCGTGACGGCTGGCAAGCGACGAGAGCTTGGCGATCAGCTCCCTGCTCTTCTTTTCGGTAATGAATTTCGAGGACTGCACCGCATCCACCAAAAGCTTGAGCTCCACAAGCTCGAACGGGCGCTCCGCGAGATAATACCCATGCCGCTTCCCCTGCAGGCGAACCACCTCAAAGCCGAATTCCGAAAGGATCTCAAGATCGCTGTACAGACTCTTTCGCTCGGCGGAAATGCCGTAGTTTTCAAGGGAGGAGGCAATCTCCGCCAAGGTCATGGGGTGTGCCTCATCCGTGTGCTTCCACAAAATCTCAAGCAGGGCGATGAGCTTCCCTTTCTGTCCGGATCTCCGTGCCATTTTTTCTCCTTACGCTGTTTATAAAAGACAAAACGCCGCAAAAATGCGGCGTTTCGATCAGGAAATGCGGTTCAAATACTCGCAGGCGGAAAGCGCCGCAACGCTTCCGTCCGCGGCGGCGGTGGTGAGCTGACGGATCTCTTTTTTGCGGCAGTCGCCCGCCACGAAAACGCCCTCGGTGCGCGTGCGGCAATCCTCACCCGCATCGATAAAGCCGTCCTCACTCAGATCGACGAGCGCGGAAAACGCCGCATTGTCCGGCACCTTTCCGATGCAGACGAAGAGCCCCTCCAGCGAAAGTTCCTCGCCGTTTGACAGGCGCAGGCCGGAAAGGCGCTCTTCCCCGAGCAGTGCCTCGACGGTGGCGGGGGTAACGATGCGGAGATTTTCGATCTTTCGGACCTGCTCAACGAGGTAACGCTCCGCGCGAAATTCGTCACGGCGGTGAATGAGGGTGACCTCCGCACAGATGCCGGCGAGAAAGACGGCGGCAGACAGAGCGGTGTTCCCGCCTCCGACGACAGCGACCCGTTTCCCTTTGTAAAAGGCTCCGTCACAGACAGCACAGTAAGATACGCCGCGTCCGGCAAGCTCCTCCTCTCGGGGAACGCCGAGTTTGCGGTGATGCACACCGGAGGCGATGATCACGCTCTTTGCTTCAAAATCGCCGTCCTCGGTGTGCGCGACGAAGCCCTTTTCGGTCTTTTCAAGGCTTGTCACGTCTCCGAAATCAAGCTCGGCACCGAGTCCTGAGGCCTGCTCAAAAAGACGGTCGGAAAGCTCCGCACCCGAGATGGACGCAGCGGCAGGATAATTCTCCACCTTGGGGCTTGTGGCGATCTGACCGCCGATGCCCTCGCGCTCCAGCACGAGCACGCTTCTGCCCGCGCGAACAGCGTAAATGGCGGAGGTAAGCCCCGCCATTCCCGCTCCTATGATCAGGATATCTTTCATTTGATTTTACGCCTTGGTAAATTTCTTGATCTCGGAAGCGTTTGCGTAACGGTCAAACGCAGTTCCGTCGGTGACGATGAGCGTCGGTGCCTGACTGACGCCGAATTTGCGAGTGGCTTCCACATCCTCCTCCGCATCAACGACGGTGTACTTCACACCGGCCTGATCGAGGAAGGTCTTTGCCATCTTGCAGTTCGGGCAGGTCTTCGTGGTGAAGAGCAGGACTTCCTTCGCGCCCGTCTCGGACAACTTCGGCTCGGCGGCGCAGGCGCACTCGTCGATCACGCCCTCGTGACGGAGCACGGAGTTCTCCACGTCGTAGAGCTTTCTCTCCTTAAACTCCTGGCTCTTGCCGTCGTTCCAGTTCTGGACGGGACGGTAGTAGCCGGTGATACGGCTGTAAACCTCGGTCTTTTCACCGCATTCGGGGCAGGTATAGACCTCGCCGGTGATGTAGCCGTGAGACTTACAGACGGAGTAGGTGGGAGACATGGTGTAGTACGGCAGGCGGAAGTTCTGCGCGATCTTCTGCACAAGCTTTGCCGCGGCCTGCCAATCG
>JAZRZY010000102.1:0-9481 GCA_045601605.1 Eubacteriales bacterium
GTCCAGAATCAGCACCGGGGCTTCGGAAACTGCCGCACGGGCAATGGCCAGCAGCTGTCGCTGACCCTGGGACAGATTCGCACCGTCAGAATAGAGAATTGTATCATAGCCCTGGGGCAGACGGATGATGAAATCATGGGCATAGGCCAGCTTGGCGGCGGCGATACATTCCTCGTCGGTGGCATCCAGCTTGCCATAGCGGATGTTGTCCATCACCGTGCCGGTGAACAGGTGCGTATCCTGCAACACCATACCGAGACTGCGGCGCAGATCGGCCTTTTTGATCTTGTTGATGTTGATGCCGTCGTAGCGGATCTTGCCGTCGGGCACGTCGTAGAAGCGGTTGATCAGGTTGGTGATGGTCGTTTTGCCGGCGCCCGTGGAGCCGACGAAGGCGATCTTCTGACCGGGCTTGGCATAGAGACTCACGTCTTTCAGCACCTGCTTTTCGGGCACGTAGGAGAAGTCCACGTTTTCAAAACGCACGTCGCCGCAAAGACGGGTATAGGTGAGCGTTCCGTCCTCGTGCGGATGACGCCACGCCCAAATGCCCGTGCGCTCGGCACATTCGACAAGATTTCCCTCTTCATCCAGACGGGCGTTGACGAGCGTCACGTAGCCGTCGTCCACCTCGCCCTGTTCGTCGAGAAGCTCAAAGACGCGCTCCGCGCCCGCAAGGGCGGCAAAAACGGAGTTCATCTGCTGGGACATCTGCGTGATGGGGTTGGAGAAGTTTCGGGTGTACTGCAAGAAGGCGGCAATGGTGCCGATGTCGGGCAACCATCCGAGCAGGAAGAACAGCGCGCCCGCCGCCGCCGTCAAAGCGTAATGCACGTAGGCGAGGTTTCCCATAATGGGCATCAGGATGTTCGCGTAGGTGTTTGCCGCCGTGGAGACGACGCGCATATTCTCGTTGACCTCGTCAAAGCCCTCGATCGCCTTTTCCTCACGGCAGAACGCCTTGACGACCTTCTGACCGTCGATCATTTCCTCAATGTAGCCCGTCAGCGTGCCGATGCACTTCTGCTGTGCGGCAAAGCTCTTGGCGCTCTTGCCGCCGACGATCTTGAGGACGGAAAACATCACCGCAAGCATCACAAGGACGAGCGCGGTCAACGGCAAAGACAGCACGCACATCATCACGAACACGCCGCAGACGGTGGAGAGCGAGGAGATGAAGTTCGGCAGACCGTGGGCGATCATCTCGCGCATGGTATCCGTGTCGTTGGTGTAATGGCTCATAATGTCGCCGTGGGTGCGGCGATCAAAATAGGAGAGCGGCAAAGACTGCATATGTGCAAACATATCCGTGCGCAGGCGATGCATCACGCCCGTGGAGATATGGATCATAATGCGGTTGAAGGCGTAAGTCGCAAGCAAGCCGACGCCATAGATGACGCCCATCGTGGCAAGCGTGGTGAAGAAGGGAGTCAAATCGGGGTTTTCCGCACCGACGAGATCCTCCAGAGAGTTAAAGATGTTCTTAAGCATATAGGTGCCGAACACGTTCGCAAGAGAGCTGATGAGCACCAGCACCACCACGAGCAGAAGGAGCCACTTCCAAGGCCCGAGGTACGCGAAAAGACGCGCGACGATGCGGCCGAGATTCTTCGGCTTCGCGTTTGAGCGACGTCCGCCGCCCGGCCCCTTCGGCACGGGTTGAGACTTCATTTCAGCCACGGTCTGCACCTCCCTCTTCGTGACCCTTGAGCTGGGTCTCGTACACTTCGCGGTAAATTGCGTTCTCCCGCAAGAGCTGTTCGTGCGTTCCGACGGCATCGATCTTACCGTCGTCGAGCACGATGATCTGATCGGCATCCATCACGCTCGAGATGCGCTGTGCGATGATAAGCGTCGTCATCTCGCCGCGGTGACGGGCAAGCTCCTCGCGGATGGAGGCGTCCGTCGCCACGTCCACGGCGCTGGTGGAGTCGTCCAAAATGAGGATCTTGGGCTTCTTCAGCAGGGCGCGGGCAATGCAAAGGCGCTGCTTCTGGCCGCCCGAGAGGTTAACGCCGCCCTGCGAAAGATCCGTGTCATACCCGTCGGGGAAGCTTGACACGAACTCGTGGGCGCAGGCAATGCGGCACGCCGCCTCGATCTCCTCGTCGGTGGCGTCCTCGTTGCCCCAGCGCAAATTCTCTCGGATCGTGCCGGAGAAGAGGGTGTTCTTCTGCAGCACCATTGCCACACTCTCGCGCAAAGTCTTGAGCTTATAGGAACGGACGTCCTTGCCGCCGACGAGCACACGGCCGCCGGTGACGTCATACAGACGGGGGATGAGGTTGACGAGCGTGGATTTGGAGCTGCCCGTGCCGCCGATGATGCCGACGGTACTGCCCGGCTGGATCATCAGACTGACGCCCTCCAGGTGCAGGTTCTTCGGATCCTTGAAATAGGAAAAGTCCACGTGGTCGAAAACGATCCCGCCGTGGCGCACGGTGAGCGATTCGTCGGCGTTCCCGTCGGAAATGTCGGGGAGTTCATCCAGCACCTCCACGATGCGCTCCATGGACGCGCGGCTGATGAGGAAGGTGACGAACGCCATAGAGATCATCATCAGACTCATCAAAATCTGGTTAATGTAAGAGATGAACGCCATCAGCTCACCCGTTTCCATATTTCCTGCCACGATGAGGTTTCCGCCGAAGTAAGAAATGGCGATCATACAGGCGTACATGGCAAGCTGCATCGCCGGCGACATAAACACCATCAAGCGCTGGGCGTGGCGCTCGGCGTTCATCACGTCCTCGCTGGAGGCCGTGAAGCGTTCCTTTTCGTAATCGCCGCGCACGAACGCCTTGACGACGCGGATGCCGATGAGGTTTTCCTGCACGCCTTCGTTCATCTTGTCGTACTTTTTGAACATCTTTACAAAGAGCGGATGCGAGTGCGAGGAGATAAAGAAGATGATGCCTCCGAGCACCGGCACGGCGATCAAAAAGATCAGCGCAAGCTTCGGGTTGATGGTAAAGGCCATGATGGTACTTCCGATGAGCATCAGGGGGCTGCGCGCAAGCGAGCGCGTAAAGGTGGTGAAGGTCATACGGGTGAACATAATGTCCGTCGTCATACGGGTGACGAGGGAGGCGGTGGAAAACTTATCCACGTTGGCAAATGAGAACGCCTGCACGCGGCGGAACTCCGCCTCGCGCAGATTGGCGGCAAAGCCGCTTCCGGAAACGGCGGCGTACTTCCCGCCGAGGGCACCGAACCAAAGCGAGATGAGTGCCATCACGATCATACAGACACCGAGAATGACGATAAAAGGAATGTGCGGCTCCTCAATTCCCATATCTCGAAGCCAGATCAAGAGGAAATGACCCTCGTCTTCGCGCTTAATGCCGGCGTCGATGATCCACGCCATCATAAACGGGATGAGGATCTCCATAAAGACCTCTCCCGCCACCATCAGGGGCGTGAGGATGGTCTCCTTTTTGTATTTGCCGATGTACGGCAAAAGCTTCTTGAACATTTTATTTCTTTGCCTCCTCTGAGAGCTTGTTGCGCAAAATATAGTTTTCCAAGGGGGTGGGTGCCTCGGCCTTTTCCCCGAGAGACGAGATGAGACGGTCGAGCAGATCGGAAAACGTCTCCCGTTCCTCCTCGCTCAAGGCAGAGAAGAGCGCGCGGTTGTGCTCGGCGGCAAGTGCCGCTCCCGTAGTCACCTTTTCCCTGCCCGACTCGGTCACAAACAGGCGGTTGCACCGAAGGTTGTCCTCGCGCGCCTGCTTGATGAGCAGCCCCGCGCGGGAAAGCCGCTTGGTGGAAACGGCGACGGTCGCGGCGGAGAGCCCCAGATCACGGGCGAGATTCGCCTGCGTACAGCCCTCGTGCGTAAGCACGTATTCCAAGATCGGCTTCTGCCCGCGCCAAAGCCCGATGTCCCGCATCTGTCGGCGGAGACCGGCGTGATGCAGCAGCAGAAGCCTGTCCAGTTTCAGGGAAAGTTTCGTTGCTTGATCCACGGAAAAACTCCTTTTGTTCGTCGGCTAACTGTTTGTCGGTTAACATTTGCCATTATACGCCCGCGCGCGGGAAAGGTCAAGAGAAAATTGTAAACAATGCGTGTCCGTTCCCGCCGCAGCGCACGAATTCTTGAAAAGGCACGCAGGTTATGCTATAATCAATTTCAAACCCGTGTTTTCAAAACCGATTTTACGGAAGGTGCCTTGTATGAACTACGAAATCAGAGATCTTTCCCTCGCCGAGAGCGGGGAACGGAAAATTGCTTGGGTCAAGCAGAACATGCCGCTTCTCTCCTCGCTGGAGGAGGAATTTTCCGCCGCGCGCCCCTTCGACGGATTGCGCGTTGCCCTCTCCGTACATCTGGAGGCGAAGACCGCGTATCTGTGCCGCGTGCTTGCCGCAGGCGGTGCCGAGATGTACGTCACCGGTTCCAATCCCCTCTCCACGCAGGACGACGTGGCCGCCGCGCTCGTGCAGGGCGGAATGCACGTCTTCGCGCTCCACGGCGCGACGGAGGAGGAATATATGCACCACTGCCGCGCGGTGCTTGAGATCGGTCCGCAGTTTATCATCGACGACGGCGGGGATCTCGTGCATCTGATGCACACCGAATACCCCCACCTCATCGAAGGAGTCATCGGCGGCTGTGAGGAGACCACCACGGGCATTCTGCGCCTGAAGGCAATGGCCGCCAAGGGCGAATTGCGCTTCCCGATGATGCTCGTCAACAACCCCGACTGCAAGCATCTTTTCGACAACCGTTACGGCACGGGGCAAAGCGTGTGGGACGGCATCTGCCGCACCACCAACCTCATCGTCGCCTCCAAGACCGTGGTCGTCGCCG
Organism: Eubacteriales bacterium; assembly: GCA_045601605.1. Taxonomy (GTDB): domain Bacteria; phylum Bacillota; class Clostridia; order Oscillospirales; family SIG627; genus RUG14179. The sequence continues at coordinate 4,814 of JAZRZY010000102.1, forward strand.
GCTACGGCTGGTGCGGCAAGGGTGTCGCCATGCGTGCCAAGGGCTTGGGTGGTCGCGTCATCGTCACCGAAGTGGACGCCGTGCGCGCCATGGAGGCGGTGATGGACGGCTTCTCCGTGATGCCGATGGACGAAGCCGCCGCCCTCGGCGATCTTTTCGTCACCGTTACGGGCTGCTCGGACGTCATCACCCCCGCCCACTTTCTGAAAATGAAGGACGGCGCCATTCTCTCCAATGCCGGCCACTTTGACGTCGAGGTTGACGTCGCGGGGCTCAAGAAGCTTGCCGTCTCCTCCTACCTTGCCCGCAACAACATTTGGGGCTACCGCCTCGAAAACGGGCGCACCCTCTTCCTGCTCGCAGAAGGGCGCCTCGTCAACCTCGCCGCAGGCGACGGGCATCCGGCGGAGATCATGGATATGTCCTTTGCCATTCAGGCACTCAGCGCAAAATATCTGGTGGAAAAGCACGGCGAGATCACCGAGAAGATCATCTGCGTCCCCCGCGAGATCGACGAGCGCGTCGCAAGATTGCGCCTTGCCGCGTGGGGTCTTGCGATCGACACCCTCACGCCCGAACAGAGGGCATACCTCGGCTACGCCGACTAAAGGGGAGCGTATGAATTTCCAAGATTCCATCGTTGCCGGCTGGCACGCGATCCGCAACTTTTTCTTCACCTTATTTTACGAGTCGTACTTCGTGCAGATCCTTTTGGTCCTGTTTCTGTTGAGCCTGCCGTTTTGCACCCGCGCCGTGCGACGCATCCTCTTCGTTTCGCGCCTCAAGCGTCTCTGCCGCAAGAAGGGCTTCAGCTTCAACCGTCACCGCCCTTTTTCCGTTCTCGGAAACTTCCGTCACGCCGCCTGTGAGTACTCGATCGTGACCAAAACGCGCGCCTTTGCGGTCAAGCTCGTCGGCGCAAAACGAAGGAGCCATCTCCTGCGCTTCCTCGACGAGGAGAATCTGGAGATCCTGAAGAGCGGCAAGCTGATGGCGGCTCCCATCTCCGCCCGACGCGCGCGCGTCTCCCGACTGCCGAGTCAGCGGAAGTGGTATCCGCACCCGACCTGGGAATTTTTCACCTACGCCGACCGAGACCTGCCCACCGAGAGCGTCCTTCTCTGCATCCCCGCCCCGAGCGGTGCCGCCTACCGCCGACGCCGCAACACCGAGTTCTCCAACGACTTTGAACTCATCGGTCTGCACGACGGGGCACACTTCTTTGAGATGGTCTATCACACCCCCGAGGGCTTTCTCGAAAGGCTTGAAACACTCCGCGAAGGATACCGCCTCTACACCGAATAAACAACAAAGAACCCTGCCTGAGAGAGACACTTCGTAAAGAAGACGTCTCTCTCGTTTTTTATTCGCATAAAACAAATGACACTTTGCACAAAGGTTGTGAAAGTGTCACAGTGGGTTACATGCTTTGAGAAAGGCAATACCTGCCGAAAGAATTAGCCATATAGTTCTTCGGCTAGTTATGTGAAGTTTTTGCTTACGCAAAAGTGAAGTTGCTCGTTTTACTCGCAGTGAAGTATGGGCTTACCCCCAAGTGAAGTTCAGTTTGCCCACTTCGCGTGCTAAGCGAAACTTCACTGTCCAAAGGACAACTTCACTATCGAAGATAACTTCACTTGCCCGTTAGGGCAAACTTAGTTGAGGCGCACTTCCTTGCGGAGTGCGCCTCGGGCAGGGTTCTTTGTTTCGTTCAGCGGCGCAAGCCCGCCTCGAAGGTCTCAAACATATGGGCAACAAGTTCGCGGTTGACCTCGCTGTACAGGCGGTGATTGACCGTCTCGAAAAAGGCGGCCTTTTCCTCATCGGTCAAAGCCTCTCCCTTTTTCTTTTCCAATTGCTTCAGCTTGTCCTGCACCTCGCGCACATAGGTCTCTGCCTCCACGGAGTGCCAGATGCCCGTGTGCGTGCCCTGCAGGCCCTTGCCGTAATAGACGCGCACATTGGGATTTTCGATCTCGGAAAGCTTTGCCGTGATGGATTGCCCGTCGGGGGTGATGACGGTATCATCCACACCCTGCGCGATGAGCACGGGGATGTCCGTGGAATTGATGCCGACGATGGCATTGTACTTCGTGTAATCGCCGAACAGAAAGCTCTGGTACACGTCGAAGATCGGCTTGACCGCCTGCGAGGAACCTTCCACGTACTGCTCGCTCTTCTCCAGCATCACCGTGGCGCCGTCGCGCATCGGCGCGATGCAGACGCAGGCGAGGATCTCGTCGTGCAGGGCAAGCACGGAGCCTGCGGCATAGCCGCCCCAGCTGTGTCCCACAAGCACCTTTTTCATGTCGGAATAGGGCTTCTCCACGGCGAGGTAGTTGAGCACCGCGTCCAGATCCACAAGCTGCTGGCACATCCCGACGGTGTCCTCTCCGCCGGAGGAATAGGTGCCCGTCGCGTCGTAAGCAAACACGCTGTAGCCGCCGCGCACCATCGCCTCGATCAAGGGCAGATAGTCGTCGGCGCCCGCGTGCATTCCGTGTGCGAGAACCACCAGCGCACGGCTCTCCTCGGCGGGATAATAATACGCCGCAAGCTGAGCATCCCCCGAGGCAAGCCGCATCGTGCGGCGGGAAAGGCTTCCCTCGTAGCGTGCAAAGCTGTACATCCCCGGATAGAGCGCGTAATCGGGGCGCTCATAGCGGTGAAAGAACGAATCGTAGATCGCAACCGTTCCCGCGATCGCCGCCACGCTCACACCGAGCAAGGATGCGGCAAGAACGAGCTGAGCCTTCTTGGAACGCCTGCCCGTGGGGCGGCGCGGGGGATTCATTCGGGAATTTGGCACAAAAACCTCACTTGTTTCAAAGCGTTATGTTCTCAAAGACGCGGATGCGCTCGGGCGTCTCGGTCTCCACGAAAAGAACGAAGGTGCGCCCCCCGATCTCTTTTTCCGCACACCAAGCGGCATCGGAGGAACGATGGACCTCCTCCTTTGCACACAGCCGAAGCCCGACCCTTGCGCGGGAAACGGCGACGGCAACGGCGCCCTGTCCTTCTGCGGCGGCAACCTTGGCACGCCCGCAGTCGTAACACCCGTCCTCCGCCGTAAAGGAAAGCTCCCGCGCCGAGAGCCCGAAGCTGCGCTCCAGCGCGTAAGCGACAAGCTTTGAGCGCGCCTCGTAGGCAGATTCTCCCTCGCGCACGGGCGTAAGGTACAGATCCACCACGGGAAGGGAGCGAAACAGCGCGCGTACGCGGTCTGCCTGCTCACACTTGCGCTCGCCCGAAAGGCACTCGTTTGCAAAATGCTCACAGTTGTTGTAAAGAATGTGGTATCCGCGCGTGCCGCGTTTGCTGCGGGCATACGCGACGACCTCGTCCGGCGTGCGGTGCGCGGCGCACTCTTCCGGCTCAAAGACAGCCACCTCACACTCCCCGCCTGCCAAAAAGGTCTCAAGATCCGAGGAAAGCACCTCGATCTGCTCCTGCGGCAGATCCGGCCGCACCGTGGGCGCAAGCCCGAACTGCCAGACCTCCTCGGGGGAAACGAAAATGCCGAAGTGGAAAATGCTCCCGAGTGAAACGCGGATCATCTCTGCGCGCGCGCCGTCTCGCTTCTCCCACCTCATTGCTCAAGCTTTGCCTGAATGTAATCAAGCACGTCTGCCACCGTTTTGAAATCCGCAAATCCCACGTTGTCAAAACGGATGTTGAAAAACTCCTCGATGGCGATGACGACGTACAGAACGCCGACGGAGGAAAGGCCGAGGTCGTCCACGAGACTCAACTCTTCGCTCATGGTGGTGACGTCGAACTCGGCGTTCGGCATTGCCAGTTTCAGGACGTCTGCCAGCTTTTCTTTCAGGTCATTTCTTGACATTGCCATTTAAGTTCCTCGCAATCTTCATCGCGGGCGTGCGGATGAAATCCGTGTCGCGGATGATGAGTTTGTTGATCCGTTCAAAGGAGGGCAGCGTCTCGTTGATGCGATCCACCTCTCCCTTCAGGTAAGCGTAGAGATCTTCGATGCCCAGCTCCTTGACGCGCGTCATACGCGGCAAGACCTCCAAAACGAGCTGCTGACTGCCGCTCTCACAGCTGTCGTACACGAGGCAATCCTGCACCGCGTCCAGCGCACAGAATTTCACCTCAAGCTCTGCGGGGGAAACGTTTTCGCCGCTCGCAAGCACGATGATCTCCTTGAGTCGGCCCGTGATGTAAAGGAAGCCGTCTTCGTCGAGGCGCACCAGATCGCCCGTCTTGAAGTAGCCGTCCTCGTAGGCCGTCTCATTGTCCTCGGGCGTGACGTAGCCGTCCATCATATTGATGCCCTTAAGCCACAATTCACCGTCCACCACTTTGTACTCCATACCGTCGTAGATCAGACCCACAGACTCCGGCTTGGCCAGTGCCTCAGGGTTGCCGCTGACCAGATTGGCGGACTCGGTCAGACCGTAGCCGGGCAGCAGGGTAACGCCGATCTTATGGTACTCCTGCACCAGATAGGGCGCCACGGGGGCGGCGCCGCAGATGATGGTCTTGAGATCGGGGCCCCACATATTGCGGCCGAACTGACGGGACAGATTCAGCGCCATCTCCGCCAGCGCGGGAACCAACACCATAATGGTGGGCTTGAACACCGCCGTGTCGCGGAACATATCCTTATTGTAGCGGCAGATGAACATAGCGCTGCCGGTGTACAGA
>JAZRZY010000103.1:0-4997 GCA_045601605.1 Eubacteriales bacterium
CCCTCCACGTGATCCTTCTCTTTGTTCAGGAGGCTTTCGGGGATGAAGAGGGGGAGATAAACGTTCTCGTGGCCGGTCTTTTTGAATTCGGCGTCGAGCAGCTTTTGGATGTTTTCCCAAATGGCGTAGCCGTAGGGGCAGATGACCATACAGCCTTTGACGCTGGAGTAGTCACAGAGCTTGGCTTGCTTGACGATGTCGGTGTACCATTGACCGAAGTCTTCATCCATCGGGGTGATCTTTTCGATCGCTTGTTTCTTGTCGGCCATAGGGGCTCCTTTCAAAAGGTGACGGCGGCAGTTTTCAAAATGCGCGCCGGAATGAGGGTCTCTTCTTTCGCTTGCAGGGCGGTGCAGATGAGATTTGGGTTGATGGTCAGCGCCTCCGAGGCGGGGGCGAGAAGCGTCAGGACGGTGCCGTCGGGTGTTGCCTCTACCTTTTCAAAGGTGAGGTGCGGGAAGAGATCGATCTCTTTTTCGCCCGATTTGGTGCGTTTTACTACCGACATCGGGGCGGTGAGCGCCGCCTGCAGAGTGCCTTCTGCGACGGGGAAGGTGATCTCGTAGCGCGCCGCAGGGGCAGATTCGCACTTTTGTTCAATGGGTGTCAGCGCGTTTAGAACGAAACCGTCTGCCATCCCTTCGGAGATGAGACGGAGAAGCTCGCTTGGCGTTCTCGTCTCGTCGATGAGGGTGAAGGTGCAGAATTCGCACAGACTCTCCACGCCTACGGACAGGGGTGGGGAGAAGCGCACTTTCGGGTGGGCGTGGAAGCCCTCGGAGAATTTCAGGGGCAATTGGGCGCGACGGAAAGCACGCACGAACAGGCGCGCCATATCCAAGTGGGAGAGAAAGCGCGCGCCGCGCGTTTTCTGAAAATCCAGTCGCATCAGTTGTTCCATTTCAGATCCTCCGTAACAACTTAATATTATAGCATACCGAGGGCGAAAACGCAAGAGAGAACCGCTCTTTTGCGTCGGGAGAGAGGCAAGTTTTTACAAACGCTTTTCTCTTGACCGAGCATTCGGTTTGTTGTATAATGAAAACAAGTGTAACATTTTGAAAAAATACCGTCAAAAAGGAGGAGAGATCGATGAAACGAAGCTGGTTTTCCCGCGGCGTCTCGATGATGCTCGCGTCTTTTCTTTTCGTCTCTTTTCTGGTGCCTTTCTTCGGTGTCAACGCCGCAGACGGCGAGGCGGTGCGTTATTGCTACACCAATGCCAACATCTATTTTCGCACCTCAGCCACCACGGAGAGCGCCCCGCTCATTTCCTCGGATTTCAAGTTCGGAAAGCATCAGGTCTTGCCCGTGTACGGCTCCAAAACGGGCCAGAGCGTCAACGGCTCCACCAAATGGTACCGCGTCTCCTACACGCATCGCGGGGACGGGAAAACTTATTTCGGTTACGTACATAGCAAATACGTGACGCTCTGTGCGAAGTTTGATTATTCCACCAAGGAGTTCAAAGACTTCCCGAAGAGCTATCGGCCCTATCTTGCCGCACTGAAAGAGGCGCATCCGAATTGGGTGTTTACTCCGCTTGATACGAAGAAGGATTGGTCTGCAGCCGTGGCAGAGCAGGCCAAGATCCGAAAAGAGGACGGCACGCTCACGTCGCCCTCGTTCATCCACAAGGATTACGCTTCCATCTATCGTTCCGACAAGGTGGTCGGCGGCCTCAATGCCGCGACGACCAAGCTCGACGGCGGCACGATGTACTGTGCTTCTGAGGCGACGGTGGCCTACTTTCTCGATCCGCGTAATTTTTTAAACGAGATCGATGTCTTTATGTTCTCTGCCCAGGGGTATGATAAAACTCTGCATACTCTCGAGGCTGTGGAGAATATGATAAAAGGCACCTATATGGAAAACCTTTCCACCGTCAATGCGTCGGGCAAGAGCGTCAGCTATGCACAGGCGTTTTTGGATGCCGCAAAGCAGTCGAACATCAGTCCCTTTTATCTGCTCATCACCTCTTTTTCGGAGAACGGCACGAGCGGCACGGCTCTCTCGAAGGGCAATCTTGACGGCTCCGTCTGCAAAAAGGCGGGATGCACGCACGCAGAGGCACACAAGGGGTATTATAATTTTTTCGGCATCGGAAGCACTCCGGACGGAAGTCCCCAGCACAACGGTCTGGAATACGCCGTCGGCAAAGGCTGGGACACGGCGTATAAGGCGATTGTCGGCGGTGCCGAGTTCCAGAAGAACGGTTACATCGATGCGGGTCAGCAGACGCCGTATCTTAAGAAATTCAACGTCAATCCGGACGCAAAGAACCCCAACGTCTGGCACCAATATATGCAGAACCTCGCCCATCCCGAGACGGAGGCACTCCTCATCTTCCGCGAGATGCAGGAGGGCGATCTTTTGAACATGGCGCACGAGTTTCTCATTCCCGTCTATGATGAGATGCCCGAGGAGTCCTCGCCCATCCCCACCGTCGATACCTACGTTCCCGAAGCGGGTGAAGACGAGGAGGGTGCGGACGGCGGAGACGAGACGGGCAAGGCAAGCTACACCACCTCGCTTGTGACGGATGCGGAGAACGGCTATCTCTACGGCGTCGCACCGGGCACGTCGGAGGCGACTCTTCGCAGCAAGTTCAAGCTCGGCGAGGGCACCACGCTCTCCGTTTCTTCCGAAAAGGTCGGAACGGGCACACAGGTGCGGATCCTCTACGACGGAAAAGAAGCGGAAAGCTACTACGTCATCATCCGCGGAGACGTCTCGGGCAACGGAAAGGTGGAAGCGCTCGATCTTCTCTATTTGCGCGACTATCTGCTCGGGAAAAAGAGCTTTAATTCCGTGCTTCGCCGTGCGGCGGACGTGGACGGGAATTCCAAGACGGATTCTCTGGATCTTTTGAAATTACGCGATGCCAACCTCGGCATTTACAAAATCTCGCAGAAAGGCTGACGGATTATGAAAAAGAGCATTTTTTTGCGCGCGTTTCTCGTTTCGCTGATTTTTTGCATCTTGCTTCCGCTTCTTGCACCCACGTTCGTGTCAGCGGCAAGCGGTTCTGCCTCGATCGGCCTCTCTTCCCGCACGGTCTATGTGGGAAATTACGTTTACGTCACCGTTACCTACTCCGCCGACAAGCCCATGGCCACTTGGTCCTTCGGCGTGCAGTACGATACGAGCCGTCTCAAGTACGTTTCCGGTGCCCATTCCACCACGGGCGGCACGTTGAACTTTGTGGATCAGCCCACGAGCGGCGGTGTCTCTTCCAAGAGCTATACCATCACCTTCCAGACCATCGCTCTCGGTGAGGCAAGCGTCTCCACCATCACCCGCGAGGTGTATGCAGAGGATTATTCGTCCATCTCCGTCAGCAACGCCTCCCGTACGATCTCCATCGTGGAGAAGCCCGCGGCCTCCGGTGAAAACCGCCTTTCCTCGCTGTCTGCGGAGGGCGTTGTCTTAAGCCCTGCATTTGATCGGGATACCACCACCTACACGGCAAGCGTGCCGTATTCCGTAGATGAGCTTACCTTTACGACCGCCACCGTGCACGCCTCCGCGTCCGTGTACGTGACGGGAGCAGACGATCTTGCCGTCGGCGAGAATGAGGTACGCATCACCGTCACCGCAGAGAATTCCTCCACCCGCACCTATGTTGTCAAGGTCACCCGTAAGGATTCCGATTACGTCGGTGCCAAGGCAGAGATCTCGGGCAAAAAGTATGTGTTCGCCCGCGATCCCTCGGAGGTGGAGAAACTGCCCGCAGGCTTTGCGCCGTCAGAGGGGACCTATCAGGGACAGAACGTGCTTTTGTTCGCCAACGCCGCAAAGAGCGCCGTCCTTGCCGTCTTGTTTGAAGAGGGCGAGAAGGAAGGCGAACTCGGCAAGGCACAACTGTTTCTTTACGATGCCGAGGGAGAACGCTTTTTGCCGTATCTCAGCGTCGAGACTTTGCCGCAAAGCTTTATTTTCCTGACGCCCGGTGAGAAGGTTGAGGTGCCCGAGGGCTTTTCGGAAAGCTCCCTCGTCGTCTTTGACAACGAGATCATCGCTTGGGAAAACAGTCCCGAGGACGGGGAAGAGTCCGTCACCCTCGTTTATGCCACGCCGGTGGACGGTGAGGCAGCCTTCTATGCCTATGATGCAAAGGAGGGCACCTTCACGCTCTATCGAAGCGCCAAGCCCACCCTGTCCTCTGACGGAAAAACGATGGAAGAAATGGAAGCGGCCCTATCCGCCTCCGAGGCGAGAGAAGCAGAAACGCGTCTTCGCTGGATGCAGAGCGTAGTCTTGCTCGGCGCCGTGTGCCTTTTGCTTTTCCTTCTTGTGATCATCCTTGCCATTCTGGCTGCCCGTCGCAAGAAGAAACTGAAAAAGCAGACCTTCGCCGCCGCATCTGCGCCGGCGTTCGTGCCCGCCCCTGCGCCGATTCCCGTACGACCCGTGGCAGAGGAGCCTTTCAAAGAAGCGACGGATGAGGCACGTGTGCCGACCCGTGCGGAAGAAGCTGCAGAGGAGCCCCTCAAGCCGCTTGCAGTTCCGCCGATCGCAAGCGAAGAGGATCTGCCTGAGCTTGACGTACCGCCTGCCGCGCCGACGATCCCCATTTGGGAGGAGCTGAGAATGCAGGCACGCGATCTGGATGAGGAGGAAGACATTTTAGCGCCCTCCCGTCAGAAGCGGGAAGTCTCCTCGCCTCCCCCTGCAGCGTCCGTGCCGAACCCGCGCCCGCAGGGCCATCCCGAGGTGGAACGCATCTTCGGGACTCCGAGCGAGGATGAGCTTTTCCGACGCAACAACCCCATCATTGACGAGGATGAGGAGGACGGCGGAGACGCGCCCGTCTTCGGCTTTGACGAGTAAACGCATATGAAAAAGCGCCAAGGATTTCCTTGGCGCTTTTTAACTTGCCTTTTTGTCGCAGTAGGATGTGCGCGCGGTAAAACGGGCGCGGTAGCGGTGACCCTTGTGAACCTTCGCCTGCGGCGGGAGACGAAGCGTTTTCGAGAGGGCACAGCGTGCCTGCG
>JAZRZY010000104.1:0-3448 GCA_045601605.1 Eubacteriales bacterium
ACGACGCGCGTAGCGCGCGAGACGGTGTAGATATTCATACGGGCAGTCCCTGCGCCGATGATGCCGCGCAGGCCCGCCGTGCCGAAGGACAGCTCTTCCGAAAAACGAAGCGCGATCTCCTCTTCTTTGCCTTCGATGGCAGAAAGTTCTCGAACTACGTCCTCATCCTCGGTGGCGAGCAAGCAGAAGCGTCGGTAGATTTCAGCGGGATTCACAGATATTTCGCCGCCTCAAAGTCTGCGAAAATGTAAGCATCCGGATGCAACTGCAGAACGCTGGCGGGCACCTCAGGGGTGACGGGGCCGTACACGGTCTTGCGGATGATATCCGCCTTGCCTTCGCCGAGGGCGATGAGCACGAGGCGGCGGGCGTTCATCACGGTGCGGATACCCATCGTGACGGCTTCCTTCGGCACTTCGTCGCGGGAGGCGAAGAAGCGGGAGTTTGCCTCGATGGTGGAGTCGGTCAAGGTGACCTTATGCGTCAGAGAACCGAAGGGGGTATTCGGCTCGTTGAAGCCGATGTGACCGTTGTGGCCGATGCCGAGAAGCTGCATATCAATGCCGCCTGCCTTGGCGATCTTTTCCTCATAGGCCGCGCAATCCTCTTCGGTGACGGTGATGCCGGAGGGGATGTTGACACGATCCGCATTCAGATCGATGAGCTTGAAGAGGTTCTCATCCATAAAATAGCGGTACGACTGATCGTGGGTGGGCTCCAGACCGACGTACTCATCCAAATTGAAGGTGGTCACGCCGGAGAAGGAAAGCTCTCCCGCCTCTGTGCGGCGCACGAGCTCCGCGTAGAGATCCAAGGGGGTGGAGCCGGTGGCAAAGCCGAGGACGGCATCGGGCTTCGCCTTCAGCACTTCGCTGTAAAGATCCGCCGCGCGGCGGGCGATGTTTTCTCTGGAATCGATGATGATGTTCACAAAAAATCCCTTCTTTTCCGAGCGTACCTTCGGTACACTCTCTCTTTATTTTCGGTGTTTCCATTATAGTTCTTTGCACATCTTTTGTCAACCGCAAGAGACCGCACAGAGCCCTTGCACAAACGGTCGAATTGTGGTAAACTGTCTCTGGTAAATTTCTTGCGGAGGTACGCCGTGCAAATCCTTACAAACCCCACTGAGCCCTTCGGCCTTCCCACGGCCGTGATGCTCGGCAACTTCGACGGATTTCACCGCGCGCACCGACGCCTGGCCGAAGAGACCGTTCGCCTTGCCGAGGCGCACGGACTCATCCCTGCCGCCTTCTGCCTCACTTCCCCGCCGAACAAGGGCATGCCCCTCTGCACGGAGGAGGAAAAGGCCGCCTTTTTCAAGGAGATTGGGATCAAGGTGCTGTTCACCTTTTCGTTTCAGACGCTCCGCGAGCTTGACGCAAAGTCGTTTGCCGAAAAGATCCTGTGTGAGACCCTCTCGGCACACACCGTCCTCTGCGGCTACAACTACCGCTTTGCCAAAGGGCGCGCGGCAGATGCCCGGACGCTTGCGACACTGCTTTCGGGCAAAGCAGAGGTCGTCGTTCTGCCCCAAATCAAGGATGAGGACGGCGACGTCATCTCCTCCAGCCGCATCCGCGCACTTCTCCGCGCAGGCGACGTATCCAAGGCCGAAGCCCTGCTCGGTCACCCGCTTTGCGATTCCCTTTTGAGGTATTTATGAACCAAAGACGTAAAACAGGCCGTTTTGCCGCACGCGTTGCGGCTTTTCCGCTTGCGCTTTTGTGCCTGTTTTGCACCGCTCTGCCCGCGTTTGCAACGGTGGAGGAAACCAACTATCCCCTTCCGACACCGCTGAGCAACAACGCCATTTTATACAATTTGCAGTTTGACAAGGTTCTATACGAGCAAAATTCCGACGCGCTCATTTATCCTGCGTCCTTCGCTAAGATCATGACTGCCGTTCTCTGCTACGAATACCGTGCCGACACCGGATCCAATCCCCAAATAACGGTGACGGCCGAAGACGATCTCTCCGTCAACGGACTCGGACTTGTCGTGGATGAGACGCTGGATTTTGACACCCTCCTCTCCGCAATGGTCATCGGCTCCTCCAACGACGCCGCCATGGTGCTTGCCCGCGCGGTGGGCGGCTCGGTGCAGGAGTTCGTACAGATGATGAACGACAAAGCCGCCTCGCTCGGCTGTGAAAACACCGTTTTTTGCAATCCGACGGGTCTGCACAACGGCGCGGCGCAGACCTCACTTTCCGATATGGTCAAGATCTGTGCACACGCCTATAAGATCAACGACTATATCCAGACCTCCTCCGCTCTGCGCTTTGAGGTGCCTGCCACCAACAAGTATGACAAAGTGCGCGTCGTCACAAATTCAAACCTCCTCTTAAATTCCCGCAGTGACCTCGGCTACTACGTGAAGGACACGATGGGCATCAACCACGGCTACACGCCGCAGAGCGGCTATTGCCTTGCCACCGTACGCGAGACGGACGGTGCCATCAATCTGGCGCTCGTCTCCGGCGGCTACAAGGACGAAAACAAAAAGAACAGCGCACTCTTGGATGCAAAAGAGCTTTTGACCTACGCCGAAAAAGCCTATGAGATCGCAACCGTACTGGAAAAGGACAACGTCATCCGCGAGGTTCCCGTGCGCCTCTCCGACGCGCAGGATCACGTGCTTTTGGTGGCGGGAAGCTCGGTGAGCACCTTGCTCCCCGTGGGCTTTAACAGCGTCACGGACATCTCACAGCGCGTCTTTCTGACCGAGGAAGAGCTCACCGCCCCCATCGTGGAAGGCACGTCCTACGGCTCCGTTGATCTCTACTACAAAGATCAGCTGATCGGAAGCACGGAGCTTGTGGCGCAACGCAGTCTGGCAAAAAGCGAGCCGCTTGCCCTGCTGGACGCCGTGGAGAATTTTTTGCGCTTGCCCGTGGTGCGTACGATCCTCATCATCACCGCCGCAGTCATCGTCTTCTTCCTGCTGTTGTGCATCGTCCTGCTGTTCATCCAACAGCGCAAGAAAAGCGGATTGACTCCCAAGGAACGCCGCGAAAGACGCAAGCTGGAAAAAGAACTCCTCTGGAAGGAAAAGCTGCGCCAACAAGAATATTTCCGCGCCCAGAGCGCCGCGCGAAACCGCCGCATGGCCGAGATCACCTCGGAATTGAGAGCCGCGCGGGAGGAACACCTGAAACGCCAAGCCGCAGAGCGAAAGCGCGAGCAGGAGCGCGCAAGGAGAGCCGCCGCAAATCGAGCCGGCGCCCCATCCCTCTCGGCAGGCCGCCCCGTGCCGCGTCCCGCCGAAGGATGCGAACGGCGTCCCGCGCAAGCAAAGCCGCGCACCGCACCTCCGAAGCAGGTGCCCGCAAAGCGACCTACGCCAAGCACCGCACAGAAAAACAATCCGCCGCGAAAACCGCGCACCTAAAACAAACGGAAAGCGCCCCCACCCATCCGCTGGGGGGCCTGGTCATTCCTTTCCG
>JAZRZY010000105.1:0-8692 GCA_045601605.1 Eubacteriales bacterium
GCGCGCTTGACGCCGCCGCAGCGGCGGCGGCCGTGGCGGCACCGGTGTAGGCGAAGAGGTTTAAGAGCTTCACCTCGCGGCCTGCCGCACGGATCTTCTGCATGATGAAGTCCCAGTTGGCGGCTTGCTCGGGGAAGATGCCCGTGTGCTTAAAGTTCATCGGGTGGATGGTGAAGACGAGGTCACGCCACTTGATATCCCATTCGTCGGGGACGTTTTTGGTCTCCCAGTGACCGCCTCCCGTGCCGGAACGGCGGTATTTGGCGTCTGCGCTTCTCCAACGCGGATCGCGCTTCTCGCTCTTCCAGAGAACCTTGGGATCGGGGCGCACGAAGATGTAATCGCCGAAGCGCTCCAAGCGCTCTCCCTCGGAGGCGTCGATGAGCTCGTAGTCCTTCCAGGTGTCGGATAAAAACATGCTCATTTTTCCTCCGTTTTTCCCGAGAAGGGAAGTCCCAAGTGGTCATAGGCGTTTTTGGTGGCGCATCTGCCGCGCGGCGTGCGGTTTAAGAAGCCGATCTGCATCAGATAGGGTTCGTACACGTCCTCGATGGTGATGCTTTCCTCGCCGATGGTTGCCCCCAAGGTCTCCAATCCCACGGGTCCGCCCGAGAAGTTTTGAATGATGGAGGTCAGAATGAGTCGGTCGATGCGGTCGAGACCGAGTGCATCAATCTCCAGTCTCGTCAATGCTTCGGCGGCACAGTCGTGTGTGATGACGCCGCCCGCCAGCACTTCGGCAAAGTCGCGCACGCGCTTGAGCAGACGGTTGGCGATACGGGGCGTGCCGCGGCTGCGGCGCGCGATCTCCACCGCGCCCTCGTGTTCGATCTCAATGCCGAGGATGGAGGCGGAGCGTTCCGCGATGCGGCAGAGCTCTGCGGGAGTGTACATCTCCAGACGGAGCAGAACGCCGAAGCGATCGCGCAGAGGCGCAGAGAGCTGGCCGCTTCTGGTCGTCGCGCCGATGAGGGTGAACTTTTCCAGGGGCAGACGGATGGAGCGCGCGGCGGGGCCCGTTCCGATGATGATGTCGAGTGCGTAGTCTTCCATCGCGGGGTAGAGGATCTCCTCGACCGCGCGGTTCAAACGGTGGATCTCGTCGATGAAGAGCACGTCGCCCTCGTTTAAGGAGGAGAGCAGGGCGGCGAGATCGCCGGGTTTTTCAATGGCAGGGCCGCTTGTGACGCGGAAGTTTACGCCCATCTCGGCGGCAATGATGCCGGCGAGGGTCGTTTTGCCGAGTCCGGGAGGGCCGTAGAGCAGAACGTGATCCATCGGCTCGTTTCTGCGTCGGGCGGCCTCCAGATACACGGAGAGGTTGGATTTTGCCGTTTCCTGGCCGACGTATTCGGAAAGCGTTTTCGGACGCAGGGTGTTTTCGTTGTCCGTACCGTGGCTGTCCTCGGGGGCAAAGGAGGAGGAAACGATGCGGTTTTCAAAATCGCTCTCGTAAAACTCTGCCATTTTACTGTCCTCCGAATTTCTGCAGTAGGGTGCGGATGAGTTCTTCCACGCTTTGGCCTGCGGCGGGGATCTTCGCGGCGGCCTTCAGGACCTGCGCGCGCGGATAGCCCAGCACCACGAGTGCGCTGACTGCCTCGGCGAGTGCGCCGGTGGGCTCTTGTTCCGACTGCGGAGCAAAGGATGCGCCTGCCGCCGAAGCAAACTCGGGATTCTTTGCGATCTTGTCCTTGAGCTCCAGAATGATCTTCTGTGCGGTCTTCAGTCCGACGCCGTTGGCGCTGCTGATGGCGCGGGCATCGTCGGAGAGAATGGCAAAGGAGAGCTTTTCCACCGTCAGCGCGGAGAGGATGGACATAGCACCTCTTGCGCCCACGCCGGAGACGGAGGTGAGAAGCAGGAACGCCTCTTTTTCGCGTGCGGTGAGAAAGCCGAAGAGCTCCATGGCGTCCTCGCGCACGTTGAGGTAGGTGTACAGACGTACTACCTCGCCCTCCGCACAGCGGGAGAGCTCGCCTGCGGTGCGCTCGGAGATAAAGATCTGGTAACCCACACCGCCCGCGCTGAGCACGGCACAGCCTTGGGGTGCTTCACAGAGCATGCCTTCAATGAAGTGATACATCGTTTACCTTCCTGCGGTTTTTTTCGCTTGTTCGAGTCGGGTTTGTAAGGGGGAGAGAGAACTGCCCTTGGTGTGTGCGTGGCAGATGGCGACGGCGAGCGCATCGGCGGCGTCGTCGGGGCGAGGCACACCGGGCAGCTTCAGGAGCATGCGCGTCATCTCCATCACTTGCCGCTTTTCCGCCTTGCCGTATCCGACGACGGCGGCTTTCACTTGCATCGGCGTATATTCGGCGATGGGGACTGCGTGCGTCTCGCAGGTGAGAAGGATCACGCCTCTCGCCTGCGCCACGTTGATGCCCGTCGTCTGGTTGGAGTAGAAGAAGAGCTCTTCAATGGCGACCGCATCGGGGCGGTAACGCTCGATGAGGATCGCAAGGGAGTCGGCGATCAGCTTCAGACGGCGCTCGATGCGCTCGCCCGCCGCCGTTTCAATGGCACCGCAATCGACAAAAGACAGGCGTGCGCCGTCGGTGTCGATGAGGCCGAAACCGACGGTGGCGTAACCGGGATCAATGCCTAAAATTCTCACGGCGAACTCCTTTTCAAGCCCTCGGGGGTCTCCAAGGGGAATACGTCTCCAATATATCAAGTTATTTTACCACATCAAGCCCTTCAAGTCAACGCAATATATAGTATATAAAGCACTAATTTTGTGCAGGTGTGCGCGCGCACGCGTAGGGCACAAAAAAGCCCGAGTGCGGAAACACTCGGGCAGGCAAAGGGGCGTTATTCGCTTCTCAGCGCACGTACGGGATCCATGCCGGCTGCCTTTTTTGCGGGAATGAGACCGCCGAGGAAGGTCAAAAGCATGCTCAAAAGCACCAGGATGACTCCGGCCTGCGAGGGAAGCACGGCGTTGATCGTGTCAATGCCGGACAACGCGTGGATGACGGCGTTGATGGGGAGATTGAAGAGCAGGGTCAGCCCCACGCCGAAGAGACCGGCCAGGAGACCGATCATAAATGTCTCGGCGTTGAACACACGGGAAATGTTGCGTCGGGAGGCGCCGATGGCGCGCAGAATGCCGATCTCCTTGGTGCGTTCAAGCACGGAGATGTAGGTGATGATGCCAATCATAATGGAGGAGACCACGAGCGAGACGGAGACGAATGCGATGAGCACGTAGGAGATGACGTCGATGATGGTCGTGATCGAGCTCATCAGAAGTCCTACGAAGTCCACGTAGGTGATCTTGTCTTCCTCCTTTGCCGCACGGTTGTATTCCTCAATGCAACGGGAGACCTCGTCTTTTGCCTCAAAGGTGTCCACGTAAATGCTCACGGAGCTCGGCGCATCGTAACTCACCAGACCGAAGGCGGTGAGATTGTCCTCGTAGGAGCCGGGGGAGATGTAAAGCTCGTAGATCTTCAAAAGCTGATCCTCTTGAGGGTCGGCGAGATAGGCGTCGAGAAGCGCGGCCTTCTGCGCTTCGCTGACGGCGGCGGAGCCTTGCATCGTGCCCGTGGTGCCTTGCATCGTGCCCGCGGTGCCTTGCAGCGCTCCGATGTCGGCTTGCGTCGTCTGGGAATCCCCAAAGGCGGAAGAGCTGCTTTGCAGGGAGGCAAAGCTCATCAGCTGGTCGAAGAAACGGGCCTTTTCACTCACGCCGAGGGAGGAGAGGTAGGTGAGGGTGTCCTGTACCTTTTCCTCGTCGCTGTCCGGTTCGAAGCCCATTCCGTTGAGAACGTTTTTGTCCTTGTTTTTCTTCTGTGCCTTGACCACGGGGCTTTCTTCCGTGTGTTCGATGAGATAATCGGTCAAGGCCTGCGTGTAGGCAAGCGGCGCGGAGATGAAGCTTTCATCCCCGTTTGCATAGACGATGCCCGTGATGTGCATCTTCACGGCGTCTTCCAAGAGTGCGTCGAGCTTTTCGACGTTTTCGGCGGCAGATTCAAAGTGACCTTCCTCGTTTTCCACGTAGAGATCGGAGGCGGAAAGCAGGAGGAATTCACGCTCGTAGATCTCGCGGTAGGAGAAGGCATCTGTGTCCAATTCGGGTTCTTCGCCCTGTTCGATCGCTTCAATAAGCTTGCGGTATTCGGCGGTCGGCAAAAAGCCCAAACGGTATAAAACGGCGGCGGGAAGCACGTGGTTGGCGCCGACGACCAGCACCATCTCGTCGTAGGACTCGGGCCAACGTCCACCCTCGATGAGCGTGTAATTTTCGCGGATGGCAGGGGAGATGCCCGTGCCGTCACGCGAGGGAAGGAGCTGCTCGACGGCAGGCGTGGAAGAGGAGGGGCCTGAGGAAAAACTCGTCGCGGAGGAACTCATGGAGGAGCCCATATTTGCCATCATCTGGCTCATGTTGCCGATGATGGTTCCCGTGATGCTCTCCTTTTCCGTCAGCGTGCTTCCGTCGGTGTTGACAAGGAAATCCTCGTCGTCGTAGGTGTAGAGGGAGAACTTCGTGTCGTAGGTATAGACCACGCCGTTTTCTCCGATGTACCGAGCAATTTCGCTGTTCGGATCGGAGAGGTAATCGCGGAATTTCGTCAGATTGTTCTTCGTTAGGCTCGTGGAGGCGAGGGAGGCGATCTCAAAGCCGTCGGTGTTGGAGTAGATCTTGTCCAGCGCGTGATCGACGCTTGTGTCCGCCACGGAGTCGCGCCCCGCGTCAAAGATCGCGGAGAGGTCTAAGGAGCTTGCCTCGATCGTAATGGGATAGGAGGTCATCGTGTCCTTTTGGATGGCGTTGATGTAGTTGGAGACGCCCGTGGAAAGAGAGAGGATGAGCGCGATGCCGATGATGCCGATGGAGCCGGCAAAGGAGGTCAGCACCGTACGCGCCTTCTTGGTCAAAAGGTTGTTGAAGGAGAGGGAGAGGGCGGTGAAAAAGGACATGGAGGCACGCCCGAAATTCTTGTGTACGGTGGCGCGCTCCTCTTCGTCCGTTACGGGGTTTGTGTCGCCCACGATCTTGCCGTCGCGCAAGAGGACCGTGCGGTTGGCGTATGCTTCGGCAAGCTCGGGGTTGTGCGTCACCATCACCACGAGGCGATCGCGCGCCACTTCGGCCAGAAGCTCCATGACCTGAACGCTCGTCTCGGTGTCCAGCGCGCCCGTCGGCTCGTCGGCGAGCAGAATGCGCGGGTTGTTGACGAGCGCGCGGGCGATGGCAACGCGCTGCATCTGACCGCCCGAGAGCTGGCTCGGACGCTTGTGCAGGTGTTCTTCCAAGCCCACGCGGCAGAGCGCCTCGCGGGCGCGCTGTCTGCGCTCCCTGCGGCGGATACCGGAGATGGTCAGGGCAAGTTCCACGTTTGAAAGCACGGATTGGTGCTCGATCAGGTTGTAGCTCTGGAACACGAACCCGACGGAATGGTTGCGGTAGGAATCCCAGTCGCGCTCGCGGTACTCCTTCGTGGAGACGTCGTCGATGATCAGATCGCCCGAATCGTAGCGGTCCAGACCGCCGATGAGGTTTAGGAGCGTCGTCTTACCGCTTCCCGAAGGGCCGAGGATCGCCACGAATTCGTTGTCGCGCAGCGTCAGGGAAACGTCGTCCAGCGCCTTTTGCACGAGGGCGCCCGTTTGATATTGTTTTTGAATGTGTTTGAGTTTCAGCATAATGGATTCACTTTTCGTTTTTTTGGAAGATCGGTCAGACCATTATATCCCAAATCGGCTTGCACGGCGTAAACATTTTGTCGTCTCTTTTTGAACAGAACGTAAACAAATCGTCAAAAAAGCCTGCCGAGTGCAAGTACATCCGTCTCGAGGGTGGCGAAGCTTGTCACAAAACGCACCACCGTATGCGTCTCATCAACGGGCTCCCAAAGGGAAAAACGCACCTTGTCCTTGAGTGCTTTGATCTTCTCGTTTTCCAGAATGAAGAACTGTTGGTTTGTCACCGAGTCGAAGAGGACGGGACAGCCCTTTTGGGTTAAGATGTTCTTGAGCAGAGCGGCTTTTTCGTTGGTTTCCCGCCCGATTTTTTCATAAAGCCCGTCGGTGAAAAGAGCGTCGAATTGCACGCCCACGGTACGCCCCTTGGCGAACAGTGCGCCGTTTTGCTTGATGACGGAGAGGTAGTGCGCGGGGGCCTTCGCGGGGAAAACGAGCGCTTCGCCGCAGAGGGCACCCACCTTCGTGCCGCCGATGTAGAAGGCGTCGCAAAGGCGTACGAGCAGGGGAAGGGTAACGTCGCTCCCTTCGGCCGAAAGTGCGTAGGCAAGCCGTGCGCCGTCTACAAACAGGCGCAGGTCGTGTGCGCGGCAGATCGCATAGAGCGCTTCAAGCTCCGCTTTGGTGTAGAGCGTTCCGTATTCGGTGGGGTGTGAGAGATAGAGCAGACCGGGACGCACCATGTGCTCTGCGGTTGCATCCGCCTCGTAACGGACAAGGTAGTTCTTGAGCGTGTCTGCATCCACCTTGCCGTCGCGGTGCTTCAGCCCGATGACCTTGTGGCCGGAGGCCTCGATCGCGCCCGATTCATGGGTATTGATGTGCCCCGTGTCGGCACAGATCGCCCCCTCGTAGGAGCGGAGGAGCGAGGAGATCAGCACTTTGTTGGTCTGCGTGCCGCCGCAGAGGAAGAAAATGTCGGCCTCAGGCGCCTCGCAGGCGGTGCGGATCTTCTCTCGGGCGCGTTCGCTGTAACGGTCTGCGCCGTAGGGCGCGAGGCTTTCGAGATTCGTTTCGCAAAGATGACGGAGCACCTCGGGATGTGCGCCTTCGCTGTAATCGTTTTCAAACCAGAGCATATCGTTTTCCTTTCATGCGTTTGTGTTTGCCGCTTCAAGCAATGCGCGGCAGGCTTCAGCGGGGTCTTCGGCGCCGAATACGGCGCTTCCCGCCACGATGAGGTCGGCTCCGCGCGAGGTGGCCTCGCGGATGTTTTCGACTTTGATGCCGCCGTCCACCTCCAGATCGATCGTGCGCCCCGTCTCGTCGATTTTTTCGCGCAGAACGGAGATTTTTTGCAGACAGTCGGGGATGAGCGCCTGGCCGCCGAAGCCCGGCTCCACCGTCATCACAAGCACCAGATCGATCCGATCCAGATAGGGAAAGAGCACCTCGGCGGGGGTGGCGGGCTTGATGGAGATGCCTGCGCGCAGACCGAGCGCGTGGATGCGCTCAATGAGTGCGTCCGGGTCGTTTGCGGCCTCTGAATGGAAGGTCAAAAGATCGGCTCCCGCCTTTGCAAAGGATTCAAGGTAGTCCTCGGGCTTTTCCACCATCAAATGCACGTCGAAGACCTCCGTCAGATGGGGGCGAAGCGAGCGAACGACACACTCGCCGAGTGCGAGATTCGGCACGAAATGGCCATCCATGATGTCGAAATGCAGATAGGGAGAAAAGGGACGAATTTGATCGATTTGCTCTTTTGCACGGTAAAAATCCAGCGAGAGCAGGGAGGGAGAAAGTCGGATCATAAAAAACTCCAAAAAATGAGATGCGCCGATTTTGGCAAGCGGCAGAGCACGGCATATGATGTGATTGAGGCGGCATGCCTCGGGAAAAATACCGCCGCGCGCGCCACACAGGGAAGTATAACACAAAGGAGCCGAAAAGAAAAGGTGTGTGTGTGCCGGCGTTCGGATAGGGCCATCGGCCCAAAAGCAAAGAGGGCTGCAAACTGCAGCCCTCTTGATGTTTGGTACTTATGCTTCGGCCTTCTTGGATTCTTCGATGACCTTTTGTGCCACGTTGGAGGGGGCTTCGGCGTAGCTGTCGACCACGTAGTCGAAACTGCCGCGGCCCTGACTCATTGCGCGTAGGGTAACGACGTAGTTGCCCATTTCGGACTGAGGCACCTTGGCTTCCACCACGGTGTAGCCCTTCTTCTTTTCGGCGGGGTTCATACCGAGCACCTGACCGCGACGGGTGGAAATGTCACTCATAACGTCGCCCATCAGCGAGTCGGGGATGAGAACGTTCAAGGTTCCGATCGGCTCCAGCAGGGTGGGCTGGGCGTTTTTCAGGCCTTCGCGGAAGGCGGCGGAAGCGGCAAGCTTGAATGCCATTTCGGAGGAGTCAACGGGGTGATATTTGCCGTCGAAGAGGTTGGCCTTCAGGCCGACGAGCGGGAAGCCCGCAAGAACGCCGCGGCTCAGGCATTCCTGCAGACCCTTTTCGACTGCGGGGAAGAAGTTCTTCGGGACGCTGCCGCCGAAGACGCTTTCGGTGAAGGTCAGGCCTTCCTCCTCGGACGGGGAGAATTCGATCTGGACGACGCCGAACTGACCGTGACCGCCGGACTGCTTGACGTGCTTGCCTTCCGCTTTGACGGATTTTTTGATGGCTTCACGGTAGGCGACCTGCGCGGGTTTGAGCTCCACGGAGATGCCGAAGCGGTTCTTCAGCTTGGAGGAGATGACGTCGAGATGCTGTTCGCCGAGTCCGTAAAGCACGAGCTCCTTGGTCTCTGCGTTGTTCTTGAGCTTGATGGTGAGGTCTTCCTCGAGCAGACGCGCGATGGAAGAGGAGATCTTATCTTCGTCGCCCTTGTCCTTGCCGGAGACTGCCATGGCGAGGTAGGGAGTCGGGAAGGCGATGGGCAGGTAGGAGACGTCGCCCTTGGCGGAAAGGGTGTCGCAGGTGTTGGTGGCGGCAAGCTTTGCAATGACGCCGATGTCGCCCTGCGGCAGTGCATCCACCT
>JAZRZY010000106.1:0-7982 GCA_045601605.1 Eubacteriales bacterium
TGTAAAGATGGTTTTGAAAACAGTTGGAACAACAAAGCAGTCGAAATTATTGAACAAATCGGAAGAGTCGGTTGCTTTGGATTTATGGTTTTCAATGTTCCAGGGACTTGGCTTGGCTGGTGGTCGGATGAAGCATTTGCAATATATCTTATCATTGATGCTCTGTTAATTGCCCTTTATTGTGCTATATGGATTATTTGCCGGAAGAAAAATAACATTTACAGAGCATTGGCACTTTCCGTAATCCCATCAGTAGTTTTTCTGTTTAGTGGAGTTATGAGCAGGTCAATATTGCTGATTATTGCAGCGATATTATTTGCGCCAACACATATTATGATTTCGTATAAGAATGCCAAATGAGATTATCAAATTGGAATTTGACAACAAGGAGAACAGATAGATGATTCGAATATCATACACATCAATGGTGGTGTTCATAAGTATCCTTTGGTGTTTGGTAAGAGTGATATGTGCAATGAAAGCCAAGAGAGCAGATTGGAAAAAAGAGCTGAAACTGCTTTTGGTATATGTCTGCATTGTCGTTGTTGCTCGCTTTGCCTTTTTCCCATTTTTTAAAGTGAACGGAGAAATACAACCGCTTGTTTATGAAAGTGCAAAAGTATATCCGTTTCGGATAAATTGGATTCCGCTTGTTCATTTGTTTGATTATCCCGAAATGAGAGACATTTTGATAAATGTAATTGGAAATACAGCAATGTTTATTCCATTGGGAGTTGTTTGGCCCAGTGTATACAAGGGGTTGGATACACACCGGAAAGTCATTTCCGCAGGTATTGGTGTTTCTTTCTGTATTGAGATTTTACAGCTTCCCTTTTATGACAGAGTATCCGATATTGATGATTTGTTATTAAATTCGTTAGGTTTCATCATTGGGTATCTGCTGTATCTTCTTGCGAAGCAGGTAAGTAAAAATGCGAAGAATTAAGTAAATTCCAATTTGTCGAATAGATAGTGCACACTACTTTTGGTCGTTTTTACCCCTACTTACGCTACTTTTAGTCGCTCTTTTCATTCGCTCTCACGCATCCGCCGAAAGGGGGGTCTTTTGTTGAAAACCGTGGGGTTTGTGTTATAATCAACCAAGCGTAAAACAAGTTGATCGGCAGGTGAACAGATCGCGAAGCATCTTGCAAACACACTCACTTCTTGCCGTATTCTCGGCAGTATTTTATTGCTGTTCTTTCCCGTGTTTTCTCCGGCGTTCGGTATCACATACCTTCTCTGCGGCTTGAGCGATAGGATCGACGGCGCCGTTGCCGGAAAAACAAACAGCGCCGCCGTCGTATGCTCCGCCGCGACGCTCGCGGCAATCCAAGAATGGGTTTTCGTTGCAACCAATCACCAAAGCAAGTGAGTCGATTCCGGCTTGCCCCTCCTTGTGCAGGGCTCGTTTGTCCTGTTTTTCGACATTCGTATGATGCTTTTTGCACAAACGCAAATCTCGTTGCAACTCTTGACAAAAACTGACAATTGTGATACAATTTCGGTAATAAAACAAGGAGGTATTTTCTCATGGACAATAAGGTTTTGTTTGGCATTATGTGCATCGTCTTCAATTCCATCGGCGTTCCTTGCTTCATGCAGGGCAACACCAAGACGGGCATCCTTCGCATCGTCCTCGGCATCGTTACCTGCGGCATCATCGGCATCATCAACGAAATCAAGGGTATCATTCTCGGCATCCAGGTTCTCAAGATGAGCGACGAAGAATACGCCGAAAAGAAGGCCACCCTTACCAGCGGTATCCCCGCATAAGCTAGGTGTTTTCAAAAAACAAACCGGAATTTTCCGGTTTGTTTTTTGTTTCACCCGCAGAAAAGGAGAAGCGCTTGAAGATTCGAAACAAGACGGAAAAATGCATCACCCTCGCGCTCTTTGCCGCGCTCATCGGAGCCTATCTGGCCTTTGACGTCGGGTGTCTGTTTCGCGCGCTCTTCGGCATCTCCTGCCCCGGCTGCGGAATGACGCGCGCCTACCTCTCGCTCTTCTCCGGCGATCTCGCGCTCGCCTTTTCCTATCACCCGATGTTCTGGAGCGTGCCGATCTTGCTTGTCTATTACCTTTTCGACGGGCACGTATTTCGTATAAAATGGCTCAATGCCGGCATTTTTTCGGCCATTTTGCTCGGTTTTTTCCTCGTGTTTTTCATCCGTCTGTTCTAAACGCCTTCCGCAACCCTCGACGCACCCGAGACCATCGGGTGCGTTTTTTGCTTTGCTCTTGCAAAAAAATCTTTTTTCTGTTATAATTTACGTTAAATATTAGCAATTTTCCAAAATCTTTTTTCAGGAGGCTCTCATGAAGCGTATTCTCACCGCACTTTTCGCAATTCTTTTGGTCTTCTCTCTCTTCGCCTGCACGGGCGGCAACAGCATGACCATGGGCACCGGCGGCACCGCCGGAACGTACTACGGCTACGGCTCCATTCTCGGCCAGTACATCACCAAGAACGCCGGCATCGGCGTCACCGTCGTTTCCACCGACGGCTCCAAGGCCAACATTCAGGGCATCGACGCCGGAAACTACCAGCTTGCCACCGTCCAGTCCGACGTTATGGCCTATGCTTGGGCGGGCACCAACTCCTTCGAGGAAGAGGGCAAGATCGACTCCTTCCGCGTGGTAGCCGGTCTCTACGCCGAGGCAGTTCAGCTCATCACCATGGATCCCGAGATCAAGTCCGTCGCAGACCTCAAGGGCAAGTCCGTCTCCATCGGCGCCCCCGGCAGCGGCGTGTACTTCAATGCCGTTGACGTTCTCGCCGCGGCAGATCTGACCGTGGACGATATCCAGGCCCAGTACCAGTCCTTCAACGACAGCACCGACGCACTCAAGGACGGCAAGATCGACGCCGCCTTCATCGTCGCCGGCGCTCCCACCCCCGCCATCACCGAGCTCTGCACCACCAACGACGCTTGGCTCGTGCCCATCGACGGTGACATCGCCTACAAGCTGATGGCCTCCTGCCCCTTCTACACCGCTTACGAGATCCCCGCCAAGACCTACGGTGACAAGCAGCCCGAGGCTGTGACCACCATCACCGTCAAGGCAACCCTCATCGTCTCCGCGGATGCCGCAGAGGAAGACGTGTACAACCTCACCGCCGCCATCTTTGACAACGCCGAGGCGATCACCGCCGAGCACGCCAAGGGCGCAGAGCTCAGCCTTGAGAATGCGACCAGCGGTATGGAAGCTCCCTTCCACGCCGGCGCGGCGAAGTACTTTGCCGAAAAAGGCATCACGGTCAAGACCGCCTGAGTCTGACCCCGTTCCCTAAGCGTTCCAATGGCTGCGACGCTTGTCGCAGCCATTTGGTTTTGATCCCCCAAGGAGGTTTTCACCTATGTCCCTGTTCCGCAAAAAAACGGCAGAGGCTGCCCCCGCGCCCGAGGCAATGGATCTCGACAGCGTGATGAAGAAGTTCGATCGCGAGTCGAACACCCGCATCTGGGAAGGTGCGCCGAAAATCATCGTCACGAGCATCCTCGCCCTCTTCGCCCTCTTTTGTATCTACGTAACTCTGTTCACCACCTGGCTTGAGGAGCGCCGTTTGGTCTCCTTTATGGCGTTCATCATCCTCATCGGCTTCTTGGTGTTCCCTGCCAAAAAAGGAGTGCAGCGCGTCAACTACATCCCGTGGTACGACTGGGTTGCAATGACCCTCGGCACGGGTGCCTATCTCTACTACCTCATCAACGTAGAAAACATCATCAAGCAAGGCTCCCGCTTGGACGCCCTGCAGATCGTCATCGGCATCATCGGCATTCTCGCCCTCGCCGAGGTCTGCCGCCGAAGCGTGGGTCTTCCCATCCTCATCGTGGCGGGCTGTCTGATCGCTTACGCACTCATCTGGGGAAGCACCAACCCCGATTTTTCCAAGCGTCTGGAATACGCCGTCTCCAACCTCTTCTATACCAAGGAAGGCATCTTTTCCACGCCCGTCAACGTCTGCTCGAAGTTCATCGTCGTCTTCATCATCTTCGGCGCATTCCTTGAGCGCACGGGCATTGCCGATTTCTTCATCCAGATCTCCAACGCGTTCGTCGGCGGCTTCTCCGGAGGCCCCGCCAAGGTTGCCGTCGTGGCCAGCGCCCTTGAGGGCACGGTCTCCGGCTCCTCCGTGGCAAACACCGTCGGAAGCGGCTCCGTCACCATCCCCTTGATGAAGCGCACCGGCTACAAGCCCGAGTTTGCCGCCGCCGCAGAGGCCGCCGCCTCTACGGGAGGACAGATCATGCCCCCCGTTATGGGTGCCGCCGCCTTTTTGATGGCGGAATATCTGACCGACGTATTGCCGGGCGGCTATGCCGACATCGTCGTGCGCGCCATTCTGCCCGCCGTTCTCTACTTTGCGGGCGTGTTCATCGCCGTGCATCTGGAGGCAAAGAAGGAAGGCTTGCGCGGTCTGACCCGCGAGGAGCTTCCCCGTATCAAGCCCCTTTTGAAGAAATCCTACCTGCTCTTCCCGCTGGCACTGCTCATCTACCTTGTCAGCTCCGGCTCCAACTCCATTCAGGTTGCCGCCGCCATTTCCATCGTCGCCGTCATCATAGTCGGTCTCTTCCACAAAGAAAACCGCATCACCCCGCGCCGCATCTGGGAGGCGCTTGCCGCCGGAGGCCAAGGGATGATCACCGTTGCCGCCGCCTGCGGTGTGGCGGGCATCGTGGCGGGCTGTATCACCATGACCGGCCTTGCCAACGTCCTCATCCAAGGCATTGTTTCTCTTGCGGGCAATCAAGTCATCATCGCCCTCTTCCTCACCATGCTCTGCTGCATCGTGCTCGGGATGGGCGTGCCCACCACCGCCAACTACTGCATTATGTCCGCCACCTGCGCCCCCATCCTCGTACAAATGGGTGTGGATAAGGTTGCCGCACACTTCTTCGTGTTCTACTTCGGCATCGTTGCCGACCTGACGCCTCCCGTGGCACTCGCCGCCTATGCCGGCGCCGCCATCGCGCAGGCAAACCCGATGAAGACAGCCTTCACCTCCACAAAGCTTGCCATCGGCGCCTTCATCGTCCCCTACGTCTTTGCCCTGAGCCCGTCGATGCTCTTTATGGGCAATCCGACCGTTTGGGACATCATCCTCATTTGCATCTCCTCGATCGTCGGCATCTTCGCCGTCAGCGCGTCGCTGGAAGGCTATCTCCTCTGCAGAATGCGTTGGTACGAGCGCATCCCCGCCGCCCTCGGCGGTCTGCTTTTGATCTACCCCGGTTGGGTCACCGACTCCATCGGCCTCAGCCTCGTCGCGATCGTCGTCCTCTTGCAGCTGCTTTCAAAACGCCGTCTTGCAAAGGCCGCCGCTTAAACCAAACGCAAAAAACGACCCTTTTTGAAAGGGTCGTTTTTTTCTGTGGAAAACGGGATCAGGAAAACAGCTTCGGCACGCGAACGGTCCCGTAACCCTCGGGCAAACAGGCGTCCTCGGAGAGACGGCGCGCAAGATAGCGACGCACCTCGGCGGGCCAAAACGCCTCGGAAAGCTCTGCGCGAAGCGCCTTTGACGCCGCGGCATCTTCCTCGCCCTCGCGGACGACCAGACTCGGAAGCTCCGTCGTGGTGCGAAGTGAGATCTCAAAGACAAGTCGATTCTCTACGCGCGAGAGACAACAGCGATGGCGATAGAAGCTGAAGGTGTTCATCGCGCAAAACAACGGGAAGAACAGCGCGCTTTTGTGCGCGTCCACGTTTGCGGTTCCGCGCCGCAGGACGCGGTACATCTGCAGAAGATCGTAGGGATCCTCGCCGGAGAGCGAAAGGACGCACTCTCCCTCCGAGGCGCGGCGCACCGAAAGGGAAAGCGTGTCGGACAGCACGAAGGAGGAAAAGAAATGGACCAGATGCAACAGCGAAAAGACGAAGTCGCGGAAGTTGACGAGTGCCACCAAGCCGCTCTCCGCCGTGGCGGAAAGCGACAGCCCGCAGTCGGCAAGCTCCGTCTCGAGGGTGTCTCTGAAAAATTCGACCATCTCGCCCACGCTGACGGCAAAGACCTTCTCGCAGTGCAACGGGCGCACCTGTGACAAGGATTCCAAAAGATCCTGTACCCGCCCCGCATCCCGCACGTGGCGGGCAAGTGCGTTGAGGTAACGGTTCTGCTGAGCGCTCGGAGCCGCCTGTGTTGCCGCAACACCCTCGCGCATCAGGTGATTCAGTTCCTTGGCGTAAGCAAGGAGAGCCACGGAAAATTCTTCGCGGAACGCGCCCGTAAGACGCTGTGCCGTATAGACCGAGAGGCCCCCGACCGTCTCACAGACCAGAAAATAATCCTCCGAGAAGAGCGTTACGCAAGCGCCGCCTCCCGACGCGGGGAAGTTCTCGCTCAAACGGTCGAGCCGCATCCTCCGACGGAGCGAGGGAAAGACTCTGTCTGCCAGCCGATTCTTCCAAACCACACGTCCGAGCGAAGAAGCGAAGACGGGTACGGGAGAAGCATCAAAATTTTGCGTCAGAGTCTGTAAAAGTTCCGGTTGCATCACGCGCGGATTCCTCCTTGTTCGATTTCAAAAGCTCGTTTGCCGCAGGGCGCAGGCCGCTCACTCCGCAACGGATCAGCCCGAGCGCGAACAAACAGCCGAGCACGGCATCCGCCACGCCGAAGAACGCTTCCCCGCACAGGGAAGCCGCCCCGATGGAAAGCGCGCTTGCCGCGTCGAAAAAACTGTCCTTTGCCGCAAAACGCAAAGCGGCGTCTTCGGCTCTCTTTGCCGCACGGCGCAAAAAAAGCCCCAAACCGAGCTTCGCCGCGGCGAAGAAGAGCATATAGAAAAACAGATCCCCCCCGCTTCCCTCGGCACCGAAAACGAGTGCCGCGGCGCCCTCAAAGAGCGCGGGGATCCCCGCCGAAACCATCCAGAGGCAAACGGAATACGTCCCGAGCGTGCCGCCGCGCCACGCGCCGTCCCCGCGCCGCCGAGCACGGGCACAGCAAAACAGAAGCGCGCCGCCGATCAAGTCCGAGAGGCTGTTCTTTGCATCTGCGGCAAGGGCGACGGAGCCCGTGAGCAGCACGAGCCACGTCTTCAGACAAAACAAAAGAAGGTTCAGCGAAAAGCTGACAAATCCGCCGACCTCCCCGAGGGAAAGTCGGCGACTCGATTGAACGTCCTTTTTTTGCGGCTTCACGCCTCTCCTTTTCGGGTGGAGTGCCTAAGCAGCAGATCCTGCTTCTCGCGCCAAAGCTCGGGAGAGAGATCCACGTAATATTTGTGCGGATTTTCAAAACGGCGCACCTCTTCCCACAAGAGCTCGACCTGCTCGCGGCAGTAGTCGCGGATCTCGGAAATGGCAGGAGAGGTATAGACGCACTCGCCGGAGAGAAAGACGGGCACGAGCAGCTCGCGCGCCTCGTAATCTTCCACCGTCTGCCGCTTCCACGTGGCGTTGGGGTCGAAAAGCTCCAGAGGAGCGGTGAAGTCCACCTCTTCGTGTGCGCGCGTGAGATAGTCTGCAAAATTCTTGCCCGTTTCACGGTCGTACAAGCGGAAGACGCGCTTGAAATCGGGAGTGGTGATCTTCTCGATGTTCTCGCTGACCTTGATCTTGGGCGTGGTGGTTCCGTCCTCGTTTTCCACGGCGACAAGCTTGTACACACCGCCGAAAACGGGCGTGCTCTTCGCCGTGATGAGCCGTTCGCCCACACCGAAGGCGTCGATCTTCGCCCCCTGTACAATGAGGTCACGGATGATCCACTCGTCCAGCGAGTTGGAGACGACGATCTTCGTTTCACAAAGTCCCGCCTCGTCCAGCGCCCTGCGGATCTTTTTCGTCAGATACGTCATATCGCCCGAGTCGATACGCACGCCGCCGCGAGTGATGCCCAGCTCCTTGAACACACGGATGGCGTTCGGCAGACCGCTCTTCAGCACGTTATAGGTGTCAATGAGAAGCGTGGCGTTGTCGGGATAGATCTCACAGTACTTGCGGAAAGCCTCGTACTCCGTGTCAAACATCTG
>JAZRZY010000107.1:0-3783 GCA_045601605.1 Eubacteriales bacterium
CCCCATATATGCCGCAAACGGCACCCGCAGTTTGGGTGCCGTTTGTACGTGACGCGGTGTTTTCTTCTTCCTCATCTCGGCTTTTCTTTGCTTGTTTCTTTTCACCCGAAAAGAAAGAAGAAGCCCCATATATGCCGCAAACGGCACCCGCAGTTTGGGTGCCGTTTGTGCGTGACGCTGTCTTTTCTTCTTCCTCATCTCGGCTTTTCTTTGCTTCTTTCTTTTCTCCCGAAAAGAAAGAAGAGGAAAAACAACAAAGCAGCAGAGCCCGTGTGAGTTCTGCTGCTTTGAAGCGTTCGTTTATCGGGTGGTGTACTGAGACTGTGTGATGGCAAAGGGGGATGCGGCGGCGTTGTTGACGCTTTCCAAAACGACCTTTTGATCCGCCTCGGACAGGTTGAGGGCATCGGGGACGTACTTGAGTTCGGTGAGAGTGGCACCGGTCAAGGTCTTGTACCAAGAGTAGCCGATGATGTAGCTGCCGAAGGAATTCAAGTGGTATCCGTCTGCGGTCAGCGTGTCGCCGAAGTAGCTCGTGCGGGTGTTCTGAATGGCGGTGCCGGCAGGGATGATGGTGACGAACTCCTCGTTCGGGACGATCTGGGACTGGACCGCGCCGATGATGGAGTTGTACATCGTCATCTGATTTCTGCCGTAGTTGGCAAAGCTGGCGTTGGTGGAGCCGGCTTCATAAGCCCAAGTGAGATGCCAGCCGAATTTGCAATCCTCTTTCACGTACTGCTTGCAGAAATTCATCAGCGCGGTGAGGGTGCTGCCGTAGGTGCCGGGCTGGCCGGATTTTCCGCTGACCTGCTGGAGAATGACCAGATCCCAGTCCTCATCCTGCAGCGCCTTTTTCACGGTGAACTTCGGCTGAACCTTGCGCTCTTCGCCGAGGGTGAATTTGGAGTACATATAGGTGGTGTAGTCGGTCTGTGCGGCGGAGAGATGCGTAGAGAGATCGCAGGCGGATTTCACGAGGTTGCCGAGCACGACTTCTTCCATCCCTTCCGCTTCCATAATCTGGATCAGATGGCTGTGTGCGTTTTCGGAGAAGCTGTTGCCGAGGGTCAGAACCTTGAGGGTCTTTTTGGTTTCAACGGGCTCATCGGAGCCTTCGTTTCCGCCTTCGTCGGTGCCTTCGTCGCCGCCCTGTTCGGTACCTTCGTCGGTACCTTCGTCGCCGCCCTGTTCGGTGCCTTCATCGGTACCTTCGTCGCCGCCCTGTTCGGTGCCTTCACCGGAGCCTTCGTTGCCGGAGGGGGTCTGGGTGTTGTCGCAGGCGACGAACGTGAAAAATGAGGCCACCATCAAAATGGCGAGCAAAAGGGAAAAAATACGGGTTTTAGACATGAGTTTGTTCCTTTCTGCAGAGTGCTGCATACACATTACCTTACTATTATAAAATACCGCAGAGAAAAAGTAAAGTATTTTTCCGAAACGAAACGGAAAAGAGCCGCAAAAGCGGCTCTTTTTTCAGCTTGGGATCCGATGGGTGCAGAGATATTCTTCCCAGACTTCGTAGGCGGCTTGGTTGATGTGTCCGTAGCCCTCGCCGAGGTCGTACTTCACGTCAAGCTGACCGTTTTCGTCCTTGAGTGCCTCTGCGGTGTTCAAGAAATAGACACCCTTGTAGGCGGCAAGCCCCGCAAGAAGCATATTGGAGCGGTTGATGTTGCGGTTGGTGAGAAGCTTCATATTCTTCTCGTAATCAGCTGTCAGCGGAGAAGTGGACTGTACGATGATGTCGGTCTCGGGAGTGCCTTGTCGGATGTCGTCGATGAGTTTCCCGAAGGTGCTGATATAGTCGATGGAATCCATCAGCATAGAGTTCGTGCCGATGGTCAACACTACGCGGCGCGGCTTGATCTCTGCCATCGCCTCGGCAAAGGTCGCGGGCGTCTTGTCGTCCATCAGGGTGACAAGCTTGTCGTACGCAGCGTTTTGCGGATTGATGGAGCCCACGCCGAAGATGTTCTCTCGGGGCAACGTGGCGTAGCGGTGCATATAGAGCGTCAGCGAGTCGCCGATGTAGTAGGTCTCGTCGAGATACTCCTTGCCTGCATGTTCGGTCTCTTCCAAGATCGTATCCTCGAAATAGCCGGAAAGATCAAATGCGGCGAGATCGTCGAAATCGATGCCTTGTGCATCCACGTAGTCGATGATGGATTGGTAGGAGTCGAAACGCACCTTTTCTTCCAGTGCCCCGACCGCTTCACGGATGGCATCTGCGGCCGCTTGCACCTCTTCCTGCGCGTCGGCGTTCAGACCGTAGCGCACGGCCCCTACCGCAGTTTCCACGGCCCTTCGGGTCGTTTTGGTGTACAGAGAGAGGTCCTCGGGCACCAGCTCAAGCGCCGCATAAACCGCGCTGTAATCAGCGGGGGCGGGATCCTCTTGTGCTTCGGGCGTCTGCGGCTCACCGTCGGTAGGGGTGGATTGGCAGGCGGCAAGGCTGAAGAGGAGAAGAAGGGCAAGTAAGAGGGCAAAGAAACGTTTGAACACGGTCGTCTCCTCGGTTACTGAAGGGTCGTTGCGTGGGTGCGGAGAGCTTCGGTCCACACGTTGTAGCCTTCGGCGGAAATGTGGAAGCCGTCGCTGTTATAGGTTTCGTCCAGCGTGCCGGAGGCGTTTTTGAGCCCGGGAGCGCTGTTGAGGTACCAAATGTTATGGTAGGTGGCAAGACCTGCCAGATACATATTGAAGCGGTTGATCTTCTCGTTGGTCGGATATTTCTTGCCCGCTTCGTATTCGGCGGTCAGCGGCGGGGTGGACTGCAGAATGATCTCCGCGTTCGGGCAGGCACTCTTAAGCTGCTCGATGAAGCGAGAGAAGAACTGCACGTACACGGTCGGCTCCATCCACATGGAGTTGGTGCCGATGGTGATGACGATGCGGCGGGGCTGAAGCTCAGCCATCGCCTCGGCGAAGGTCGCTTCCGTTCCGTTTTTGAGCGTGGTCAGCTTCTTGACACAGGCATCCTCGGGGTTGATGCTCGCGGCGCCGTAGACCATATTTTTCGGATGCGTGGAGCGAGAGCCCATGTGCAAGACGAGCGAGTCGCCGATGTACACGGTCTCGTTTTGGTAAGCGTCTCCTGCGTCGGCAGTCTTTCGGAGCGTGGCGCTCTTGAAGTAGTCGGACATATCGAAGCTTGCAAGATCTGTGTAGTCAATGCCCAGAGAATCCACGTAGGTCACGATCTCGCCGAGCGTGGAAAACGTCACGTCCGGTTCGCTCGGGGTCGTCACCGGGTCCGCGGGCTCGTCGGCGCCGCCGACGCCCGAGATCGAGGAGCCTTCATCCGTATCTTCACCGTTGCCGGTGGGAGGGGCATTCTCACCCGCACCCTCCTCGGGAGGCTGGGTTTCAGATCCGTTTTCCGCTTCCAGACGGGCAAGCTCGATGTTGTAAGCGATCTGGTAGGCGACGATGCCCACGATAGTGCAGAAAAGCAACGCCATCAAAACGATCAGCGCAAGCGCGATGGGGCGGATCGTTCTGCGGCGGGGGGCAGGACGGCGCACGGGCGCGTGCTGCGGGGCAGGGGATGCGGCAGGGCGCATCTGTTGCACGGGACGTCGCGGACGGTTGGGTGTTTGATTCACGGTTTAGTCCTCCGATGCGAAGTTCGAGAAGTAGCCTTGGATGAGAATGACGGGCGTGCCGCGGTCACCGCTTCCGCTGGTGAGGTCGCACAGAGAACCGATCAGGTCGGTCAGCTGGCGGGGCGTGGTGCCCTGCGATTGCATATTGCCCACGAGATCGCTAAGTCGGATCGTA
>JAZRZY010000108.1:0-4198 GCA_045601605.1 Eubacteriales bacterium
ATCCCGCCGTGCGTCCACTGGGGAGCGCGGGTAGAACCCTCACGGGCGTGACCCGTTCCCTTCTGTCTCCACGGCTTCTTGCCGCCGCCGCTCACTTCGGAGCGCGTCTTGGTGGACTGAGTGCCCTGACGCTGGTTGAGCAGGTAGGCACGGACAACGGCGTGGAGTGCCGCGCTGTTGATTTCTTCGGCGCCGAAGAGTTCCTCGGAAAGTTTGACCTTACCGGTCTCTTCGCCTGCCATGTTGTAAACTTTCACTTCAACTTTCGACATGCTTTTACGCTCCCTTCACGGAATTGCGCAGAGTCACGATGCCGCCCTTCGGGCCGGGAACCGCGCCGCGCACTGCGATCAGGTTGTTTTCGGCATCCACACGGACGACGTCCAGATGCAGAACCGTAACCTTCTCATTACCATACTGACCAGGCATCTTCTTATTCTTAAAGATGCGGGACGGGCTGGAGTTTGCACCCATGGAGCCCGGCTGGCGGTGGACAGGACCCGCACCGTGAGTCATACGGAGACGGTGGCAGCCCCAGCGCTTGATGACGCCGGAGTAACCGCGGCCCTTGGTGGTGCCGGTGACATCCACAGTCTCGCCGGCGGCGAACACATCTGCGTTCACGACCTGGCCGACTTCCATGGAAGCGGCATCTTCCAGACGGAATTCCTTGAGGTAACGCTTGCCGGAGACGGCGGCCTTCTTGAAGTGGCCGAGCTCGGGCTTGTTGAGCTTGCGGTCTTCGATGTCCTCGAAGCCGAGCTGGACTGCGTCATACCCATCGGTATCGACAGTCTTCTTCTGAACGACGGGGCAGGGACCGGCAAGAATGACGGTGACCGGCACGACGTTGCCGTTTTCTTCGAAAAGCTGGGTCATTCCCAGTTTCTTTCCGATGATTGCTTTTTTCATGATTTCCTCCTAAGTGATTGGTTGAGTTTCCCCAACATGACTTATTACTGCTTACTCGAAGTTGTACTCGAGTTCCACTCCCGCCGGCAGCTCGACGGAAATCAGCGCGTCAACCGCTTCCTTAGACGGCTTGAGCACGTCAATGAGACGCTTGTGAGTGCGCGTTTCAAACTGTTCGCGGCTATCCTTATATTTGTGGACCGCGCGCAGGATGGTGATGATCTCTTTTTCGGTGGGCAGCGGCACAGGACCCGACACCTTTGCACCGAAACGTTTTGCCGTCTCGACAATCTTGGTTGCAGACTGATCGATCAGTCTGTGATCGTAGCTCTTGAGACGGATGCGAATTTTGTTCTTTGCCATGGTAACTTTCTCCTTTTTGTTTGGAGGCTCTTGCAAGTGGATACGCTGTCGGGCGTCTCGCGCCTTCGACATAACAAAACCGGATTTTTCCCTGCATCACTGCAGTCAAAACCCGGGAAAACAGTGCGCTACAGCCCTATATTTGGAGCATAAGCATATCCATCTTGTTTTCGCCCGATTTTCGGACATACTCTGCGGAAATTACCCGTTTTCACGGCAACCTCCCGCTTCATCGCACATCAAGCCTCACCATTATATATAAGGAAGGGGCGAATTGCAAGAAAATTTTACAAAAAAATGATAAATTTACAATTTGTTCACAATTTTAGGGCCTTGTTTGAGGAAAAAGTCCCCTTCTTTGCCCAAAAGAGCCGCATAGACGCTGTCGGCCTTTGCCTGAAGTTTGCCGATCTTCAAAAGATCGCCCGTCGCTTTCAGCGGAGCGGAAGGCTTGGTGAAAACGGGGATCTGCCCTTTATTATATATAAAGGAAAGAACTGCCCTCCCTTTTTCGTTTGCACCGAGCAAAACGGTGTACGGAACCTCCGGCAATTCCCCCTCCTCCACACCGAAGTATGCGTGGAGCACACCGCGGCGCACGCGGGCAGAGGTGATCTTACGCGTCTTGGTGCTTACGACAAACTCCGAAAAGTTCCGTGCGCGGCGCGCGTGATTCTCTACGCGCGCACCCAAAACGGAAAGTTCGGGACAGGAAAGTCCCGCCCGCAATGCACAAAGCAGGATCTCCTCCAGCTTGTTCTGCGGCAAGTCAGCGCCGTTCAATGCATCCAGAAGCGCCTCGGAAGGCACGTCGTCCGTTGAAAGCGCTTCGCCTGCGGCAAGGCGCGCACGCAACGCCGTGGCGGAAGGTTCGGCAGAACGCGGCAAAACGACGGGAAAAAGATCGAAATTTCCGCGGCGGATCGCCGCGAGATACTCCACTGCCAGTATGTTATTCGGTTTTTTCAGCAGTTTTGGTGCATCGGGAACCAATTTTCCGAGCGTTTCGGCACGCAGGTGTGCATACGACGCACGGGCATCCGCCGAAAGAGCGGCGGAAAAGAGTGCCTCGAACTCTTCCGACGCCAAAGCATCTGCGACAGCGTGAAGAGAGGCAGTCTTCTCCTCCTCCGCGCCGAAGACAAGGGTATCGACCGCGCCGAGGCGGTGAAGCACGGAAACGGCGCTTCGTGCATAGCCCTGCGCTCCGAGCGTGGAATACGGAAACGGCAAAAGAAGAACCAGATCCGCGCCCGCAGAGAGCGCGGCGACCGCGCGGCGATACACATCACAGACGGCGGCCTCGGCACGCTGGACGAAATTTCCGCTCAGCAAAAGCACGATCGGTTTTTCGCCGAAGCGCGCACGCGCCTCGGAAAGCTGCCGCGCGTGGCCCGCGTGAAACGGGTTGTATTCACAGATGATACCGAGTGCTTTTTCCATACCTTTTGAGAAATTCCTCTTGAAAATTCAACTTGAGTGTTGTATAATCCTACTTGTGCCTGTCATTATACTATGACAAGACCGAAAACTCAAGGGGGCATTTTATGAAAATCTTAGTTGTCAACGCCGGCTCCTCCTCCATCAAGTACCAGCTCTACAACATGGACGACTCGTCCGTGCTTGCCAAGGGCCTGTGTGAACGCATCGGAGTGGACGGCAAGATCAAACATACCACCACGGGCAAAGAAAAATGGGAGTGCGAAATTCCCATGCCCACCCACAAAGAGGCCATTGAGGCGGTCATTGCCGCGCTCGTGGACGCCGATCACGGCTGTCTGACCTCCATCACCGAGATCGAAGCCATCGGTCACCGCATCGTTCAGGGCGGCCCGTACTTCTCCGCTTCCGTTCTCGTGGACGACACCGTCATCGAAGACCTCGAAAAGTGCATCGACCTCGCGCCCGTGCACACCCAGCCGCACCTTTACGGCATCGGGGGCTGCCGCGCGGCCCTGCCGGACGTCCCGCAGGTGCTCGTCTTTGACACCGCATTCCACCAGACGATGCCCGAGGAAGCGTACACCTACGCCCTTCCCTACGAGCTGTGCCAGAAATACAAGATCCGCCGCTACGGTTTCCACGGAACGAGCCACCGCTACGTCTCCGGCCGCGCGATCGAATTCCTCGGTCTGGATCCCGAACATTCCAAGATCGTCACCTGCCACCTCGGCAACGGAAGCTCCATCTCCGCCGTCAAGAACGGCAAGGTCATTGACACCTCTATGGGCTTCACTCCCTTGGAAGGCGTCATTATGGGCACCCGTTGCGGCTCCATCGACCCGGCAATCGTTCCGTTCATTATGGAAAAGGAAGGCATCGAGCCCAAGGATATGCAGGACTGGATGAACAAAAAATGCGGTATCGCGGGCTATTCCGAGATCGGGAGCGATATGCGCGACATTGAAGCTGCCCTGAATGAGGGAAATTCCCGCGCCGAACTCATCTACAAGATGCTCTCCTACGGCATCAAGAAGTACATCGGCTCCTACGCCGCCGCCATGGGCGGACTGGACGCCATTGTCTTCACCGCCGGCATCGGCGAAAACACCCCCATCATCCGCGAAATGTCCCTTCAGGGTCTGGAATTTTTGGGCGTGGACTTCGACGCTGAAAAGAACGCCGCCAACCCCCACGTGGGCGAAGAAATCCTCCTGTCCAAGGAAGGCAGCCGCGTGAAGGTCGCCGTCATTCCCACCAACGAGGAGCTCGTCATCGCGGGCGACACTATGGAAGTGGTCAAAAACGGCGTGAAGTACGAAAGAAAATACTTCGACTAAAAAACAGACAAGTGAGCCTCGTGCCGGGGCTCACCTATACGACAGACGTATCGAAGTGGGGACGTTTGCGAGCGCCGCCGGGGGCGGATACAGCGAGCAAAAAGGAGTGGCCGCGGTCGAAAAAATCAAGTGCGCCACGCGTA
>JAZRZY010000109.1:0-2978 GCA_045601605.1 Eubacteriales bacterium
TGACGGTGCCTGCCTTCGGGTTCGGCATCAAGCCTTTCGGACCGAGGATCTTACCGAGGCGACCGATGAGACCCATGCAATCGGGGCTGGCGATGACCACGTCGTAGTCAAACCAGTTTTCCTGCTGGATCTTCTGGACCATGTCTTCCGCGCCGACAAAGTCTGCGCCGGCTTCTTCGGCAGCCTTGACGCCGTCACCCTTGGTGATGACGAGGGTGCGAACGGTCTTACCGGTGCCGTTGGGGAGGACGATGGCGCCGCGGACCTGCTGGTCGGCGTGGCGGGAGTCAACACCCAGACGCACGTGAAGCTCGATGGTCTCATCAAATTTTGCTTTGGCAGTCTTGCAGACGAGTTCAACCGCCTCATTCACGTCATACTGCGCGCCTTTTTCGAGAATCTCGAGGCTCGCCTTGTAATTCTTACCTTTTTTCATGGCGGTTTACTCCTTTCCCTCGACTTCGACGCCCATGCTGCGAGCGGTTCCGGCGACCATGCTCATGGCGGCCTCGACGCTGGCGGCGTTCAAGTCGGGCATTTTCTGCTCAGCGATCTTGCGGCAAGCTTCCAGAGAAAGGGTGCCGACTTTCTTCTTGTTCGGTTCACCGGATGCACTTTCGAGACCCAGAGCCTTCTTGATGAGGACTGCCGCAGGGGGAGTCTTGGTCACGAAGGAGAAGGTGCGATCGGCATAAACGGTGATAACGACGGGGATGATCAGCCCCATGTCGTTCTTGGTGCGCTCATTGAATTCCTTGGTGAAATTCGGGATGGAAACGCCGTACTGACCGAGTGCAGGGCCAACAGGCGGTCCGGGCATTGCCTTGCCCGCGGGGATTTGGAGTTTGATGTACCCCATAACTTTCTTTGCCATTTCTTTTTACCTCCATGTGTGGTTGTTTTCGGGATGGCTCCCTCCCACTTGTCGGAATATTCCGACTCTTTCACGCCCTGAGGGCGCAAAATTCATTCGTCAAGCGCCAAAAGCGCTGCGTCCAACTCGATCTTCGTGTTGCGGCCATGCAACGAAGCAGAGACCTTGACGCGCTTGTTGTCGGGAGAGATCTCCTCGACGACTGCATCGGCCAAGTGTCCCTTGAGAGGACCGTCCTTTACCAGGACGTGGTCGCCAACCGCAAAGGGAAGGGCGGCAACGACGGTTTCAACGCCGAGGTTTGCCACTTCCTCGTCCGTGAGGACGACGGGCTGACTTCCGGGACCGACGAAACCGGTGACACCGTTCGTGTTGCGCACGACGTGCCAGCTTTCGTCGTTCATGATCATTTTGACGAGAACGTAGCTCGGGAAAAGCTTGCGTTCTTCCTTCTTGGTTTCATCCTCCGGATCGACCACGATCTCGGTGGGGATCTTGACCGAGAAGATCAAGTGACCCATGCCGCGGTTTTCCACGATCTTTTCGAGGTTTGCGGCCACGCGGTTTTCATAACCGGAGTAGGTATGCACGACATACCAGTGCGGAGTAGCGTTGTTCTGAAGCATCGTTATGCACCGATGAGCTTGAGCAGATCAAGCAGGTAGCCGAAGCCGGTGTCAATGAAGAAAACGATCGTTCCGACGATGACAAGGGTAACAAC
The DNA here is from genome assembly GCA_045601605.1 of Eubacteriales bacterium. Classification (GTDB taxonomy): domain Bacteria; phylum Bacillota; class Clostridia; order Oscillospirales; family SIG627; genus RUG14179. The sequence goes on from JAZRZY010000109.1 coordinate 1,596, forward strand.
GACTGCGATGGTGTTGCGAAGGACGTCCTTCTTGGAAGACCAAACGATCTTCTTCATTTCGCTCTTGTAGTCACGGAAAAAGCCGTAGATTCGGGTGTTTTCCAGCTTGACGGACAGAGCGGGGGAGAGGCCCTTGGCGATCTGGATGACAAGCAGGACAAGACCGGCAAGCGCCAGAAGAGCGCCGACAACGATGGGCACGATTTCAAGCTCAAAGTTGTTGGTGTTGTTGCGGGAGACGTAGTAGCCGAAGTTGAAGTTCACGAAGATCGTGGACACAACCATGGCAGCACCCAAAAGCAGGGTGGAGATCTCCGCCACGTAAAGGGGCAACTTTTTGCCGAAGCGATCCTGCTTCTTGGTGCGCAGGGTCACGACGAGAAGCCAAGCGGAAAGGATCAGGGTGATCGCAGCGGCAACGATCCAGTACAGACCGGGGTTGAACAACACCTGAGTCACGGGGGATTCGTAGTATGCTGCGTTGCAGGTGGATTCGGCGTAGGCAATAAAGGAAGAAATGCCGTACCAACCGCAAAGCACTGCGAGAACAAGGAAAATGATGCTTGTGGTTAACATGGCGTTCTCCTTATTTGGTTTCTTTGTGCAGGGTATGCTTGCGGCAGAAGCGGCAATACTTGTTCATTTCCAAACGATCGGGATCGTTGGTCTTGTTCTTCATAGTATTGTAGTTTCTCTGTTTGCATTCCGAGCAGGCGAGGGTGATTCTAACTCGACGATCAGTGGCCATAATGGTTCCTTTCTGTTCTTTGCATAGGCAATCGAACCTGTGTTCTCCCTCCAAATCAGATCCATAAAAAAAGACCTGCAAGAGGTACCACATACTATAACACAGTGTGGCAATTCTTGTCAAGTCTTTTTTTCATCTGTTTGCGCTTCAGCGTTTTGCCAGAGCGGAGAGCAAATCTTCCTTCATATATATAGCGGCATTTCTGGCGGCTGTTTTGTAATCCTCGCCGGTCTTCTTGTAGGCAAAGACGATCCCGCGGGAGGAGTTGACGATGGCTCCGAGTCCGTCGCGGTCAAAGGCGCCGACGATGTCCTCGGCCGTGCCGCCCTGCGCGCCGTAGCCGGGCACAAGGAAGATCGAGTGGGGAAGAAGCTTGGGGATCTCGGAGAGCTCCTTCGGATACGTTGCACCGGCGACGATGCCGAGTGCGTGGTAGCCGTGGGCCTTGCGAAGCCCTTTGGACCATTCGCTGGTCAACTCGGCCATTTTGCGCCAGACGGGCTCGCCGTCGATGAAGCGATCCTGCAGCTCGCCGGAAGAGGGGTTGGAGGTCTTGACGAGAGCAAAGATCATACGGCCGCCCTTGCAATCGGCAAGGAAGGGGCGTACGCCGTCGCTGCCGAGGTAGGCGTTGA
>JAZRZY010000110.1:0-10696 GCA_045601605.1 Eubacteriales bacterium
GTTGCCACCGGTGTCAAGCGCGCACGCCCCGACCGTCTCGTCTTCACTTATCAGGGCGACGGCGACCTTGCCGCCATCGGCACCGCCGAAACCGTCCACGTCGGAGCACGCGGCGAAAACATCACCATCATCTTCATCAACAACGCGATCTACGGTATGACCGGCGGTCAGATGGCACCGACCACCCTGCCCGGTCAGGTTGCTACCTCGACCCCCTACGGCCGCGATCCCAAGATCCACGGCAACCCCGTACGCGTCTGCGAAATGCTCTCCACCCTCTCCGGTACCGCTTATGCCGAGCGCGTTTCCATGGACTCCGTCGCTCACATCAAGCAGGCGAAGCGCGCCATCAAGAAAGCGTTTGAGATCCAGAAAGCCGGCCTCGGCCTTTCCATCGTCGAAGTGCTCTCCACCTGTCCGACGAACTGGGGCAAAACGCCGCAAGAAGCCCTCGAATGGCTCAAGACCGATATGATCCCCTATTATCCCTTGGGTGTCTACAAAGACGTGACTGCAAAGGAGGCTGAATAATGGTTTCCATCCTTCTTTCCGGCTTCGGCGGCCAGGGAATCCTCTTTGCCGGCAAGCAACTGGCAAACGCCGGTATGATCGCGGGAAAAGAAGTCACCTGGCTTCCCTCCTACGGTCCCGAAATGCGCGGCGGCACCGCCAACTGCTCGGTCATCATCTCCGAGGATCCCATCGGCTCGCCCCTCGTCAACAGTCCCGATCTCCTCATCGCAATGAACCTGCCTTCCTTTGAGAAGTTTGAGCCTCGCATCACCCCCGGCGGCACGTTGCTCTGCGACTCTTCTCTGATCGGCGCCAAATCCACGCGAGACGACATTGACTGCCGCTACATTCCCGCAACCGCCATGGCTGACGAGAACGGTCTGCGCGGTATGGCAAACGTCATTATGCTCGGTTACTTCCTCTCCTTCAACGATCTGTTTGACTTCGACTTCTTCTTAGAAGCGATGTGTGCAAAGATCCCCGCCTCCAAGGCCTCCTTGATCGAAGCAAACAAGAAGGCTCTTAAACTCGGCTACGAATACAAGGGTTAAACATGAACTTCAAACGCACAAAGCTGTGGCTTTCGCTGGCACTCGCGCTTGCCAAACGTCCCGGACGTGACAAGAGTGTCACCGTGGTGCTTGCCGCCGCGGGCAGTTCCGTGCGTTTCGGGAAACCGAAGCCCTTGGTGGAAATCGCCGCAAGGCATCTGTTTGAATATTCTCTGGAGGCTTTTCTGCACTCCCGTTACGTCAGAGAAATCATCATCGCCGTCCGAAAAGAAGACGAGGCGATCATTGAAAGCGTTTTAAAAACACGTTTTGCGGGGAAACCTGTCTCCACCTGCCTCGGAGGAGCTTCCCGAGACGAAAGCGTTAAAAACGCATTTCTGCGTGCATCCGAGGAAAGCCGATTCATCGCCTTTCACGATGCGGCCCGTCCTCTCATTCGAACCGAAGACATCGACCGTGTCATTCAGGATGCATTCCGCTACGGTGCTGCCACCGCAGGCTCACGCGTAGTTGACTCGGTCAAACGCGTCAAGGACGGAAAGATCATCGAAGACGTGGAGCGCGACGGGCTTTACGCCGTCACTACCCCGCAGATCTTTTTGAAAGATCTCTACGAGGTGTCCCGCGCCATTTGCGAAAAAGATGCTTTCTCTTCCACGGACGATAACGCCTACGTTTCTCACGCCGGCTTTTCCATTCACGTAACGGACGTACAAAACAACCCCAAACTGACCTATCCGGACGATCTGCTCCCCATTCAACGCGAACTTTTTGCCCGCAAAGGAGAACAAGCATGAATTTGCGAATCGGACACGGATATGACGTGCATATCCTGACAGAGGGCAGACCGCTGATGCTCGGTTGCACCGAGATCCCGTATCACTTGGGTCTTCTCGGTCACTCCGATGCCGACGTGCTCGCACACGCGATTGCCGATGCCCTTCTCGGCGCGGCCGCACTTCGCGACATCGGTTATCACTTCCCCGACAACTCCGACGACTGCGAAGGAATGGCCGGAAAAACACTCCTTGAGAAGGTTCGTCTCCTTTTAGACAAGGAGGGCTACGAGATCGCAAACGTCGACGCCACCATCGTGGCACAAGTTCCGAAGCTTTCCCCGCACATTGACTTGATGCGTTCCAACACTGCACTTGCGCTCGGTCTTTCCCCTTCACAGGTCAGCATCAAAGCAACGACCGAAGAAGGTCGCGGAATCACGGCAAATGCGGATGCAATGTGCGCGCACGCCGTCTGTCTGATCAATCAAAAACAGTGAGGTAAAACATGAAACGCAATCTGAGAAAAATCGGTGTCTTAACCAGCGGCGGCGATGCGTCCGGTATGAACTGTGCCGTGCGCAGCGTTGTGCGTGCCATCTCCGAATTCGGCGCGACTCCCGTCGCCATCGATATGGGCTACAAGGGGCTTTTGGAAAACTCTATGCGTGTAATGTGCCCCCGCGACGTCTCCAACATTATCAACCGCGGCGGCACCGTTCTCTACTCCGACCGCTGTCTGGAATTTGCCACCGAAGAAGGTCTGAAGAAAGCCGTGCAAACCTGCAACGATATGGAAATGGACGGCATCATCACCTTAGGCGGCGACGGCACCTTCCGCGGCGCCCGCGATCTGACGGCGCGCGGCATCTCCTGCATCGGCGTTCCCTGCACAATCGACAACGACATCACCTCCACCGATTATTCCATCGGCTACGACACGGCACTCAACACCATCATTGCGATGGTCGATCGCCTGCGCGACACCTGTGAATCACACGCGCGTTGCAACGTGGTTGAAGTGATGGGACGCGGCTGCGGCGACCTGGCGCTCTACGCCGGCCTCGCCGTCGGAGCCTCCGCCATTGTCACCAAGGAAATCCCCTTCAACGCAGAAGAACTCATTCACCGCATGCAGGAATCCAAATCCGCCGGCAAGCGCAACTTTATTGTGATCGTCTCCGAAAACATGGGGCCGACCTTTGCCGAAGAGCTTGCCGCAAAGATCGATCACGAAACCGGAGTGGAAACCAAATTTGCCCGCCTTGCACACGTTCAGCGCGGCGGTTCTCCCACCTTCCGCGATCGTTCCCTCGCCTCTCAGATGGGCTACAAGGCGGTGGAATTGCTCTTCGAAGGAAAGGAAAATATGGTCGTCTGCCTCCGTCACGACGAAGTGACCGCTATGGACATCGACTTCGCTTTGGATCTGGATCGTTTCCACAAGGGTAAAATGGACGAGGACGATCTTGCCAAAGTTTTCTCCGCCGAGCAGATCGAAGAGATGAAAGCGATCTCCGCCGAACGCAAAGCCGAAACCGAGCGCATTTATAAGCTCAACCAAGTCATTTCCATTTAAGAAACGAAAAAGTGCCATCGAGCAACCTCGGGCACGAACGGATCGTTTGGAACATTTAAAAGCCTCGGCAAGGGAAATCCTTGCCGAGGCTTTGTTTTATCTGCATGGCTTGTATGCATCAAGCCCGAATTCATGATGCGGCTCGCGATAGAACTTCATACAAAAATCATATTCGTTTTTCCACCGTTCTTCTCTGTATCCCCTTTTCAAAAAAGCATACGCTCTGTCCAACGTAGCAAAGCAAAACCGTGACAAAGGAGCGCAAAACGCTTTATGCATTGCGCCCCTTCGCCAAAACAGACTCGGTGTCTCAGAAAATCCGACATACGGCGGGGTTATTTATCCATTTTTCGTTCTTTGGACTAGTTCTTTATAAAATGCGGAAAATGCGCCGGGGATCGCATACTGTTCCTCAAGTTCCGAAATGCTGACAAATGCAAATTTTTCCGAAAGTTCAAGCGGCTGCTTTACCTCGGCAAAATATCCCTGCATATGCCACTCTACGTGCGAAAAGATATGCTTTTCCGTACCGAACGGCGAAAATGCAAGACCACGCAACGCCGGCGGGCATTCCTCCGATACTAAGTGATTCGGAAACTCCCACAGACCTGCGAGAAGCCCCTTTTTGGGGCGTTTGGAAAGAAGGACCCGTCCGAGGTCATCCACGACCATATAGACGCATCTATGCTCAATCCGACGCGCTTTCTTGGCGCGTTTGAGGGGAATGGTATCCGTAAGCGCTTCCCTTTTTGCAACGCAAAACGCCGCAAGAGGACAAGCGTCGCAAAGCGGCGCACCGTTCGGCACGCAGACCAAGGCACCCAATTCCATCAGCGCCTGTGTAAAATCGCTCTCTTCACCGTCCGGCATCAAGGGACGCAACACGCTCGCATATTCTGCACGCAAGGACGGTTCCGTCACGTCACGCAAATCGCCGGTAATGCGCGAAACGACACGCAAGACGTTTCCGTCCACCGCCGGTGTTTTAAGCCCGAAGGCGATCGAGCCGATGGCTCCCGCCGTATAATCGCCGATGCCGACGATGCTGCGCAAGGCTTCATAATCGCGCGGCAATTCTCCGCCGAAGCGTTCGCAAACTTGGCGGGCACCCTTTTGCAGGTTTCGCACGCGATTGTAGTAACCGAGCCCCTGCCAAAGCTTCAAAAGCTTTTCCTCATCGCAGGCGGCAAGCGACGCAATATCGGGAAGTTCACGCACAAAGCGTTCAAAATACGGGACCGCCGCGCTCACGCGTGTCTGTTGCAGCATGATCTCCGAAACCCAGATGTGATAGGGACTCGGCTCCTCGCGAAACGGAAGTGTTCGGCGTGCCGAGCGATACCACGCGAGAAGCGGCGAAACGCAGGTTTGTAAGACGTCTTGTTCCACGGTTTTCTCACTTTCAAAATCTTCTGTGCCCATCGTACCAAAGAAGACGCCGTTTTGTCAAGAATGAATCGTTTTCGCTTGACTTTTCCGGAAAAACTCGTTAAAATTATGTTAATATTTCTTTCCCCGTATTTGTCTACCGTGTTTATTTTTTGAAACCGCGATTTAGGAGCGCACGCAGATGTCCCGAGAAGTGAGAGCGATCCTGCTTTGTGCAGGCCGAGGCACCCGAATGAACGACGACAGCACCCACAAGGTCTGCTTTCCCGTTTGCGGAGTGCCCGTCATTCGCCGCCTCATCACCGATCTGAAAGCCGCGGGCATTTCACGCTTTACCGTCGTCGTCGGGCATATGGCAGAACAAGTGAAAAAAACACTTGCCGACGAGGAAGGCATCACGTTTGCTTTGCAACAGGCACAGACCGGTACTGCAGACGCCGTCGCGTGCGGTCTTGAATCGCTGAAAGCAGAAGGTTACCGAGGCGCCGTGCTCGTTTGTATGGGTGATAAATTGATCTCCCCCGACGTGATTGATGCGCTTCTCTGCGAAAACGAGGCCTCCCAAAACGACGTCTCCCTCCTCGTACAGGATCGAGCTCTCAACCCAAGCGGCGGTCGCGTCATTCTGCGCGACGGTCGTTTTCGTGCTTTTTTGGAAAAAACGGACGAGGCACGCCTGCGTCTCCTTTCCCTTTCGGATCGTTCCGAACAAGCCATTCAAAACGCAATCTCCCACATGGACTTCAACCCAAAGAAGGCCGATCAATTGCTCAAAGTCGCCCTGCGCGATGCCGCAGAAAGCCGAACGGCGCTTCCCGAGCCCCTTGCATTTCTCACGCAAGAGGATGCCGATGCCGTAACGCTTGTCAATGCCGCGCTGTACCTTTGGAATTCGGTCGAGCTTGCCCAAAGCTGTCTGAAGCAAATTCGTCCCGACAATGTCCAAGGAGAGTATTACCTGACAGACGCGCTCACCATCGCCGCATCCGCGGGAAAATCCATTCGTCTGCTTTGCGCCCACGACTCTGACAGCGTCCTATCCTACTCCACCAAGGAGGAACTTATGCAAGTCGAAAAAACCATTTGCGCATGCGAAAACGCCGCAGTTCCCAAGCTTGCCAGCCTTTGGATCAACGACTTTGAGAGCGGTGCGCTCGACGAGCGCTTGCAGAGTATCTACGGGCCCTCTGCCAATCTTTTGGAGCGCCGCGCGCCTTATCTCTCCGTTTTGAAAGCGTTTATCCGCGAATACGCCGATCGCCCCGTCATCATCAGCCGCGCCCCCGGGCGCGTCAACCTGATGGGACGGCACATCGAACACCGCGGCGGCAGCACCAATATTTTGGCGATCGACCGCGAAGTGATCGCCATCGTCGCCCCGCGCCAAGACGACGTGATTCACCTCTGCAACGCAGACACAGAGTTCTCTAAAACTTGCTTTTCGATCTCCCAGACCATTGCCGCCTACGACACGGCCGATTGGGTGGAATTTATCGAATCCGAAAAAATTCTCGAGATCGTCTCCTCCACGCGCGGAGACTGGTCCAACTATATCAAAGCGGGCATTCTCCGCCTGCAGCTCCACGACCGTAACAAGCCTCTGTGCGGTATGGATATGATGTTCTCCGGCAACATCCCCATGGCAGCCGGCCTTTCCTCCTCCTCTGCACTCGTGGTAGCAACCATGGAGGCAGTCATTTCTCTCAACTCACTCGCCTTGGAAGTGGAGGAATTCGTCGCACTCTCCGGGGAGGGCGAATGGTTTGTCGGCAGCCGCGGCGGTGCCGGTGACCACGCCGCAATGAAATGCGGCGTGCGCGGAGAGATCACACACATGAATTTCTTTCCCTTCTCCGTCGGCGAAAGCGTGACTTGGCCCGAAGAATATGACATCGTCGTTGCAAACTCCGGCATCAAAGCCAAAAAAAGCGACGGCGCGCGCGACCGTTTTAACGCAATGGTTGCCTCCTACGAGCTTGCCTATCTTTGGGTGCTTAAGGAATTTCCGGAGCACGCCGACCGCATCTATTGCCTGCGCGACATCAACGCAACGAATCTCGGCATCACCCAAACGGAGCTCTATCGGATGCTCCTTCGCGTTCCTCAGACCATTCGCACGGAAGAAGTGTTTGATCTCTACCCCGAAAAATGGCACAAACGCATCCGCAGAGCGCTCTCGTCCCACAAGCCCTTCCTCTGCTATCGTCTGCGTGGCGTCCTTCTCTACGGCCTTGCGGAATGTGCGCGCGCCGAAGAGTGCATCAAACTCCTGAACGCCGGCGATTACAACCGGCTCGGAGAACTGATGTGCCTCTCGCACAACGGAGATCGCGTATGGCAAAACGGAATGCCCTTCCAAGGGCAGGAGGATGACGCTTATCTCATCTCCCTGATCGAGGATTTGGAAAGCGGAGATCCCGAACGGATCGAGGCGGCCCAGCTCTATAATCAACCCGGCACCTACGCCTGCTCCACCAAGGAGATCGATATGCTGGTTGACTACATCATCTCCCGCGACGGTGTACTCGGTGCCCAGCTTTCCGGCGCCGGCCTCGGCGGCTGCGTGATCGCTCTGGTGCGCCACGATGCGACGCAAAAGCTCATCAATTCCTTAAACGAAATCTACTATAAAGTGCGCGGATTGGAACCCTCCGCCAACATCTTCACTCCCGTTGCCGGAAGTTTGGTCTTTTGATCCAAGCAAAAAGCCCTGTGTGTTCACAGGGCTTTTTTGATGCAAAAAATCCCCCGCAATGCGGGGGATTTTCCTTAGGATGCTTCTTTATTGATTTTCGTCTTCGGTGGGGCGAGCAATTTGGCATCCGACGATGCCAAAAGCGCGGGAGTGATGACCAATTCGTGCGCTCCGCTTCCCGGAAGTTCAAACATCTGTGGGCGCAAAATACCTTCCAAAATACTTCTCAAGCCGCGCGCACCCGTGTTCTGCTCGGTGGCAAGCTCCGCAATCTTGCGGAGCGCTTCGTCTTCAAAACGAAGGTCAATGCCATCCATCGCAAAAAGCTTGCGGTACTGACGCACCAAGGAATTCTTCGGTTCGCAAAGGATCCGCACCAACCCCTCGGTATCCAGTCGATCCATCGAAACGATCACCGGAAGACGACCGACAAGTTCGGGAATCAAACCAAACTTAACGATATCCTGTGCGATCACCGAGTGCAAGACGTTCTCGCGGTCTCTGTCAGCCTTGGTTCGGACGACCGCCTCAAAGCCGACCGTCTGAGAGCCGCTTCGCTTCTCAATGATGGGCTCAATTCCGTCGAAGGCACCACCGCAAATGAACAGGATGTTCCTCGTATCGATCTGGATGAACTCCTGATTCGGGTGCTTTCTGCCGCCCTGCGGAGGAACGTTGGCAACGGTTCCCTCCAAAATCTTAAGAAGTGCTTGCTGTACGCCCTCGCCGGAAACATCGCGCGTGATGGAGCGGTTTTCGCTGCGGCGGGAAATCTTATCGATCTCATCGATGTAGATGATCCCCTTCTCGGCAAGCTCAATGTCGTAATCCGCCGCCTGAATGAGGCGCAGAAGGATGTTTTCCACATCCTCGCCGACATACCCCGCCTCCGTCAACGTGGTTGCGTCTGCGATGGCAAAGGGCACCTTCAACGTTTTGGCAAGCGTCTGTGCAAGATAGGTCTTCCCCACACCCGTAGGACCGAGCAAGAGGACGTTGCTCTTTTGGATCTCGACGTCATCCTTCTCGTCCTGTAAGATGCGCTTATAGTGATTGTACACTGCAACGGAAAGAGCGACCTTAGCATCCGCCTGTCCCACTACATACTCGTCCAAAGCCGCTTTGATCTGTGTCGGCTTGGGTAAAGTCTGAAGAGAAAACTTGGCGTTCTTCTGATTCTTTTCCTCCGTTTTCTCAATCAGCATCTGACAGAGGGAGACGCAGGTGTTGCAAATGAATGCGCCACCGCCGCCGGGAATCAGAACTTTCACTTCTTTTTCGTTCTTTCCGCAGAAAGAACAGGTGTACTGTGGTTTTTGATTTGCCATACGGCTCCTTATTCGTCGCGATGAGTGAGTACGCGGTCGATGAGACCATACTTGAGTGCTTCCTCCGCACTCATATAGTTGTCACGATCGGTATCTTTCTCAATGACTTCGATCGGCTGTCCCGTCTGCTCGGAGAGGATGCGATTCATCTTGTCACGCGTCTTCAGGATGTGATCCGAAACGATCTTGATATCGTTTGCCTGACCGCCCGTCTGGGAGATCAGCGGCTGATGAATCATGATCTCGCTGTTGGGAAGCGCAAGGCGCTTACCCTTGGCACCGGCCGAAAGCAGAAAGGCACCCATCGATGCCGCCATGCCGATACAGATCGTGCACACATCGCACTTAATGAAGTTCATCGTGTCATAAATCGCCATACCTGCGGAGATGGATCCGCCGGGGCTGTTGATGTAGAACCAGATGTCTCGATCGGCATCCTGCGCCTCCAGATATAAAAGCTGGGCAACTACGAGGGATGCGGTGACGTCATTCACCTGATCGGAAAGAAAGATGATACGGTCATTCAGAAGTCTGGAATAGATGTCAAACGAGCGTTCGCCGTGTGCGGTCTGCTCAACGACCATCGGGACCAGTGACGATTTCATAGTATGACCTCCTAAATCTTTTTTATTCGGCGTCTTTTTTTGCAGCCGTCTTCTTGGCGGCCGGCTTCTTTTCAGCAGGCTTCTTCTCGCCGTCCTCAGCCTTCTTTGCCGCAGGCTTCTTGGCGGCGGTCTTCTTGGCGGCCGGCTTCTTCTCGGTTGCTTTCTTTTCAAGATCTTCGAAGGGTTTTTCTTCGATCTTGGCGTTTGCACGCACGAAATCAAACGCGGCCTTCATGGCGAGATCCTTGGAGAGAACCTCAGCGGAAAGAAGCTCACGCACCTTTTCGCTCTCCATACCGTAAGCTTCGGCAAGACGATCGTACTCTGCGTTCAGCTCTTCCTCGGCAGGGGTGATCTTCTCCTTGGCGGCGATGAACTCAAGGGCAAGACGGGTCTTGACCTGACGTTCTGCGCGCGGCAGAAGCTCTTCCTTCATCTTCTCGATGGTTTGGCCGGTGTACTGCATATACATCTCGAGAGAAATGCCCTGCTGGGACATATTGTATTCATAATCGCGCAGCATATTCTCGGCTTCTTCCTCAAACATGCAGGCAGGGATCTCGCCGGAGATCTTTGCAATAAGCGCATCCGTCAGTTCGGCATCGGCGGCATCGGCAGCAGAATGATCGTTCTGCTCCTGCAGATGGCGCTTGACGTCGGCCTTATATTCCTTCAGGGTATCGAACTCGGAGACATCCTTGGCAAATTCGTCATCGAGCTCGGGAAGTTCGGTCTTTTCGATCGCATTCAGCTTCACGGCAAACACGGCAGCCTTGCCCTTCAGCTCCTCGGCGTGATACTCTGCCGGGAAGGTGACGTTGACGTCAAACTCATCGCCGACGTTGTGACCGACGATCTGTTCTTCAAAGCCCGGAATGAACTGACCGCTGCCCAGTTTCAGATGATGGCCGGTATCGGCACCGCCGTCAAAGGCGACGCCGTCCACACTGCCCTCATAATCGATAACCGCGGTATCGCCCATTTCGGCGGGACGGTCGGTGACTTCGATCTCACGGGCGTTTCTCTCGCGCGTGCGCTCGATGGCAAGATCGACATCTTTGGCGGAAACCTTGCGGACATACTTGGTTGCCTCAAGTCCCTTGTATGCGGTGACTTTAATCTCAGGCTTGGTGAAATACTTTGCGGTACCGATGACGCCGTTGTCGCCGATCTCGGTAATGTCAAGTTCGGGGCGGCTGACGACTTCCAGACCGGACTCGGTCAGGGCTTCCTCCAGCACGGCGGGAAGAATGTCGTTCAAGGCATCTTCATAGAAAAAGCCCTTGCCGTACATCTTTT
>JAZRZY010000111.1:0-2877 GCA_045601605.1 Eubacteriales bacterium
TTGCCGTGCTGACTGCGAAGAAGAATCTGCGCCTTCTCACCCTTGAGGGCATCGCCGATGCGTATCAGCCCGGTCGATTCGATATGAAGAAGATCGCCGGCGGTCTCTTGGTGCAGGATCAGAACATCGGCTTCTATAACCGTGACGACCTGAAATGCGTCACCAAGCGTCAGCCCACCGAGGAGGAAATGGCGGCGCTCGACTTTGCCTGGCGCGTTGTCAAGCACACCAAGTCCAACGCCATCGTTCTCGCCGCACACGACGGAAAGTACCTGTCCACCACGGGCGTCGGCCCCGGGCAGACCAACCGCATCACCGCACTCGATCTTGCCGCGCGTTACGCCGGCGAAAAGGCGAAGGGAAGCGTGCTTGCCTCCGATGCCTTTTTCCCGTTTGACGACTGCGTGAAAGCCGCCGCCGAGGCGGGCATCACCGCGATCATCCAGCCGGGCGGCTCCATCCGTGACGAGGATTCCATCCGCGCCTGCGATGAGGCGGGCATTGCGATGGTCTTCTGCGGTATGCGCCACTTCAAGCATTGAGGTCTGATATGAAAGACACGTTTGACGTATTGCTCGTCGGCGGCGGAGGACGCGAACACGCCATTGCCGCCGCGCTGAAAAAAAGCCGCCGTCTGGGGCGCCTGATCTGTGCCCCCGGCAATGCGGGCATCGCCGCCCTTTGCGACTGCTACCCCGTCTCTGCAACGGACGTCGAGGGGCAGGTCGCCCTTGCCAAGGAGCAGAAGGTGGATCTCGTTTTCGTCGCCCCCGACGATCCCTTGGTGCTCGGTCTCTGCGACCGTCTGCGCGAGGAGGGGATCGCCGCCTTCGGTCCCTCTGCCGCCGCGGCACGGATCGAGGGGAGCAAGGTCTTCTCAAAGAACCTGATGAAGAAATATTCGATCCCGACCGCCTCCTACGAGGTCTTCGATTCCGCGGATGCGGCGCGCGCCTATCTGGAGGAGAAAAACGAGTACCCGATCGTTTTGAAGGCGGAGGGGCTCGCCCTCGGAAAAGGCGTGCTGATCCCCGAAAACAAAGAGGAAGCAATGGCGGCGCTTTCCGAATTGATGGAAGAAAAGAAGTTCGGTGACGCGGGAGATCGCATCGTCATCGAGGAGTTTTTGACCGGTCCCGAGGTGAGCGTGCTCGCCTTCTGCGACGGCACGGACTACGTGACGATGCCTGCCGCGCAGGATCACAAACGCGCCTTTGAGGGCAACCTCGGCCCGAACACGGGCGGAATGGGCGCCTTCTGCCGCACCCCGAACTACACCGCCGAGATCGAAGAGATCTGCCACCGTGAGATCTTCGCCCCGACCGTCGCCGCGATGCGCGCGGAGGGCTGTCCCTTCACGGGTGTCTTATACTTCGGCTTGATGCTCACACAGCGCGGGCCGCGCGTGATTGAGTACAACGCCCGTTTCGGTGACCCTGAGACGCAGGCGGTCCTGCCTCTTCTGGAGAGCGATTTTCTGGAGATCCTGCTCGCCGTCAACGAAGGTAAGCTGAAAGAAGCCGACGTCCGTTTCTCGGACAAGGCCGCGTTCTGCCTCGTGATCGCCTCGGGCGGTTATCCGGGCGCGGTGGAAAAGGGCTTTGAGATCACGGGTCTTCCCGAGGCGGAAGAAGCCGGCGCTACGGTCTTCCACGCGGGCACCGCGCTCTCCGACTCCAAGGTCGTCACGAGCGGCGGACGTGTCCTCGGTGTGGTGACGGTGCGCGATACGCTTGCCGAGTGCCGCGACGCCTCCTACGCCGCCGCAAGCCACGTCCACTTCGACAAGATGCGAATGAGAACGGATCTTTTGAAGGACTATTAAAAAATGAGAAAAAGAAGCACGCGCCGCGTGCTTCTTTTTTTGTTTGGTTTGATCGTTCTTTTCTTCTTTCGGGAGAAAGAAGAAAAGAACCAAAAGAAGAAAGCCGAGTGAGGGAAGGGCGCAAGGGGGAAGGGTATTCTTTTCTTTCTTCTTTCGGGAGAAAGAAGAAAGAAACAAAGAAGAAAGCCGAGAGTGGGAAGGACAAAAAGAGAACGTCGCGCACAAAACGAGCCCAAACGACGGGCTCGTTTTGCGGTGGGATTCTGCTGGGTGCTCCTTTCTTTCAAAACGGGAGAGATCCTTTTCTTTCTTCTTTCGGGAGAAAGAAGAAAGAAACAAAGAAGAAAGCCGAGAGTGGGAAGGACAAAAAGAGAACGTCACGCACAAACGGAGCCCAAGTTGTGGGCTTCGTTTGCGGCTATGGTTTCTTTTGTGTTTCGTTGGGGGAGTGCTTCAGCTCGCTGAGGCATTTGCGGCAGATATAGCCGCGCCGAAACTTATGAACGAACTCCTCGTTTTCGCACAGAGAACAAGCGACTTTCTCTTTGCCAAGGATGAGAGCATTGTCACTTTTTGAAATGACTAGCTTCTCTCCCGCGCGGATATCCAACGCGTCGCAGTATATCTTCGGAATGGTGATTCGACGGAGCGAATCGATTTTTCGCACGTGTTTGATCGACATAACAGACTCACCTCCTGCTCATTCTAACCTAAAACAGGTTATATGTCAATAATCTGTTTCAGGTTAGAATATACTCTTTTCGTGGAGGTGAGGAGATGTTCCCGAGATTGCGCGATTTGCGTGAGGACCGCGATTTGACACAAAAACAGGTGGCGGAGTTTCTCAATATGTCACAGACCGGCTATTCGAAGTATGAAACCGGAGAAAACGACATTCCCACCTCGGTTTTGATCCGTCTCTCACGGTTTTACGGAGTGTCGATCGATTATTTGTTGGGCGAAAACGATTTTTGACCTTGCTCATCCGAAAAAAGCAGCCGATCCTCAGCCCCTCGTTTGGGGCGCGGGGTCTTTTGCGCGTTTGCTTTCCT
>JAZRZY010000112.1:0-2279 GCA_045601605.1 Eubacteriales bacterium
GGGTAGGACGCCCTCGCGCTCGATGCGCACCTCTTTCTGCGCATGCAGAAGAGAGGTGAGGGAGCTCTCACTCTTCTTTTCACCTGACTTAAACATATGCACTCCGTTTCTCGGCGGGAAGCCGCCGCTTACATGGTTTTCACTTAACTATATGCAATTCTCCGCACACTATGACTCGCAAAAGGTATGGGTACGCTCCAGATCCTCCCGAATCTTTTGCAACGCACCCTTTTCCAGGCGGGAAACGTAACTGCGGGAGATCCGAAGCCGCTCCGCCACCTCCCGCTGGGTGAGGCACCGCTTACCGCCGAGCCCGTAACGCAGATAGACGATCTCACGCTCACGCCCGACAAGCACCCGCTCCACCGAGCGGCGCAGAGCGAGCGAGAGCTCTTTTCGGTACAGATTCTCCGTGACGTCCTCTTCCTCGCCCGCCACGTCGAGATAGGTGAGCGGGTTGCCGTCCCGATCGTATTCGATCGCCTCCCCCAGCCCCGTCTCCTGTGCAAGCTTTTTGGTTGAGCGAAAGTACATCAATATCTCGTTTTGCAAGCACTTTCCCGCATACGTGGCAAACCGCGCGCCGACGTCCGGATCAAAGGTATCGATCGCCTTGATGAGTCCGATGGTCCCGATCGAAATGAGATCCTCCGTATCGCGCGCGGATGCATAATACTTTTTGACTATGTGCGCCACGAGCCGCAGGTTGTGCTCAATGAGCTTTTCTCTCGCCGTCTCATCCCCTGCGCGCGCCGCGTGAAACAGGCGCGTCTCCTCCGCATTCTCCAGCGGCGGCGGGAAACCGCCGAGTGAGGATACGCGCAGGCAGACAAAGAAAAAACGCTCCAGTACCATAGAGAGTGCTGAAATCATCCCTTTCACCCCGTTCTTTCCAAGATACACAAAACTATGTGCCGCACGCCCTTTTTATGACTCTTTCCCCGCTCCTTCGACAAAAAACGACAAACGTCGCGTGTAAGTTGTAAAAAAAACGCTCTTTCTCAAAAAATCCTCTTGACATTTGCCATAAATTGGTATATCTTGGTGACAGAAAGGAGCATTCCATGGTCAACAGAAAACTGGATGAGCTGGGCCGCGTGGTCCTTCCCCGCGATTACCGCGAAGCGCTCGGCCTCACGCCGCAAACGCCCCTTACGATGGACCTTGCGGGTGACACCATTGTAATCAAGAAACGAACCCTGACCTGCGCGCTCTGCGGCGCGGAGATCCCCGAGGATTCCAAGGTCACGCTCTGCAAAAAATGCATTGCAAAAGTGAAAAAGTTATAAGGTTTTTCTCTTCTTTTCTTCTTTCACGAGAAAGAAGAAAAGAAGCAAAAGAAGAAAGCGAAGAGAAAAAAGATCCATTTATCGTCAGCAGAAAAAAGCGCCCAAGCAACGGGCGCGGTTTTGGGTTTTTCTCTGCTTTCTTTTTTCACGAGAAAGAAGAAAGCAGCAAAGAAGAAAGCGAAGAGAAAAAATCCATTCATCGTCAGCAGAAAACCGCGCCCATGCAACGGGCGTGGTTTTGAGTGAGGCTTGACTTTTTTTACTTTCTCACCTCGGCTTTTCTCTTTGGTTCTTTCTCTTTTCTCCCGAAAAGAGAAAGAACAACTAAAAAACAAAAAAGAACAAGGGCTCGCCGATCGGCGGGCCCTTTGAGCGTTCTAATTGAGATTAGGCAATCTCGACGGTGGCAACGTCAGTGTAAACGACGGAGTTGTCAGCGAGGACAACGTAGCCGCGGACGAGCCAGGTACCGGCCTTACCGGTGGCATCCTTCACGAAGCCAACCACGTCGTAATCGGCGGGGGCAGTGGAGACACCCTTGGTAACGGTGTTGACGGTGGTGTCAACAACGAGGTCGGAGGCAGAAGCCTTACGGGTCATGAGAACACCGGTCTCCTTGATGTCGCCGGAGCGGCTCATCAAGAAGTAGATGGTGGAATCGACCTTGGAAGCATCGACGACAGCGGCGACTGCTGCAGGAGCATCGGCGCCGTAAACGGCTTCCAGAGTGCAGGCCTCAGAAGGAGTATTGAAGCGGAAGGAAGCGTCGGTGGAGACGATCTTGCCGTTCAAGGTCCAGTAGGAGAAGTTCTCACCCTTGGCTTCGACGGCCAGGACGGAACCGTAGGCACGCTCGGTGACAGCAGTCTTACCGTCCACCTTGATGGTGGTAGCGACAGTAGCGGTGTCCTTCACGTACTTGGTGTAAACTTCGGTGGTGTCATTGATGACAGTGCCTTCGGCAACGGACCAACCGGAGAAGGTGTAGCC
>JAZRZY010000113.1:0-1798 GCA_045601605.1 Eubacteriales bacterium
AGGTCGCTTGTAGACTACGAGCTTGATAGGTCGCAGGTGGAAGCGTGGTAACACGTGTAGCTGAGCGATACTAATCGACCGATTGCTTGAACTTCTTTCTTGCAAACCTGTATTCGGTTGTCAGGGTACGATCCCTGATTAGTCCGTGCCTTTATTGGCGAGGGTACACCCGTTCCCATTCCGAACACGGAAGTTAAGCTCGCTTATGCCGACAATACTTAGCTGGAGACGGCTCGGGAAGATAGGTCGGCGCGGACACCAAAAAGAACGACTCCGTTGAGTCGTTCTTTTTTATTCTCTGCCGGCCAAGCGGATCCGCAAGACAGAGCGCACGCCTTATTGCGTCGATGAGTATGACGCTTGCAGGAGAACGTGCGTTAGGTGCTTTTTTCGTTCTCGGAGGAGAGTGTTTTCAGGCAACTGCGGCAGAGTGCTTTTGTTTTGTTTGTGATCAAGTCTTCTGTTGCTCCGCAGAATACACAGCTACGTTTCGCGTGGGTGAGCAAAATTCCCTCATCAGTTTCCCTGAAGGAGATCGGTGTGTTTTCAATAAGACGGTAGGCGACTCGCAGTGGCTTTGGAATGACAACTCTGCCGAGACGATCAATTTTAGATGACATATAGAAACTCCGTTGCAAAATATAGTATACTTATAACAAGTATGTTTCTAACATTATAACACAAAGTCTACTTAAAATAAAGAGGAAATAAGTTTGTTTTGAGGAGACGAATATGCGAAACAAAGAAAATAAGCATCTCGGAATAGAGATCGATCCCGAATTGCATCGCAAGCTCAAATACATTGCAGCCTATGAGGGAAGAAGCATCAACGGGCAGGTGTTGTACCTCGTCCGCCAGTGCGTGCGAGCCTTCGAAGAAAAAGAGGGCGAGATCAAGCCGGAATAGAAAAAAGCACCGCATTTGCGGTGCTTTTTTCTTGGTTTGTGTCAATCGAGGCGCTTTGCGGGGATGCCGACGTAGGTGGCGGGCTCGGCAAGGTCGCGCGTGACGACGGCGCCTGCGCCGACGATGCAGTTTTCGCAGATGGAAACACCCTGACGCACGGCGGCACCGATACCGACGTGCGTGCCTTTTCCGACGCTGACACCTCCCGCCAGAGCGGCTGCGGGGGCAACGTGGACGAAGTCTGCGAGTCGGCAGTCGTGCTCCACGACGGCGGCGGTGTTTACGATGCAGTGTACGCCGATCTTGGCACAGGGGCCGATGACGGCATTCGGCAGAACGACGGTGCCTTCCCCGAGCGTCGTCTCAAGCGCGGAGACGATGGCGCGCGGATGGACTGCGGTGTAAAACGAAAGGCCGCCCAGCTCCTCTGCAAGGCGTGCTCTTGCCGCAGGGTCACCGATGGCAAGCACAAAGGCGCAATCGGGAAAGCGCCGTGCATCCGCTTCGCGCCCGAGGACGGGAAAGCCGAGGAAGCTTCGGCACGTTTCGTCGGCGGTGAGAAAGCCGCGGATCGTATCCCCGCGCGCGAGGACGATGTCTGCCACGACCTTGGCGTGACCGCCGGTGCCGACGATGATGACTTGTTTCATAAAGGGATCCTCCTGTGTTGGGGTCTGCGTTCAGTCGCGGCGTCCCTCGAGACCGCCGAGGCGGTCTCGGCACCAGACGTAGCGATTGAGCGCAAGGAAGGCGCGGTTTGCGCCGAAAAAGAGGGTGGCGCGCACGAAAAACAGCACGATCCAAGGGCCGAAGAGCCCGCCTGCGGGCACTGCGGCGGCGAAGATGAGACAGGCGGCAAGAAGCGGGATCCACTCGCGGCTTTTCCAATAAC
>JAZRZY010000114.1:0-9130 GCA_045601605.1 Eubacteriales bacterium
TAATCCTCAAAGTCAGAGCAGGAGGAGATCTCCACGTAGCGGCCGTAGGACGGCATCCACACCTCAAGGTCGTAGGTGATGGCGGAGGAGAAGCCCACGTCGCCCGTGGAAAGCATCATCACACGATACGGAAGACCGAGGATCTCAAGGCACTCTGCGGCATCGCGGGTGAGCTTGTCCAGCTCCTTCATGGATTCTTCGGGCGCGACGAACTTCACAAGCTCCACCTTGTTGAACTGGTGCTGACGGATGAGTCCGCGCGTGTCACGGCCGGCACTTCCCGCCTCCGCGCGGAAGCAGGCGGAGTACGCGCAGTAGGACAGAGGCAGGCGCGCACCGTCGAGGATCTCCTCGCGGTGCATATTCGTCACGGGAACCTCGGCGGTCGGGATGAGGAAGTAATCCGTGCCCTCCACCTTGAAGGCCTGATCCTCAAACTTCGGAAGCTGACCCGTGCCCGTCATAGACGCGCGATTGGCCATAAAGGGCGGCTGGATCTCCGTATAGCCCTGACGGGCGTGCAGATCGAGGAAGAAGTTGACGATGGCGCGCTCAAGGCGTGCGCCGAGACCCTTATAGAAATGGAAACGGGCCCCCGTCACCTTCGCGGCGGCCTCCGGATCAAGAATGCCGAGGTCACGGCCGAGATCCCAGTGCGGCTTCGGCTCAAAGTCAAACTCGCGGGGCGTTCCCCACTTGGCAACCTCGCGGTTTGCCGTATCGTCAGCGCCCACGGGCAAAGAGTCGTGCGGCAGATTCGGCAGGGTGAGAATCAGCGTACGCAACGCGCTCTCCACTTCCCCGCGCTCCTCGTCCAGCGCCTTGACGGCGGCGCCGAGTTCCTTCATCTCGGCAAAGGTGGCGGAAAGATCCTTGCCCTCCTTCTTCAGGATGGGAACCTGCTTGGAAACGGCATTCTGCTGCGCTTTTTTTGCCTCGGACTCGGAAATGAGCTCGCGGCGGCGCGCATCGAGGCGAAGCACCTCGTCCACGCTCGCGGCGAAATCGCCGCCGCGGGCAGCAAGGCGTTCCTTGACGTATTCGGTGTTTTCTTTGATGAATCTGATGTCCAGCATATCGGTGTCCTCTTTTTCGTTTGATCTTTATTCTTGCAGGAGGAAATCTTCTCCGGCGAGGGAAACGATGATCTCCTCCAATTCTTGCGTGTTGCGGTAAGAGAGCGAAAGCTTTCCGCCGCGTCCTTCCTTGGCGGGTGTGATGGTCACCTTATGACCCGTGCGCTGGGTGAGTCGCTCTTCCAAGCTCTTGCGATAGCCGGCAAGGGCGGCGTCTTCCCCGTTTGCCTGCGGCTGCGTCAGGCGGCGCGCTTCCCGCTCCGTCTCACGCACCGAGAGATGCTCGGAGAGAATGCGCGCGGCAAGATGAAGCTTCAGTTCGTCCGAGGGCAGGCTCAAGAGGGCACGCGCGTGTCCCGCGGAAAGGCTGTTGTCCTCCAAAAGCGTCAGGATCTTCTGCGGCAGCTTCAAAAGGCGCAGGGCGTTTGCCACGGCGGCACGACTCTTGCCCACGCGCCCGGCGGCCTCCTCCTGCGTCAGCCCGAAGGAGGAGGTCAAGCGCAGAAAGCCGCGCGCCTCGTCGATCGGGTTTAAGTTCTCTCTCTGGAGATTCTCAATGAGCGCCACCTCGGCGGCCTCAAGCACGTCCATGTCACGAATGATTACAGGAAATGTCTTCATTCCGCACATTTTGCCCGCGCGGAAGCGACGCTCGCCCGCCACGATGCGGTAAGTGCCGTTTTTGTCCGGACGCACGAGCAGGGGCTGAAGAATGCCGTGTGCACGGATGGAGGCGGCGAGATCCGAAAGCGGCTCGCTCTCAAACACGGTACGGTTCTGGTTCTCGTCGGGGAGGATCAGGGCGGCAGAAAGCTGCGTTACGCGGTCGCCGCGGTCGGTGGAGTTGTCGGAAAACAGGGCGTCAAGGCCGCGTCCGAGTCCGGTCTGTTTCATCGCTTCGGTCCTTTCTCAAGTCGTCGGGTCAGTTCCAGTGCGATCTCCTGATAGGCGATGCCGCCCTTGGAGTATCGGTCGTAATAGCAGATCGGCTTGCCGTGGCTCGGTGCCTCGGAGAGACGCACGGAGCGGGGAACGGCGTTTTTGAAGACCTTGCCCTCAAAATGACGGCGGATCTCGCGCGCCACCTGATGGGAGAGGTTCAGCCTTCCGTCAAACATCGTCAAAATCACGCCGGCAATCTCCAGACGGGGGTTGTAAAGACGGCGCACGTTGCGAATGGTGTAGGAGAGCTGACTCAACCCCTCCAGCGCAAAATATTCGCACTGCATGGGCACCACCACAAAGTCTGCGGCAACGAGGGCGTTCAGCGTCACAAGCCCGAGGGAAGGAGGGCAATCGATGATGACGTAGTCAAAGGCGCTCGCCACGGGCAAAAGCGCGGCGGAAAGCAGACTTTCGCGGTGATCGCGCGCGGCGATCTCCAGCTCCGCGCCCGCCAGATCCATCGTCGCGGCAACTGCCCAGAGGTTGTTGTAGGGCGTCTGACGGATGACGGCAGACAGGGGAAGCGCGCCGACGAGCACGTCGTAGAGGGACGCCTCCTGCTTCGAGAGCCCTACGCCGCCCGTGCAGTTGCCCTGCGGATCGGCGTCAATGAGCAGCACGCGCCGCCCCATCAGACCGAGCGCCGCCGCCACGTTGATGGCGGAGGTGGTCTTTCCGACGCCGCCTTTTTGGTTTGCAAATGCTAAAATGGTCGCCACGGTGACAGATTCCTTTCGTCCAAGCCGAAATAAGTACTTATGATTTGGTAGTATAACAAATTTTGGAGGCTCTGTCAACACGCGCGCACGCACGCACACGCATATACACACGCGCGAGCGCAAAAAAGAAAACGACGCGACGCATCGCGCGGCGCGGGCGATTTTTGCCCGATTTGCGGGCATTTTTACCAAATGTGGCAAAAGAGGGAAGTCGGCACCACAAGATATAGAACAACAAGCCCGCACGACGGGCGCAGCGGGCGTACAAGATGTTGTCGAGGGGCAAAAAAGATGCCTCAAAATATTGATCAGGCAAATTCATGAAAAAACCGCGCGCGGGCTTGCCCGAGGCAAGTGCCCCAAACGTTTCACGTGAAACAGCCGAAAAACGCCGCCGTGTTTCACGCGAAAGACGCAAAGCGGCAAAGGGGATTGTTTCACGTGAAACACAGCGTCCGTTTTCAAACGACGTTAGCTTGCAACGGAGGCGCAGTTCTGCTCGGCTTTTACCCCTTCTTCGGACAAGGGGAGGCGAATGTGATAGCAGATCTCATCCGCGCGGCGCACGATCTGCACCTCTACGGAAAGCCCGGCCTCGCGCCCCATTCGCACGGCGCGCTCAATGGAGTTGGCAAGCAGGCGCGGATCACGGACGATGCCGCAACGCTTTCCAACGGGCGCGGCAGGCGACGGCGGCTCCTCGGAAAGCTCGGATAAAAAGAGCGAAATATCCCGCCGTTCCGCGTCTTTTTTCATTTTTGGGCAGGGGAGGGGAAGGCGGGCGCAAAGCTCCTCCGCCGAAATTGAAAGGCGTTCGGAAGCGCGCAAAAGCTCCGCAGGATTCGGCAGGCGCCGCTGGAAATTCTCACAAAGCGCCAAGAGCGCCGCCGACGAGTCCTCCGGAAAAACCAGACAGGGGATGCTCGGCAAATACAAAAAGCGGCAGGCGAGAAAGCGCCGATAACCGAACAAAAGCTCGTAGCGCACGGGAAAACCCGCTTTTTTCCGCACGCCGACGGGCTGGATCAGCCCGTGGCGGCGCACACTTTCCGCCAAGCGCTCCACCTCTTCGGAGGTGACGGCGGCAACGGCGGAAGGGGCAGGGAAGATGGCCGAGAGCCGTATGCGCTTGAGCCGCGGCATCGGCAGGGTGCTTTGCACCCGAAAACGGTCGTGTTTCATTGTGGTCTCCTTTGTCGATTGTCTGAGAGTTGTGTCTCTGAGACTATTATGACAAAGAGAAGGGAAAAAGACTGTCGCACGAGGGCGTCGAAAAAACAAAAAAGCCCCGATATTTCGGGGCTTTTTCTTGTCTTGGGGCAGGTTTTGCCGAGACTTACAAGACGCTTGTGACGTGGGCAAACTCGTCCATAGCGACTTTTCCTACTTCCATGTTCATCGCATAACCAAGCACCAACGCAAGCACGAAGAAGAGCACGGCGATCACGACGGCAAAGAGATAATAGAGCAGATAGGCACGAGCCATGGCAGTCTTCTGCTTCTTGCGGCAACCGCCGCAGGCAAACACGATGGCAAAGATAAAGCCGACGAAGGGAACGCAGAACAAAAGCTGAGTGCCGAAAACGCTCCAGGCACCCATCGGAGCAAAGGTCTTCTCCAAAAGGGTGCGGTAGGCTTCATTCTCCAGCGAAGGAGCGGGAGCCTCCTGATACACAGGCGGTTGCTGATACACGGGCGGCTGCTGATACACGGGCGCTTGCTGATACACGGGCGCCTGCTCGGTCGGCTGCGGGGCACAAGCCGGCTGCTCAGGCGGGCAAGCAGGGGCACTTTCCTGCGCGCGACCTGCACAGACGGCACAGGGCACACCTTCGGTGATGGGACTTTGACAGTTCGGACAAAGAAGTTGTTCAGACATAAGTGGCCTCCTATAAACGTGATCTTCCGCACGGAGAGACGGCGAAAGTTTTTGTTTTGCCAATTTTTGGCAATCTAAATCGCCGGAGGACGCACCCGCGCCTCGGCGGCTTGAAGAGGGAAGTGTCCTCGCTTTGCGGCAGACGCGCTCCGCTCTGTTTTCATTGTACACCGAACGCACACGCCTTGTCAACCTTCGCGCACACAGAGAGACGCACCGCGCCCCCCCGCCAACGCGCGCGCACACAAAAAAGCGCACCCGTGCCACGCCTTGTCAAAACAGGGAGAAAGAGGCAAATTTCGCTTGCATTTTGCGGGTGTTTATGGTACATTTATAATAATAGGTAAAAAGATACCGGTTTCAGACACTTCTTTTACGGAGGCCTCTTTTGGACTTTTCATTCGTCGGCTTTTTCGGGCAGGTCATTGAAAACCCCGTCCTTCTCATATCCGTTGTGCTCACGCTCGGCGTGATCTTCGTCAACGGCTGGACGGACGCGCCCAACGCCATCGCCACCTGTGTCGCCACCCGCGCCATGAGTCCGAAGGCCGCCGTTTTGATGAGTGCCGTGTGCAACTTCTTCGGCGTGCTGGCGATGACCGCCATCAGCCAGGAAGTGGCAGACACCATCTCGAAAATGGCGAAGTTCGACCCCACGAAGGGCGAGGCGTCCGTCGCGCTCTGCGCCGCACTCTTTGCCATCATCGTCTGGGCAGTCGCGGCTTGGTACTTCGGCATCCCCACCAGCGAATCCCACGCGCTCATCGCCGGTCTCACCGGCGCGGCGCTTGCCTTAAACGGGCTGGAGGCCGTTGAGCTCGGCGAATGGCAAAAGGTCGGCATCGGCCTCGTCGTCTCCACGCTGCTCGGCTTCGGGCTCGGCTTCCTCTGCACAAAGTTGACGGTCCTCCTCTTCCGCAACGCCGACCGCAGAAAGACGCGCGGCTTCTTCCGCGGCGGTCAGATCTTCGGCGGCGCGGCCATGAGCTTTATGCACGGCGCACAGGACGGCCTGAAATTTATGGGCGTGCTCGTCTTGGTCTCCTTCCTCGCAAACAACCAGCCGATGAGCCAGGACATTCGCATCATCGAATATCCGTGGATGCCGCTTCTGGTCTCAGTCGTAATGGGTCTGGGCACCTCGGTCGGCGGCTACAAGATCATCAAGAGCGTCGGCATGGACATGGTCAAGCTCGAACAGTATCAGGGCTTTTCCGCAGACATTGCCGCCAGCGCCTGCCTCTTCATCGCCACCTTCACGGGACTGCCCGTTTCCACCACGCACACCAAGGCCACCTCGGTCATGGGCGTCGGTGCCTCCAAGCGGCTTTCCTCCATCAACCTCTCCGTCGTCAAGGAGATGGTGCTGACCTGGGTTCTGACCTTCCCCGGTTGTGGGCTCATCGGCTTTTTGATGGCAAAGCTCTTTATGCTGCTCTTCTGAGCGTTAAGCGATCAACCGTTTTTACCGATTACACCGTTCGTTAGGAGTCGTTATGGCAAAGGAAAAAAAGACGAAAGCAAAAAAAGAAGACTTTTATTTTAACAACTTCTGCGAGGTTGCCGCCATCAGCCGCGAGACCGCGCTGATGCTCTGCGACCTTCTGGAGCATTTTGACGTCGCCACCCTCCCCGAGAAAAAGGAGGCCATCCACGCGATGGAAAACCGCGGCGACGCCAAGAAGCACGAGATGATGGCGGAGCTTGTTCGCGCCTTCATCACCCCCATTGAGCGCGAGGACATCCTCGGTCTCTCCCAGAACATCGACGACGTGACCGACGCCATCGACGACATCGCCATCCACATCTACATCAACGGCATCACCTCCATTCGCCCCGAGGCGTTTGAGTTTGCCCGCCTTTTGGTGCGCGCCTGCGAGGCGATGTGCGAAATGCTGGAGGAATTCAAGAACTTCAAGAAATCCAAGGTTCTGGGCGATTATCTGAGAAGGATCAACGACCTCGAAGAGGAGGGCGACCGCATCTACGTGGAGGCGACCCGCCGCCTCTTTGCCGAAGAGCGAGACCCCATTGCCGTCATCGCCTGGCGCGAATTGTTCGGCTACTTTGAGAAGAGCTGTGACACCATCGAGCACGTGGCAGATATCGTGGAATCGATCACCGTCGCAAACAGTTAACGTTGCAAATCGTTAAATTTTTTAAAAGGCTTTACTTTTTCTGCTTTTTCTGCTAAAATATCTGCAGAAATCATAAAACGAGCGTTGCAGAGCCGTTTCCCTCATTAAAAAGAAACAGGCCACCCCCAAGGGGGTGGTTTTCTTTTTCCCCAAAAACAAAACTCCGCCTGCACCGCTTCGCCCCGTTTGAGAAAACGCACCGCATTTTGCAAGTTCAGCCGGCGGCCGAACCGCCGCCTCGCCTTGCCAAAGGAGGAACAAAGAATGGTTCAACTGTCCGAAACCGAGAAAAAAGAGATCTGTGCCCTCGCCGCAGAGCATCTGTCCGAGCTGCGCCGCATCCTGCGTATGTCGCAGGCGCGCTTCGGAGAGCTCGCCGGCATCTCCCGCGCACGCATCATCCGCGTGGAGAACGGCACCGCCGAGCTTTCCTGGGGCCAGCTCACCAGCGCCCTTTTCATCTGCTTCGGAAACGCCCGCGCCAAAGAATACCTGTACGAAAAACACGTGCTCTCCCCGCGCTTTTTGCAATACCTGCAGCAAAAAGACGCCAACATCCCGCCGGACACCAACCTGACGGTGAACGCCGAGCTGATGGCGTTCTACCGCGAGCAGATCGATCTGTCGGATGCATCCGACGCCGTCGTGGTCTTCTCCAAAGAGGAGCGCCTTGCCTTTGCCGCTCACATCCTCGATCTGCTTCCCAAGCTGCGCCGCGTTCTGCAGATGTCGCAGGCAACGCTCTCCGACCTCGCAGGCCTCTCCCGCGCACGCCTGATCCAGCTGGAAAAGAAAAAGGTGCGCCTCTCCTGGAGCCAGATGACGAGCCTGCTTCTTGTCTGCCTCTCCAACATCCGCGCCAAAGAGTACCTCTATGCAAACAACGTCCTGCCCCCGCGCTTTTTGCAGTACGTTCAGCAGAAGAAGGGAACCGTCGCGCCCGACACCGGCATCTGCGTGCCCGACTCCGTCCTGCCCTCTTACCGCGAGCTTCTCGCGTTTGCCGACAGCTATACCGAACACTAAACACACGCCCCTGCCGCAGAGCCCTTGTGCCTCTGCGGCTTTTGTGTTATGATGGAGAAAAGAGCCGACAAAGGAGTTTGTATGAAACGAAACATCGTCATCACCGACGCAGATACCGTCTTTGATTCCCACCTCTCGCCCGCGCGCTTTTCCGCCTACGGCGAGGTCTTCACCTGCCGCCTCGAAGACGAGGAGGACATTCGTGAAAAGCTCTCCGAGGCCGAGATCGTGCTTTGCAACAAGACGCTTTTTGACAAGGCACGCTTTTCTGCGGCGCCGAAGCTGAAATACATCGGCCTGTTTGCCACGGGCTACAACAACATTGATCTTGCCGAGGCAAGCCGCCGCGGCGTGGTGGTCTCCAACGCACCCGCCTACTCCACCGAGGCCGTTGCCCAGCACACCTTCGCCCTCCTGCTCGCCCTCACCGACCGCGCCCACGAATACAACGAGACGGTCGCCGCGGGAGATTGGGTGAAAAGCCGCACCTTTTCCTACTTCCCCCTGCCGCACATCGAGCTTTGCGGCAAGACGCTCGGCATCGTCGGCTACGGCGCCATCGGCCGCCGTGTGGCAGACATCGCCCTCGCCTTCGGGATGCGCGTCTTGGTGCACAACCGCAGTCGCATCTCAGACAGCCGCGTCACACAGGTGCCCTTCGCCGAGCTTCTGAAGCATTCCGACGTCGTCAGCCTGCACTGCCCCTTAAACGAGGACAGCGCAGACTGTATGGACGAAGCCGCCTTTTCCTCGATGAAGCAAGGCTCCTTCTTCCTCAACACCGCCCGCGGAGGCTTGGTCGTGGAAGCGGCCCTGCGCGAGGCGCTGGAAAGCGGCCGTCTTGCGGGCGCGGGCATCGACGTGCTTCGCCGGGAGCCGATGCTCCCCACCTGTCCTCTGCTCGGTGCCAAAAACTGCATCCTCACCCCCCACGTCTCCTGGGCGGGCCCCGAGACGCGTGCGCGCCTGCTCTCCGTGGTGGAGGAGAACCTCGCCGCCTTTCTCGCGGGAGCTCCCAAAAATCAAGTCAATGGCTGACCTTCCGAAAAGAAAAAAGAGCGACTCTTCTGAGTCGCGCTTTTACATTGCACATATTGTCGAATTTGTATGTTGTTATAATTTTTTTGGCATGCTATAATTCTATTGAATTATGGAGGGGTTAAATTATGCCATTTATTGAATTTAAAAACGTTTTAAAGCAGTATAAAACAGGAGAAGTTACAATTAATGCCGTAAAGGATCTAAGCTTCACAGCCGAAAAAGGTGAGCTTGTTATAATTGTTGGTCCCAGCGGAGCCGGAAAAACCACCTTACTTAATATTCTCGGCGGAATGGACACCTGCACAT